>NZ_JBJQMC010000014.1:0-139589 GCF_046486085.1 Escherichia sp. WS568
GGTCCTAAGACATCAATCATCTGCTCTCCAATGACTAGTCTAAAAACTAGTATTAAGACTATCACTTATTTAAGTGATATTGGTTGTCTGGAGATTCAGGGGGCCAGTCTATGCTTGAAGTATTACGACGAATCGAAAAACGTGGAGCACTAGAGAAAACACGCAAGGTGCGTCAAAGATGCGGTGAGGTTTATCGCTATGCAATCATAACTGGCCGTGCTGAGTACAATCCTGCACCTGATTTAGCTATCGCTCTGGCCGTTCCCAAGCAAAAACACCATCCATTTTTATCCGCTGAAGAGTTGCCTCATTTTATTCGAGATCTTGAAGCGTATACCGGTAGCATCATCACCAAAAATGCTACGAAGATAGTCATGCTGACTGGTGTAAGAACGCAGGAGATGCGCTTTGCTACGTGGGAAGAAGTAGACCTCGAAAAAGGTATATGGGAGATACCAGCGGAACGTATGAAAATGCGTAGACCTCACATTGTTCCTTTATCTACTCAGGTAGTTGACCTTTTCAAACAGCTCAAACCTATTACCGGCCATTACCCTTACATCTTTATTGGCAGGAACAACCGCAGCAAGCCAATCTCAAAAGAAAGTGTTTCACAAGTGATTGAGTTAATTGGCTACAAAGGCCGTGCTACAGGTCACGGTTTTCGGCATACCATGTCGACAATATTGCACGAACAAGGGTTTGATAGCGCATGGATTGAAATACAATTGGCACATGTTGATAAAAACAGAATCCGAGGGACTTACAATCATGCTCAATATCTTGAACATAGAAAAAAAATGATGCAATGGTATTCAGATAAATTATATTGAGAGGTATATACAATGGATTTGCTAAACAAACATATAGCTAGTATTTTAAGAGCAAAAGATGAGGAGTCTTTAGCTATTTTTGTAGGGGCTGGTGTTTCAAAATCCTCTGAAACAAAAACTATCAAAATGCCTTCATGGGGGGACTTAATTGACACTCTCATTTCAGATCTCAATATCAAAGATGAATCAGATTATTTAAAAATAGCACAGCTTTATTACCTCACATTTGGTGAGCATCTTTACTACAAAAGAATCAAAGATTTCTTTCCTGAAAATGTTCCCCATTCAAAGATTCACGATCTAATATTTAAACTGAATCCTCACTCTGTTATCACAACGAATTGGGACACTTTGCTTGAAGCAGCTATAAATGCCAAATCTTACTTTTATAATATAATAAGCAGTGACAAAGATTTGATGAAATCTTACCTTGGCAAAAAATTGATAAAAATGCATGGTGATTTTAAAAATCACAACATCGTCTTTAAAGAAGATGATTACTTAAATTATAGCTTCAATTTTCCCTTAATTGAAAATTATGTTAAAAGTGTTATTTCCACCCATACTGTGCTATTTTTGGGGTATTCATATAATGATATAGATCTAAAGCAAATAATTAAATGGACTCAGAATCATTCATCTGTTAGACCCCCTATGTATTTAGTAGTATTCGAAGATATTCCTGCTCAAAGAAAATATCTTGAAAGTCATGGTATAACCACTATTATTTTAACCGATGAAACAATCAAACCTTTCAATAACAATTCATATTCAAACAAGTTATATACTTTCCTGCATAGCCTAAATAGCCTAGAACTATGTGCAGACTTAGATGATATCGAAATAATTAATGCTATTTATTCAAGAGTGAGATCTCTTCAATCGTTAAATGCAATACTTGCTGAACAAGTTACCAGATGTTTCACTAATTGCGGTTTAATGTATATTGATGACAATGGACCAAAAGCTTTATTGCAATTTTATGACACCGAAGTAACCTCTAATGATAATAATATAGAGCTAAGAGGATTTTATAAGAAGTTTTTGAGTATACTCAGTAATGATAAAAAAGTTAAAGACTATAAGCCGCATCTCCAAAAATTATTTTTTATATTAAAAAAAGCAAGTATATATGGTATTGTTTTAAACGATAAACATGATGAAGTGCTACTGATTACTGAAGTGCTACCAAATGATTCATTAATTAAAATAGATAAGGAAATTAATTTCAACTATAACGAAATAGTTACCTATACACGCCCCCATAAGGTTGCAAATAGTATAGACAAGACTAAGAAATATAATTGCTTCCAGTTAAATAAATACGATGAGGCTTACAGTATTATAGAGGAGGAATTATCAGAAGAGATCAGACAAAAGGACTATGCAAATATTCTCATATCGCTTTTCAATCAAAATATTATTTTGAATAGATTGAAGTATGATTTTTCAATTAATAGAGAAAGATACTCAACTCTTGAGGAGAATAAAATTCATGAATTATATGATAACTTACCGAGAAATATAAAAAAAACCGTCTCCGTAATCTATGATTTAGTAACCTTTAATTATTTATTAAATCTTCACTACACCGTTAGCTCATTATTAACAAAGTATAGCGATATAAGAAAAAGAAATACAAAGTTATTAGTTGACGGGGATCTTCATAAAACGGAATTTCTTTTCGAAAACCTTATAATTTTTGTTGTAAAAAATGGATGTTTAATTGATGTTTATAAAGAATTCAAGGATGTGATTCGCAAATTCATTGAAATAAAAATAATCAAGGATTCTGATAAAGACGAGATTTCTCTAACAAGATTAGAATTATATTCATGCATTAAATACATTGATAATAAAACCCTATCTCTTATACTAAGGAAAGAAGATAAAAAACTATTATCGCTGTCTGTTCAACCCAAAGAATTAGATTGGTTAATAAATACTGTACTGCAAAACCTAGCGAAGTCATATAGCAAGTTCGCTACGTTTCTCAACCCTATAGAAGGAAAGTTAATCAACGCATTAAAACTACTATCTTTAATGAAAATAACCACAGAGCAAGACGCGGTAGTATTAAAAACATTAAACGACACTTTAAAGTCCTCATACCACAACCTAGCATTCTATGATGCTATTTCCGAATATGTCGTTATAAGGTACAACACCCACAGTGAAACTTTATCCACTGACAGCATAAAAACTTTAATATACACGATTCTCGATAAGTTAATAAGTAGAAACCTTGGTAGGTATGAGGTGATAGCTATAGTCAATAGAGGCCTTGCTAATATTTTTTCAGTAGCCAAAAAACTGGGCGTTAATATAGAAGACGACAGCAAGGTCGATAAATTACTTCATGAAATTAGTTCTTATCCGAATACAGATAAAGCAAGAGCTGCTGAAACAATACTATATGATCTGTACAGAATATCAACAGAAAAGAATAGAGATAAAATAAAATCATTTATCAAAAATATTTCCACAACTGATTTCAATGAAGAAAGAAAGATTAAATTTGAATTATTTTTATTAGCATCAGAGATTTCAGACAGCTATGACAATCTTCCTGAGAAAGTATCCAAGCTTGTTGAAAACTATAAAGGATTTAGATTTAACTCAGAAGCAGAGACAATCAGAGGTTTATTACGCTATATAGTCAACACACGGAAATTAAGTGATTTCTCACAAGCACTTTTGAAGATTGAAGAGATAATAAATAATTACAAATAATTTCGTTCCTAGCGCGCAGTGCTTTCCCCGCCTCGCCCGCCCGCTTTGCGGGGCGGTTTTAATGCAGTTGCACTGACACGCTCAGACCGCGCCGGGAATGGCGCGGTCTGCAGAAAATGAGGCAGGAAAACGCATGCAAAGCCATGCACCTTATCGATGCATGGCTTTTTTCAGTAAAAACGGGCGGATTTTCGGGGAATTTTACACAGACTGACGTGATGCCAGTTGCGCACTTTTACGCGAAAAAATCATGTTCTGCGCAGGGGTGAATTTTTCACGGTTGTCATCCACCGAAGCCGCGTCAGGCCTGAATCCGATGGTCGTTAAAATGTCGCTATCCTGCGCGGAATAATTAATTTTTTCCCCCTTCGCAAGCCAGGACAGAAGGGCTTCACGCAGGGCATCTGTGGCACGCTGTATGGCACAGTTTCGGGCAATGGCCGTCAGCTCACTGTAGCCCATCAGCTCCGGTGCCAGTGCGGCCGCCAGTGCTGTGCCGTGCTGCTGCATAAAATCATTCAGCCGCTCGCGGATGCTGATGTGCTGAACGGCTTCATGCGAACGAATATAACGACCGGCGGCCTGATTCACCTGCCATTTTCTGACTTCGATAATATTGCGTAATTCGTCCAGGCGGCTGACGTTTCTGCCTTCCCCGGACAGAAGCCGCAGATATTCCTGTTCGGCTGCAGCCAGCTCATTTTTGCGTTGCAGCCATGCCGCTTTGTTATTCTGGCAGACCTCAAAAGCCTGCTGTAATGACATTGTGGTCACACCCCGTCTCCTGATTAATGGTTGAATGGTGAGCTGTAACAGCCTTTAACTTTTCGGACAACAGCCGGTGCTGTGCTTGCCGGTGCTGGTTTTTCCTCCGTGACCGGAGAACGAATCACGGCACAAATTGACTCATGCGTTTTAAATGTCGCCGAACAGTAAATATTCTGGCACTGCAGATAACTTTCTTTGACATTGTCACTCACATACCGGCTGGTGCGGGTATGCGCTGAATGACGACAGAAAGGGCAGCGCATCATGACAGCAGCCCTCTGGCCTTAAGCTCTGCTCCCTGCTGGTCTATTTTGTTCTGCCACACCTTGCGCTGTGCCGGTGTGCCTGCCACCTCATAATCCATGTGCGGGAGTGTTGCCGCTGACAGTCCTGCCAGCCGGAGAACCGGCTCACCGCTGAGGCTGATTTGCATCTGTTTAATTTTCTGTTCCAGCGATGATTTCACCTGCTGCATGACAGCTTTATCGGGTGCGACGTAGCCCTGATGGCCGGTGGTGTTGGCGAGCGGATTTTCCTGTACCAGGATACTCAGATGCATTGCCCGGACAAGCGCCTCACAGGTTTCATTCAGGGCGTGTTCCAGCTCATTCTCTGCATACAGACTCAGAAGGTGATGATGTGCCTTCCGGTAGGCGGTGGCCGTGCTGTCACACGCCCCTTTCAGGCGTTCACGTTCAAAATTCAGCACCACGGCCAGATTGTCATATTCCTGTACCAGCTCCCGGCGTGCCACGCGCTCAATGTGGCGCTGTTTCAGCTCATCGCTCAGGACACCACCGGCTGCACGAAAGGCCGTGCGCCAGTCGTCAGCGTCGTTTCCGTCGGCCTGCGCCAGCGCATTTTTTTCCTGCTCTGCCCGTTCAATGGCCGTGACGGTCTCATCCATCAGGCGGGCGTTCTCAAGGTGGGCGGCTCTGGCCTTTTCCAGTTGTGCCAGTGCGGGTTGCAGATATTCAGGGATGGTGTTGTCAGACATTTTCCGGCTCCTCGTCACTTCAGGTTAAGAAAATTGTGACGTACACCGGACAACAACACGACGCATTGCAGATGTGCCAGTCCTGACACAGGAGACTCATCCTCAGACCGGCAAGCCAGGAAAAGGTCGCAGGAAAAACCGGCTTACTGTTTGTTTTTTTATATTTTACTGTTCACCTCTGTTCACCATAAGAAAAAAGATAAGTAATACAGTAAGTTAAAGGGTGAACAATCGCAGTAATGACTGTTCACCGTCTGTTCACCACTGTTCACCCGCTCATGGACTTTTTGTGCTGTTTACTACTGTTTGTTTTTATTAATTCGCTGTGAATGAATAAGAAGAAACGATTTGTATTTCACTATAAAAATTACGAATTGCTTTAAGTGGCTTTAAATGACTTTAAGTGGGAATGAACAAAAAACACACAAGCATTGTAAGGCTGCCGGAACAAATCCCCCCTGTTGCGTCTGCCAAAAATATTCACAAAATAAAGCGCTACCCGAAGCCGGACGGACTTATCCGGTGCTGTATGGACATTAACGAGGTAGCCCGATGCAAGCTGTTTTTTCTTCCCCGTCTCCCGCCCCTGTGACGCCACTGATGCCGCTGCCGGACATCACGCAGGAGCGTTTTTTACGTCTGCCGGAAGTGATGCACCTGTGCGGCCTGTCACGCTCGACCATCTATGAACTCATCCGTAAGGGGGAATTTCCGCCGCAGGTGAGTCTTGGCGGTAAAAATGTGGCCTGGCTGCACTCTGAAGTCACCGCATGGATGGCCGGACGCATTGCCGGACGCAAACGGGGGTACGACGCATGATGATGCCCGCTCTGCAAAAACTCCCTTTTTCTGGCTTGCCTTTTTCCGGCATTTGCGGATATAGTTTTTCCGCTGCCGCAAAATCGGCAGCCGGGCGTGAGAACCCGAGTATGTTATCGGCGACATATGACGCGCCATGCGTCTTTTTTTGTGTCGCAATCAACGCCACAGAGCACCAGATTATGGTGTGGCGTGTGGTTTGCCGTGCAGGTATGATCCTGTTCGCAATCGCATGTTATGCCACTGAGTCAATGGTAGCTCAGGCGGGGCAGCCTCCGGGCTGGCCGGTTTCCGATAACGCCGGTATTCTCACCCCCGTCTGGGCTATCGCCATCGAGCGTGAGAACTCCGGCGATAGCGTCATTTACGCTGTTATCGGAGGTTGCCTTATGGCTACGACCCTTACCCCCTCACACCCTGAATTTGTCTTTGTGTTTGCGGCTGTCCGTCGCGCAGACCGTCATCCCCGTATCTGTATGCTTCGCACCGTCGCCGGTGATGAACGCAGCGCCCGCCGTTCCCTTGTCCGTGACTATGTGCTCTCCCTTGCTGCCCGTCTGCCGGTGGTGGAGGTGTCCCGTGCGTAATAAAAAAGCCCCTCAGACCGTCTCAGCGCGTCATGACGCCCGTGAACACCTCAGCATTGAGGCTTACCATAAGCTCAACCGCGCCAGCGCCGTATCCCAGTTTGTTGGGGGTGATTTGATTCACCGTGAACTCTCCGGCCTGCATCAGCTCTACATTCCGCATATTTTCAGCTACCTGAATGAAGATATTGATTTTGTGCTGAATGAGCTGAAAGCCAAAGGCCTGTGCCGCGATTTTCTCGCCCAGCAGAAAGACCGGGGAGACAGGACGCATGTTTGATTTTCCCCAGCCCGGTGAGATTTACCGTTCTGCCGGTTTTTCCGATGTGGCCGTGGTCGGCATTCTGGAAGACGGTATTCCGTGGGAAATGCCGTACCGCTGCCCGGACATTGTCTGGAATCCGTACCGCCGTAAATTCAGTATCCTTGTGCGTATCCTCGCCGACGGGCGCACCACAGACATCCCGCTGGGGCGTTTTCTGCGGGAATTTACCTGTGACCGTCCTGACCTGTTTAAACGCAGCCCCGTAAACCGGCATGCGGTACTGAAAGAAATGGCCGGAGACCCGGAATTACAGAAATGGCGGGAGAAATATCTGGATATTTACCCGCAGGATCCTGTTCCGGTCAGCCGGGCGGCACCGGTGGCGCGGGAATGGCGGGAAATTCCCCGCACGGAGCCTGACCCGGAAACCACCCCGGATAACAGTTACCGCAATTATCTGTAATTAAAAAACGACACCCGAAAAATTAAATGTGCGTATTCGCGCAGGGATACGCATGTCTTCAGGAGACGCAGATATGCCTTATCAGTTAATGCAACCGGCACGGAATGCAGTCATCTGTCACAGGGAGGAAAGCAAATGAAAACACCCTTACCGCCCGTCTTACGCGCTGCCCTTTACCGTCGCGCTGTCGCCTGTGCCTGGCTGACCGTGTGCGAACGTCAGCACCGCTACCCGCATCTCACCCTTGAGTCACTGGAGGCGGCCATCGCCGCTGAGCTGGAAGGCTTTTATCTGCGCCAGCACGGTGAGGAAAAAGGGCGTCAGATAGCCTGTGCCCTGCTGGAAGATTTAATGGAATCCGGCCCCCTGAAGGCCGCGCCGTCGCTGTCCTTTCTCGGGCTGGTTGTGATGGATGAACTCTGTGCCCGTCACATAAAAGCGCCGGTACTGCACTGAAGGAGAACAACACCATGAAAATGAACGTAACCGCCACCGTCAGCCATGCGCTCGGCCACTGGCCGCGTATCCTCCCGGCGCTGGGGATTCAGGTGCTGAAAAACCGTCATCAGCCCTGTCCGGTCTGTGGCGGGAGTGACCGCTTCCGTTTTGATGACAGGGAGGGGCGCGGCACCTGGTACTGCAATCAGTGTGGTGCCGGTGACGGCCTGAAACTGGTTGAAAAGGTGTTTGGTGTCTCCCCGTCCGACGCGGCCACAAAGGTGGCTGCCGTGACCGGCAGCCTGCCCCCGGCTGACCCGGCAGTGACGGCCGCCGCCGGTGCTGAAACAGACGCTGCCCGGAAGAACGCCGCCGCACTGGCACAAACCCTGATGGCGAAAACCCGTACCGGAACCGGTAACGCCTACCTGACCCGCAAGGGCTTTCCCGGCCGGGAATGCCGGATGCTGACCGGCACACACAGAGCCGGTGGCGTGAGCTGGCGTGCCGGTGACCTTGTGGTGCCACTGTATGACGACAGCGGCGAACTGGTTAACCTTCAGTTAATCAGTGCTGACGGCCGTAAGCGCACCCTGAAAGGCGGACAGGTCAGGGGCACCTGTCACACCCTTGAAGGACAGAATCAGGCCGGAAAACGTCTGTGGATAGCGGAGGGATACGCGACCGCACTTACCGTGCATCACCTGACCGGTGAAACGGTGATGGTGGCGCTTTCTTCCGTGAACCTCCTTTCTCTGGCCAGCCTTGCCCGGCAGAAGCATCCGGCCTGTCAGATTGTCCTTGCCGCAGACCGTGACCTCAGCGGTGACGGCCAGAAAAAAGCCGCCGCAGCCGCAGATGCGTGTGAGGGCGTTGTTGCCCTGCCGCCGGTCTTCGGTGACTGGAATGATGCCTTCACGCAGTACGGCGGGGAAGCCACCCGTAAGGCCATTTACGATGCCATCCGGCCACCGGCTGAAAGCCCGTTCGACACCATGAGCGAAGCAGAGTTTTCCGCCATGAGTACCAGCGAAAAGGCCATGCGTATCTATGAGCATTACGGTGAGGCGCTCGCGGTCGATGCCAACGGCCAGCTTCTGTCCCGCTATGAAAATGGTGTCTGGAAGGTGCTGCCGCCACAGGACTTTGCCCGGGATGTGGCCGGGCTGTTTCAGCGTCTGCGCGCGCCGTTCTCCTCCGGGAAGGTGGCCTCCGTGGTGGACACCCTGAAGCTGATTATTCCACAGCAGGAAGCCCCCTCCCGCCGCCTGATTGGCTTTCGTAACGGCGTGCTCGACACGCAGAACGGCACGTTCCACCCGCACAGTCCGTCACACTGGATGCGCACCCTGTGCGATGTGGATTTCACCCCGCCGGTGGACGGTGAAACGCTGGAAACCCACGCTCCCGCGTTCTGGCGCTGGCTTGACCGTGCTGCCGGTGGTCGTGCGGAAAAACGCGACGTAATTCTGGCCGCACTGTTTATGGTGCTGGCAAACCGCTACGACTGGCAGCTCTTTCTGGAGGTGACCGGTCCCGGCGGCAGCGGCAAAAGTATCATGGCCGAAATAGCCACCCTGCTGGCCGGGGAGGATAACGCCACGTCGGCCACCATTGAGACGCTGGAATCCCCGCGTGAACGTGCCGCGTTAACTGGCTTCTCACTGATACGCCTGCCGGACCAGGAAAAATGGAGCGGCGACGGTGCCGGACTCAAGGCCATCACCGGCGGCGATGCGGTGTCCGTGGACCCGAAATACCGGGATGCGTACTCCACGCATATCCCGGCGGTGATTCTGGCCGTGAACAATAACCCGATGCGCTTCACCGACCGCAGCGGCGGCGTGTCACGCCGGCGGGTGATTATTCACTTCCCGGAACAGATAGCCCCGCAGGAGCGCGACCCGCAGCTTAAGGACAAAATCACCCGCGAGCTGGCGGTCATCGTGCGTCACCTGATGCAGAAGTTCAGCGACCCGATGCTCGCCCGGTCACTGCTTCAGTCCCAGCAGAACTCAGACGAGGCACTGAACATCAAACGGGATGCCGACCCGACGTTTGATTTTATCGGCTATCTGGAAACCCTGCCGCAGACCAGCGGCATGTATATGGGGAACGCCAGTATCATCCCGCGTAATTACCGTAAATACCTCTATCACGCCTATCTGGCCTACATGGAGGCAAACGGCTACCGGAATGTACTCAGTCTGAAAATGTTCGGGCTGGGGCTGCCGGTGATGCTGAAGGAATACGGACTGAATTACGAGAAGCGCCATACCAAACAGGGGATACAGACCAACCTGACGCTGAAAGAGGAAAGCTACGGCGACTGGCTGCCAAAATGTGACGACCCTGCGACAGCCTGACCCACCTGACCGGCATCTGCCGGTCTTTTTTTATCCCTGAATTCCCCGAAGGTGAACAATCCACTGTTCACCCTTCACCGTATATTCACCCGTTATCACACTGAAATTTAAAGAGAAAAATGAAAGGTGAACAGTGTGAACAATCAAATCAAAAAAAAACTTTTTTCTCCCTGTGTGATTTCAGTTCGGGGGATTAATCACCGGTATGAGTCACACCGGCAGAATGCCGGAGGTGAAGAATCGAATGTTCACCCTTCACCCATTATTCACCACCTATCACTCTGAAATAAAAGGAGAAAACAGAAAGGTGAACAGTGTGAACAGTTCTTTCGAAAAAAAATTTTTTTCCTGAGTTAACATGCGTGAAGATACGTGTAAAAATTAATCGATAGATATTATATGTATAAGGATGTGTATAAATGAATTATAATAGAAAAATATAAACGATTTGAATCAAATGGTTATATGGCAATTTTGACTCCTGTGATCGCCAATTTGCCTCTTCATACGTTCTCCAACCCCTCGTAATACTGTCAATCCAGATATTTTCTACTGGCTTCAGGAATACCTGATCAAAAGTTTTGTGATGGACGATGAGCGACTGAAGAATCCGCCTGTCGGTTCTTCTGTCCTCGAACGCATCCGCGATATTCGCGCCAGCATGCGCCGTGTTTATTTGCAGGTGATTTGCCCCCCTGCTGACTCTCAGCCAACGGTATCGCCATTAAGGTGAAGATGTTGTTTTACACGCTTCTGCACACCCTTTTTTATACGACTATTCTATTTCTTTAACCGCTGACGAAAAAACTGACCTATAAACTTCACCAATAATCAGACTGCCATCAAGATTAATTTATTCATGTAATATATCAAATCAACTTGTTTTATTTTTACTATCAAAAATAGCTCATTGCCTTACTATAATTAATATATAAATTCGGTGATTAACTCTTAACATGCTTTTGCTAATAATCTCAATTGCTGGCCCTATAATATTGCGCTAGCATTGCTTTCTGGTTGTATCAGCGATACTCAAAAATTCTTAATACAATACTCATTCGACTGGTACTTATTTGTAACTCAGTTATATTTTGTCGCCCGGTGATTCAGAAGAATGCAAAAAACGGCTACTACTCCATCAAAAATACTTGATCTCACTGCCGCGGCATTTTTACTTGTCGCCTTTCTGACGGGTATTGCGGGCGCTCTCCAGACTCCCACCCTAAGTATATTCCTCGCAGATGAACTGAAAGCCCGTCCTATAATGGTAGGTTTTTTCTTCACCGGTAGCGCTATTATGGGGATTCTGGTCAGTCAATTTCTGGCAAGGCACTCCGATAAACAAGGCGACCGTAAATTACTGATCCTGCTATGTTGCTTATTTGGAGTGTTGGCCTGCACGCTTTTTGCGTGGAATCGCAACTACTTCATTCTCCTCTCTACGGGCGTACTTCTGAGTAGTTTTGCTTCCACTGCAAACCCGCAAATGTTCGCCCTCGCCCGTGAACACGCCGACAGAACAGGCCGTGAGACGGTCATGTTCAGTACATTTTTACGTGCTCAGATCTCGCTTGCCTGGGTTATCGGGCCACCGCTCGCTTATGAACTGGCAATGGGATTTAGTTTTAAAGTGATGTATCTCACCGCTGCCATCGCATTTGTTGTTTGCGGACTGATAGTCTGGTTGTTTTTGCCATCAATACAAAGAAATATTCCTGTCGTTACCCAACCCGTAGAAATTTTACCCTCCATCCATAGAAAGCGGGATACACGGCTACTTTTTGTAGTCTGTTCAATGATGTGGGCGGCGAATAATCTCTACATGATAAATATGCCGCTATTTATTATTGATGAACTGCATCTAACCGATAAACTGGCTGGAGAAATGATTGGTATCGCTGCCGGTCTGGAAATTCCGATGATGTTAATCGCAGGCTATTACATGAAACGTATTGGCAAGCGGCTATTAATGCTCATTGCTATCGTGAGTGGTATGTGTTTTTACGCCAGCGTACTCATGGCGACGACTCCGGCAATTGAGCTGGAATTGCAAATTCTAAATGCCATTTTCCTTGGTATTCTCTGTGGTATCGGCATGCTTTATTTTCAGGATCTGATGCCTGAAAAAATAGGCTCTGCGACAACGTTATATGCAAATACCTCACGCGTCGGCTGGATTATCGCCGGCTCTGTTGACGGAATTATGGTTGAAATCTGGAGCTACCACGCGTTGTTCTGGCTGGCGATAGGGATGTTGGGTATTGCGATGATTTGCCTGCTGTTTATTAAAGATATTTAGCTCACCAGTCTGGGCTAAGAAAAATCGGCGTGGCGCAAACAGAGCCATCCTCGCCATTTTTGCTATCATGCCTGCATACATAAACGACAAAACAGTATGCAGAGGGAAAAATGGGTTCCACCAGAAAGGGGATGCTGAACGTTCTGATTGCCGCCGTGTTGTGGGGAAGTTCAGGGGTCTGCGCGCAATACATCATGGAGCAAAGCCAGATGTCGTCGCAGTTTTTGACTATGACGCGTTTGATATTCGCCGGTTTGATTCTGCTGACGCTGTCATTTGTTCATGGCGATAAAATCTTTTCTATTATTAACAATCACAAAGATGCCATTAGTCTGCTGATTTTTTCCGTGGTTGGCGCGCTAACCGTACAGCTCACTTTTTTGCTAACCATCGAAAAATCGAACGCAGCCACGGCAACGGTGCTGCAATTCCTCTCACCGACGATTATCGTCGCCTGGTTCTCACTGGTACGTAAATCGCGCCCGGGCATTCTGGTTTTTTGCGCTATTTTGACATCGCTGATCGGGACTTTTTTATTGGTGACACACGGTAATCCGACGTCATTATCGATCTCTCCTGCCGCGTTATTCTGGGGCATTGCCTCGGCATTTGCTGCTGCATTCTATACCACCTATCCCTCAACGCTGATTGCCCGCTATGGCACGTTACCGGTCGTCGGCTGGAGTATGCTCATTGGTGGTCTGATCCTGCTGCCATTTTATGCCAGACAAGGGACAAATTTTGTGGTTAATGGCAGTTTGATTCTGGCGTTTTTTTATTTGGTGGTCATTGGTACGTCCCTGACATTTAGTCTGTACCTGAAAGGAGCACAATTAATTGGCGGTCCAAAAGCCAGCATTTTGAGCTGTGCAGAACCATTAAGTAGCGCGCTGCTCTCTTTGCTGTTGCTGGGGATCACATTCACATTACCGGACTGGCTGGGAACGCTTCTGATTCTGTCATCAGTGATTTTGATTTCAATGGATTCCCGTCGCCGCGCCAGAAAAATAAATCGTCCGGCGCGGCATGAGTGAGAATTACCAGCCAGGCACCGCGCCACCGTTAAAGATGGTTTCTGCCGCTTTAGCGACTTCGGGCGATTGATAAGATTGCAGAAATTCCTTCACGTTTTCTGCATTCTTATTATCTTCCCGTGCCACCAGAATATTCACATACGGCGAATTCTTATCTTCAATAAATACGCTGTCGTGCACCGGAGAAAGCCCGGTCTGCTGAATGTAAGTGGTGCTGATAATCGCCACATCAACTTTGGGATCATCCAGTACGCGCGGGAGCTGCGCCCCCTCGAGTTCCATAATCTGCAAATGACGAGGATTATCGGTTATATCCAGTGCGGTAGGTAATAACCCTTTTCCCTCTTTCAGAGTAATTAGCTTCTCTTTTTGCAACAGTAAAAGCGCGCGACCAAGGTTGGTCGGGTCGTTGGGGATCGCCACTGTCGCGCCTTCTTTTATTTGCGCCACGGTTTTGATTTTTTTGGAATAACCCGCCATAGGGAAGACAAACGTATTTCCCACCGCTACCAGTTTATAACCATGCGCCTGATTATCTTGTTCAAGAAAGGGCCGATGCTGGAAGACGTTCGCATCAAGCTCGCCATGATTTGTCGCATCGTTCGGTAGCAACGAACCGCTAAATCCTACCAGTTCAACATCGAGGCCATATTTCTCTTTTGCCACCTTTTTAGCGACTTCCGCGACATCTTGTTCTGCGCCATTTATAACGCCAACTTTAATGTGTTTTGCATCGCTGCTACTCTGGTCGCAACCTGCCAGCAGAATTCCTGCCAGCAATAATGCGGCCCCCGCCCGTAGATGATGTGTTGTCAGTTTCATTTTTTATCCTTTTTTTAATCATTAACTGACTATAATGGCAAGATCACTACGATTTAAAAAACGAAAAGCTATCGAATAGAAGAAAAAGGTATAAAAAACTGGCACTTCTTACTGACCACGCAAACACCTTTCGTACAGCATGATGAGAGCGGTAAAAGCAAACTACACTTATGCTTCATTCGATGCACATTTGCAGAAGGTTGCCGCTATGAAGCCAACGATGCTACTCATGATTACCGTATTCCTGACTTTTCCAGCCATTTCTCAGGCCGAGTCGCCATTCAGCTCGCTACAGTCGGCAAAAGAGAAAACCACGGTATTGCAAGATTTACGTAAAATTTGCACGCCACAGGCGTCATTATCAGACGAAGCGTGGGAAAAATTAATGTTGTCTGATGAGAGTAACAAACAACATATCCGCGAAGCTATTGTGGCGATGGAGCGTAATAATCAGAATAACTACTGGGAAGCGCTGGGTAAGGTGGAATGCCCGGATATGTGAATTTCGCACACCTCCGCGCTCAGGCCAGCAGCCGCTGACTTAAGCTCGCACATCAGTAAATCACCTGCTTTTTCAAATTCCAATCAAAATTGAACCCGTTCATCAGGATTGTGGATAAATTTCCCTCTACATTATTTTCATTTCATCACATAGAAAATCTTATCTCATTGAAACAATACTTGTTTTTAATGCAGAAAACGAAGCCCAACGGATGGGCATAAAAATGAGCGAATTTTGATATCACCACCCTCTAAAAAATGGTGAAGTCTGAACAAAGAATGTTCGAAAGGAGAGAGTAGAGATGGAAAGCGCAAATCTGGATTTAGAAGAAAATAAAGAAATTGCCAGTAAGTTCGAACGTGCATTAGGTATGGGAGCAACGCTTGCAGAGCTGCATGGCATAACCCCGGATACCCTTGAAGGCGTTTATGCTTACGCTTATAACTTTTATGAAAAAGGAAGACTTGACGAAGCTGAACTTTTTTTTAAATTTCTCTGTATTTATGATTTCCAAAATTATAACTACTTAAAAGGATATGCCGCCGTCTGTCAATTGAAGAAAGATTATCAAAAGGCATTCGACATGTATCATATCTGTTTAATGCTATCTCCCGATAACGATTTCTCTTTGGTTTATTATATGGGTCAATGCCAGATGGGCTTAAAAAACATTAAAATGGCCACGGAGTTATTTAATACAGTCGTAACCTATAGTCAAAATGAAAAAATTAAAGAGATGGCTACAACTTATCTTGAACTTTTGACAGCCAATTCCGAAGAGGAAGTTCAAACAGAGTGAGTCGGCAAAATGAACATAAACGGAAAAAACGCTTCTTTTACGTCTGAAGAGTTAGCCAGGAAATATCATGAGGAAGGCACAGTTGATTTAAAAAATAACCATGGCGATAAAATAAATGAGAAGAATAACAATAAACACATTACTTACTTTCCCGTTGATGCCATTTTAGATGGGAATAAACATCTGCCATGAGTTAAATAAAAAAGAATTAATTACACCCGATGATAGCTTAAAAAGGAGGTGAATTATGTCGGCACCGATTACGGGACAAACGATCACGTTTGAACAAATCAGTGAAACATTGCGTACACAGTATAGCGATGCGGAAAAAAGACTGCAGGACAGCAGCAAAACGCAAGTTGATCCCATGCGGCTTAATAAAAACCCGAAATCCCTTGATAACGATATTCGCGCTCGTCTTGAAAACAAACCGATGCTTGCTCCGCCTACAATACAGGTTTCAGATTCAGACAACGCCACTACAGCAAAGACGAATGATGCCCGCCTGACAATGATTTTGGGTAATTTAACAGGCATTGCCGATCAGGATATTACAACACGTTTGCATAATAACCTTGACAGCACCCTGCTTCGACACGAAATGGCACATAATAAGTTTCGTGAATTAAGTGACGCTTACTCCTCGTCATTAGATGATGCGCAAAAAGCCGACGATATCATGCATCAGGCCAATAATAATTACAATGCGGTCGATAAAAAGGTGCAATCGCTGGAGAAAAAAGTCAACACATTGAATCAAGAGCTGTCGCAACTGCAACCTGGCGATCCGCAATATAATAAAGTACTGACGCAAAAAAATGCGGCTGAAAAAACACTCACGCTGTCATTACAAAAAAAATCGTTAGCTGAGAAATCGTTAAATACAGCCATTATGGATGCTGATGCTGCGATCGGCCAAAGTATGGAAATTTTTGACGAAATTCAACAGCAAGAACAGATTAATAACTTCACCACCAATATTTGCCTGACACAGGAAAACCAGAAAAATAGAAACGCGACAGCCACATTTATCCTTTTGATTACTTCAGTAATGGAAGTTATTGGTGATACCAATTGCGACTCTATTAAAAATCAATCTGAGGTAATGAAAGAGATTAACCATGTCAGGGAAAATAAACTCAATGAAACAGCACGTAAATATACTACCACGACTAAAGTTTTAAAAATCGTTAATGAGTGTGTAACTGTAGTTACCTTTGCCGTAAGCGCAGTCTTAATTGTTGTTGGTCTTCTTGCTGCAGTTCCAAGTGGTGGTTCAAGTATTGCGGGTGCATTGGCACTTATTGGAGGAATAGCGGGCGCAGTAGTATTAGGTGTAGATATCACTTGTCAAATCGCTCTGGGCACCACGGCTACCGGCTGGATTTTAGGGAAAGTTGTAGAAGGTCTTTCGGCTGCGATTAAAACAGTTGATCCCACTCTGCTCGCAATCACCGCGCTTCTGGACGTTATTGGTGTCGATCAAGATACGATTGAACTGGTTAAAAGTATTTACGCAAGTGCAGCCGCTTCTATTGTCATGGCGACAGTAATGATTGGTGCAGCTGTAATATGTTCTGTAGCAATAGGGGCCGTTGTTTCTGCATTATCAAAAACAGCCGCCGAAGAAGTCACCAAAGAAATAACAAGCACTATAAAATCAACCATTGAATCCATTATTAATTCCGTTTCAAAAAATATTATAAAGGTATTAGACAGCGTATGCAGCGTGCTACAAACATCAGCCGTAGTGTTGAAGTTGATTGCCAAAATAAGTAATGGCCTGGAGAAAATAGGCTTACTCATCTGTGCAATAGCAACATCGACGATGAATTGTTTTGTTGCTGGAAACTCTGCCGACATGGCAATTTTACAACAGGACATGAGTAATCTATCAAAAACGCGTGAACAAATGCTTTCAGTATTGCAAAGGGTGGATAAAACCGTCGAACAAGAGGTAAGCCAGATGGTAAGAGTATTACAACACCGAACTGAAGCCTTAAAATTTGCTTCCCATTCTATCGTATAAGAGGGTTTTAACATGGCCACCTATGAAATTAAAAATGCGACCAGCATACATAATATTAACAATCTCGATAAAACAATCTTTGATAGAGATTATGGTAAAGAAAACAACATACCAAATGATAATAAAATTGTGCAATACTATAACCTTAAAGATATTAAGCATGACATAAGCTCTCAGTTTATAATATTAAAAAATACAGACAGAGAAGTCTGTCCGGAACTAAGAGTAAAACTTTTGGATAATCTTAATTACTCAAGGAATACGCTAGATAATTTGAGGGGTGACCTTGACCAAGCTACAATTTCATTCAGTCAATCAAGCAGTTCTGCAGAACAGAGTTCTATTAAAATATCTAAATATAATATCCTTGATATGCTAGATAATTTGACCATGCGACAACAGGCTGTTATGGAGGAATTTTTAAGGGTATTCACATCAATGTATAAAGCCTCTGCTATGTCTGAGGCTATTATGAGCAACGTTTTTGAACAACTTGTCCAGTATCAGAAAACAGAAACCGTACACGCCACAATGGCAAGTTCGGCAGGTGTTCTTGCCGGGTCAACAGTTGGCGCAGCTGGAGCTGCAGCATCTGTTGTAGCAAATTTCAGAAGCCATCCCGAAAAGATGCAAACCCTTACACCTGATCAGAAGCACACTATCAGTGGAACTGATGATAAAACACAGCGAGGATTAAAAAGGGAAGTTCAAGATCAACAAGCTTATCTCAAGCAAATAGATGAAGAAATAAAAACAACAACGAAAGATACAACACTTGATGAAGAACAAAAAGAAGAGACCCTGAAATATTACGATAAAGAAAAAGAAACTACGGAAGAAAAAATTAGAGATAAAAACGAGCGTATTAGTATAAAACATAACAGGAAATATAATAAATATTTTACTATAGGTAAAGCAGATGTACTTTCACAGCTTGTTAATCAATCAACTCAAGCATCACTTAGAATTCTAGAAAGTACTACTCATGCAGAAAAAGACATTGTTGAACAGGCTAAAAATGTCATGCATTCAGTTATGAGTAGCTATCTGGATCAAATTAATCGTGATGTTCAAGGAAGAGATCAGGCACTCAATTTATTACAGCAAATAATACAAACCATTATTGATACTGATAGTGCTATTGTTCAAGGAATTCGCTCATAAATTATTGCAATAATAGTTTCTTATATTTAAGGAGGAATGACACATGATTAATAAAGATAATAATTTAAATATAGATATTCTACGTCAGCAGAATGCAAACATTCCTCTTCAAGAGGCATCCTCGCAAAGTGAGGAGCCTCATCAACTGGAAAACAGCAAAAGCGAGGGTAATTTGCATAACAGCGCCAGTAAGGATAATAATATTGGCGCTATGCTCAAGAAAGATGTTGAAAAACTATCAACTTTAGTCAGTGAACGTAGCCCGCGAAATGAAGACTGGAAATGCCAGCATGACATACAGCTTAACTTCGTTAAAAACATGCTCAGAAATTTCCCAACTGAGAACCTGTCAGAGAAAGGATCTGCGCTCTTACACGAAAGTTATTCGCTGATAAAAAACGTTCTGCAGCTTACAGAAAATGTTAATACTATTGACGGAAAATTAAAGGATCCCGCTAAAATATTGACCTTGCATAACTCTGTGAGAAAAACCCTGGCTAACGTTGCTCACAACACAACCGGGTCAAGTGCAATGGCATCGACCAAAGGTACCTTAAATCACGCTATCGCTTCTTTAGAGAGTTCTGCGCCTGAAATGAGAAGTTCAGCAACCAGCAGTACTTTAACGGCCAGTAGTTCAAACGAATTTAAAAGTGATAAATATATATGCAGTGATATTGCTGATTTGATGAGTGTGCTCGGTAGCGACTACCTCGAAATCTATGCAAATAGCGTTGAGATAATGAGCGCATACTGGCAGGACTTCAGTGAACATATCCAAAGCAATATGGGAAAATGGACTCACTCTAATAAAAAAGGCGATGCGATAGTTTTTGACGTCAATGCATTCCAAAAAGCCTTGATGCATTTTTATTATATCGATAAATATCCTAATGGTGATTTCCACTATCATTACAATCCAGACTATGTTTTATACCCTCCGGCACCTGCTGACAAAATTGGTGTACCACTAGAAGAAGCAGAAAAATGGTACGCCGCTTTAGGACTTCCGGTAATTCCACCCGATCCCAAACACCGCACACCTTCTCCGATTGTCGAAGTTGAACCGCAAGGTAGCGGTCTGTATGTTATTATTCCCAACCCTCAGATTATTGACAGTATGAGTCAGTCTTCAGACTCAATGGTGCATAGGGACGATAAAGGGAAGGAAAAAAATATATCTAAAGAATTCACCGGTTATGAAATAAGCACAGCTGAATACCAGGCATGGCTGGCGGGTTATAACGGCCAGGCAGAAAACATGAAAACCGACGTGCAGGTTATCACGACTAAATACAGTACAGCCAACTCCACCTACGATACAATTATCAAATTATTATCTTCAACCATTACTGCGTTGTTTGATTCAGCGAAAGATTATTTACGTTTCTGATTAAGTAACACCCACAATTATCGCCTACTATCTGGTCCCGAAAAATGGGACCAGCGTTTCATATTATTAAGCATCTGCTTTCATTCATTTCTTCATCACAATCTTACAAAATGAGCGTTTTTTGATAGAGCAATTCTGCCAATACTTTATTTTATATTAATCAAATTAATACTATGAATAGAGAAAACGGAAGGAGCGTTCTATGCAACTGCAACATGGAAAAAATAATACACAACAATATATATTTGGCGACTTTGTATTAAAAAACAATGGAATATTATTATTCAAAAACAAAGAATATCATATTCCCCCGAAAGAACTTGGCGTTATCATTCTATTACTTAATGCTGACGGTGAAATTGTTAGCAAAGAAGAGATTATCGATAAGGTCTGGAGCGCAAGTGTTGCCAGTGATGAATCTCTAACACGATGTATTTATGCATTGCGCAAACTTTTGCATGAGAATAAACAGTGTAAGTATATCGAAACGGTCTATGGTCGTGGATACCGTTTTACTGTACCTATTGTGATTGTGACCGATAATGAACCGGTAAAGTCGACCACCACTCTTGCCGTTTTTCCCTTTCGTACTGAAGGTTCGATCAATGTTCTAAAACTCCATTACGAACTTGTCCAGGGCCTTTCAAAATATGCTTTTTGTGGTTTAGATATTTTACCCGCTTCGGTAACAAATGAGGCCAGTGATTTCTCCACCATCCATCAGTTTATCAATAAAACAGGTCCAGAATATTATATTATGGGTCAGGTCGTTCACTATGGTAAAAACTGGCGTTTATTTATTGAGTTAATCCATGCCAGAACGCATAAATTGATTGATCATCAAAGTATTGATTTCAACCCCGATAATCCTCTTTCCGTATTATTATCACAAGTAATTAATATTCTTATTGAAAAAATACCCAACATTAATTTTAAATCTATTAATACACAACAAATGCCATCTCTGGATTCTGCTGTTATGTATATGAATGGCAGGATGGAAATGTACCGTTATACACCAGAAAGTTTGAAACGAGCATTAGTAATATTTAGAGATTGTGTGAGTACGCAACCGCAAAATACCTTGCCCTACTGTTGCCTGGCGGAATGCCATATATCATTAGCACTCCTTGGAATCAGTGAACAAAAACAAGCAATAACTACGGCAGTAACCTCCATTGAAAAGGCTCTGGAAATTAACCCTTCAAATTCTCAGGCATTGGGTTTACTGGGTTTAATCAGTGGGCTAAAAGATGAACATTCAGTGTCTAATGTGCTATTTAAGCAAGCACATTTACTCAAACCTAATTCGCCAGACGTTTATTATTATCAGTCGCTGCTATATTTTTTGAACGGCGACCTTGCAAGAGCATTTAATTTAATAGAAAAAAGCATTGCTCTTGAACCCAATAAAATGGGCATAAGCATTCTTAAATTAATTATACTTTATTACACATCCCCCCTCGATAACGCGATATCTTTTGCATTAAATCTTAACAGTCAAAACACCTGTAATAATCCAATTATTACCTCTATTCTGGCTATGTTCATGGCACTGAAAGGACATAATGACAAAGCCAAAAGTTTATTGCTTAAACTTGAGCCTGAACATGGTCTTGATTACACCTGCGTTAACTCGCTTTATACGAAGTTTCTGATCTATGGCGCATCTATAAAAAATGACATTATGAAGTTACTGGCAAATATTAACACTAACAAAATCAATGGTGTGATTTTGCCGTTAATTTACACTGTTTATGGTAAGAAAGAATATGAAAAGCGCTGGCAACAATTAATTAAAGAGAATGATTTATGGTCAAATGTTTTGCTTCATGACCCCCGTTTGCTCAGTGTAAAAAATGAATTTAATACTATTGGTGTGATGCGTACTTCTGCGTAATAACGAATATAAATTGCCCTGCTGATGCAGGGCAATTTAGTGATTACTTCGTTAATAATACTCTACGCACAAGCCAGAGGACTTTCCTGTTCCAAGCTCTGATATACCAGTTTCAGGATTAAATTTCTCGTGTACTCCCATGAGCTGAGTGCTTGTCCAATAATCCGTACCGCTAAAAGCGTTCCCATAAGTTTTTAAATTACCATATTCGCCCCACAACGTACCTACTTTTCGCGGTACTACCCCACCGCTTGGCCGCTGCGCTAATTCTAAAGATGACGGCATTTGACCATAACTACATGAAGTATTTATGATATCCCAGGTATTACTACTGGTAGCACCTAAACTAGTAAACCATTTTTTAATCTTGAATTTAAATACAACATCATTCCCTTTACCATTCTTGGGTTTCCCGGTAATAGTAACTTCACTTCTTATCAGCACAGATAATGTTACTTCTCCATTACTGTCAACATTAATTCCATAAATCCCAGCCGTCCAATTATAATCCGTATTTTTCATATTATGGGTTAGTAACAGCGTGAATTTTGCACCATCAAACCCTGTTTCTGGAAAACCATCTGTCGCCCTGAATTTTACACCATTAACACTCAGCAACTCGACTTCCACAAAAGGAAGGATGGTATAGGATGGTTGTCCGTATATACGCCAACCTTTAATCTCCATAAATGAAGTTAAATTTTCTCCTTCTTGGTAGGCCATATATGTACGTTCATATATGCCATCACCCACATATCTCCATTTTTCCCCTTCTTTTTTTTCTACATTTTGTAAGTACACTGTATCATCCAGCAAATCCAGACCGTTATCCACCGGATTTCCAAAATCATCAACTAATAAAACACTGACAGGTAAATCCGCCCCTTCCACTACTAAAACTTCTCGTATACGAAGCTGTGAACCAAGCGGACTCACTTCACCTGGTTTGATAGTGTAATTGTTTGAATAATTGGCATCGCTCCAACCAGCCATCTTCAGTTGCGCATTCAAATTCGCTTCCGCAAAATGCGCCATATACTGCCTTTGATATTGCCCATTGCCGTTGTAAACCCAATTATTGCCCTGGATAGGATCCGCATTCCTGACTTGTACGTTTTCCTCATTAAGCTGAACGACACCATCAGTAATAAAGTTACCCTGGGCGTCTTTAAGAACAACGGTCACCGTTATGCTATCCCCAGCGATATATATCGTTTTGTCCGCGACAATCGTTGATTGAGTTTTTGCCGCTGCACCTGGTTGTATCCCGTATAGCGAGGACTTAATCTCCTCTGCCCATGTTTTTAATTTCAGACTGGCAACCAGATTTTCCTCGGCAATCCATGCTGTCCAGACAATGGTATATTCACCATTATTCTGCTCGACCCACCGCATAGAATCGGGAGTTGCGCCGCCTACCGCGAAACTATCAATATAAGACTCGATGACTTCTGATGTCAGCCCTAAAGCAGGGTTACCAAACTCATCCCGCAACGTTATTGTGACGGTTAATGGCTCCCCGGCGATATATGCCGATTTATCTGTCCTGATAGCAGAATTTGCCTGCACCGGAGCACCGCTGTGGATGGAATAACTCTCTGATTGTTTACTGCTGCCCCATTCAGACAACTTCAGCGTCGCGTGGTGAGAGTCTCCCGCCATTTGCGCCGACCATGTAGCAGTATAAACACCGGCGGTTTCAGACCATCCTCCTGAACGTACGGCTCCTTCTACTGTTACGTTATCACCAGACAATAAGGACTCGCCCCCTTCAACCAGGTTACCGTGCGCGTCTTTCAGCGTCACAGCGACGGTTATAGTGTCACCAGCGGTGTAGGCGTTTTTATCCGTAGCGATAGTTGATGTGGCTTGCGCCGGAGAACCGGACTGTATGTCATAGCGGTCTGACGTTACGCCATCACTCCACGTCTGCAATTGCAGGTTGGCGTGCTGATTGGTGCTGGCAATCGTCGCCATTCGGGTTGTGGTATACACGCCACCTGATTCAACCCAGCTTCCCGTTTCTGACGGGTCAGTGCCAGCCACCGTCAGCACACCATCAGCGGCTAACTGTGAAGCTGCACCGGTTACCAGATTATCGAACGCATCCCGGAGCGTTACCGTGATGGTGATTGTCTCTCCAACCGTATAGTTCGACTTATTTGTTTCAACGGTTGAAGTGAGCTGCGATGCATCACCAGGTACAAAGGTGACGTTCTGGCTCTGGCTGCTGTTGTTGATGCTGGCGGAGACTGTACTGGTGCCCGCCGTCTGGCTGGTGACACTGATCTCCACCGTGCCGTCCGGCTTTGTGGTCACCGTCGAAGCAACCGTTGCGCTGTTGCCCGCCAACACGCTGACCGTCTGTCCGGCAAGCGTATTACCGTTAGCATCGGTGACCTTCACCTGCAGCGTATTCGCCGTCGAACCGTCTGCCACCGCGTTATCCCGGATGACCTCCAGTTCAGCGATCTTCGCTGTCCTGACATCGGCGATAAATGTCACGTCCCGGCTCTGACTGCTGCTGTTGATGCTGGCAGTGACTGCACTGATTCCCGCCGTCTGGCTGGTGACACTGATCTCCACCGTGCCATCCGGCTGAGTGGTGACCGCCGGAGCGACCGTTGCGCCGTTACCTGCCATCACGCTGACCGTCTGCCCGGCAAGCGCATTACCGAATGCATCGGTTACCCTCGCCCGCAGCGTGTTCGCCGTCGCACCGTCTGCCTCTGAACCGTCCTTAATGACCACCAGATCCGCGATCTGCGCCGTGCTGATATCGGCGATAAACGTCACATCCCGGCTCTGGCTGCTGTTGTTGATGCTGGCGGTGACTGCACTGACTCCCGCCGTCTGGCTGGTGACACTGATCTCCGCCGTGCCGTCCGGTTGCGTGGTGACCGTCGGAGCGACCGTTGCGCCATTGCCTGCCGTCACGCTGACCGTCTGCCCGGCAAGCGCATTACCGAATGCATCGGTCACCCTCGCCCGTAGCGTGTTCGCCGTCGCACCGTCCGCCTCTGAACCGTCCTTAATGACCACCAGATCCGCGATCTGCGCCGTCCTGACATCGGCGATAAACGTCACGTTTCGGCTCTGGCTGCTGTTGTTGATGCTGGCGGTGACCGCACTGATTCCGGCGGTCTGGCTGGTGACAGAGATCTCCACCGTCCCGTCCGGCTGCGTGGTGACCGTCGGAGCAGTCGTGGCACCGTTGCCTGCCAACACGCTGACCGTCTGTCCGGCAAGCGCATTACCGAACGCATCGGTGACCCTCGCCCGCAACATATTCGCCATTACACCGTCTGCCGCTGAGCCGTCCTTAATGACCACCAGCTCCGCGATCTGCGCCGTCCTGACATCGGCGATAAATGTCACGTTCTGACTCTGACTACTGCTGTTGATGGTTGCAGTGACTGTACTGATCCCCGCCGTCTGGCTGGTGACACTGATTTCCACCGTGCCGTCCTGCCCTGTGATGACCGTCGGAGCGACCGTTGCGCCGTTATCCGCCAACACGCTGACCGTCTGCCCGGCAAGTGCATTGCCGAACGCATCGGTCACCCTCGCCCGCAGCGTGTTCGCCGTCGCACCGTCCGCCTCTGAACCATCCTTAATGACCACCAGATCAGCGATCTGCGCCGTCCTGACATCGGCGATAAACATCACGCTCTGGCTCAGGCTATGGTTGTTGATGGTTGCTGTGACTGTACTGATCCCTGCCGTCTGGCTGGTGACTGAGATATCCACCGTACCGTCCGGCTCAGTGATGACCGCCGGAGCAACCGTTGCGCTGTTGTCTGCCAACACGCTGACCGTCTGTCCGGCAAGCGCATTCCCGAACGCGTCGGTGACCCTCGCCTGCAGCGTATTCGCCGTCGCACCGTCTGCCGCTGAGCCGTCCTTAATGACCACCAGCTCCGCGATCTGCGCCGTCCTGACATCCGCAATAAACGTCACATCCCGGCTCAGGCTGCTGTTGTTGATACTGGCGGTGACCGCACTGGCTCCCGCCGTCTGACTGGTGACAGGGATCTCCACCGTGCCATCCGGCTGAGTGGTGACCGCCGGAGCGACCGTTGCGCCGTTACCTGCCATCACGCTGACCGCCTGCCCGGCAAGCGTATTACCGTTAGCATCGGTGACCCTCACCTGCAGCGTATTCGCCATTGCGCCGTCAGCCACGGCGTTATCCTGCGTCACCTCCAGACTCGCGATCTGCGCCGTCCTGATATCGGCGATAAACGTCACATCCCGGCTCTGGCTGCTGTTGTTGATGCTGGCGGTGACTGCACTGACTCCCGCCGTCTGGCTGGTGACACTGATCTCCGCCGTGCCGTCCGGCTCTGTAATCACCGTTGGGGCAACCGTTGCGCCGTTGCCTGCCATCACGCTGACCGTCTGCCCGGCAAGCGTATTACCGAACGCATCGGTCACCCTCGCCCGCAGCGTGTTCGCCGTCGAACCGTCTGCCACCGCGTTATCCTGGCTAACGACCAGATCCGCTATCTTCGCCGTCCTGACATCCGCGACAAACGTCACGTTCTGACTCTGGCTGCTGTTGTTGATGCTGGCGGTGACCACACTGATTCCTGCCGTCTGGCTGGTGACACTGATCTCCACCGTGCCGTCCGGCTTTGTGGTCATCGTCGAAGCGACCGCTGCACCGTTGTCCGCCATCACGCTGACCGTCTGCCCGGCAAGCGCATTACCGAACACATCGGAGACCCTCGCCCGCAGCATATTCGCCATTGCACCGTCTGCCACTGAGTCGTCCTTAATGACCACCAGGTCCGCGATCTGCGCCGTTCTGACATCCGCGATAAATGTCACGTCCCGGCTCTGACTGCTGCTGTTGATACTGACGGTGACCGCACTGCTGCCCGCCGTCTGGCTGGTGACACTGATTTCCACCGTGCCGTCCGGCTGCGTGGTGACCACCGGAGCGACCGTTGCGCCGTTGTCCGCCAACACGCTGACCGTCTGCCCGGCAAGCGCATTACCGAATGCATCGGTTACCCTCGCCCGCAGCGTGTTCGCCGTCGCACCGTCTGCCTCTGAACCGTCCTTAATGACCACCAGATCAGCGATCTGCGCCGTCCTGACATCGGCGATAAACGTCACATCCCGGCTCTGGCTGCTGTTGTTGACGCTGGCGGTGATCACACTGGTTCCGGCGGTCTGGCTGGTGACACTGATCTCCACCGTGCCATCCGGCTGCGTGGTGACCGTCGGAGCAGTCGTTGCGCCGTTGCCTGCCAACACGCTAACCGTCTGCCCGGCAAGTGCATTCCCGAACACATCGGTGACCCTCGCCCGCAGCGTGTTCGCCGTCGAACCATCAGCCACTGAGCCGTCCTGCGTCACCACCAGCTCCGCTACTTGCGCCGTGCTAACATCAGCAACAAAGTTCACCGTTTTACTATCGCTGCTTTGATTGATCTTAGCCTCAACAGTGCTGGCATCCGCTACGGTACTGCTCAGATCAACCTCTGCCATGCCATGCGCATCCGTCCTGATATCTGCGCTCTGCCCTGCATTGGCAAATACAGCCGCCCCCTTCGTCACCGTAAAGGTGACGGTCTGCTCCGACAGCACATTGCCAAACTGATCTTCCACCCGGACATTCACCGTATGTCGATCGCTGCCATTCGCCAGCACATCCGGGTTACCCGTTGTCACTTGCATCGCAACAATTTGTGCGCTGGCGGCATCGCCACTAATACTGTAATCATTTGAAGTCAGAGCGTTCGCCCAGCCGGACATCTGTAGCTGTGCTTTTAAACCGGTGCCAGGGAGTAAGGCGGTATACGTTGCGGTATAAATTCCTTTTTGATCTTCATTCCAGGCAATGCTTTCCGCTTTTGTATTTGGCAGCTGGATAGCCAGGTTGATAGCGTCTCGTTGCCCCCCGACCAGGTTTTCATAGCTATCCTTGAGTGTTACCGTAACTTTTATCGCGCCGCCCGCGGTGTAGGCCGTTTTGTCGGTAACGATGGAGGAATAAGCCAACACAGCTCCGCTTTCGCGGATGGCATACGCATCGGATTGCTGCGCGCTACTCCATGTCGATAGTTTCAGCGTGGCGTAATGGCGATCGCCAGCAATCTTCGCGGTTCGGGTGGTGGTGTAAACGCCATCAGACTCTTCGCTCCAGTTACCCGTTTCATTTTTATCTGTACCGCTCACCTCGACCACACTGCTACCCGCCAGCAGCGAAGCCATCCCTTTCACCAGGTTTTTCTGCTCATCCATAAGGGTAACTGACACTTTTATCTTGCCACCCGCGGTGTATGACACATCGTCCGTCTTGATGGTGGAGGTCAGCTGCGAGATATCGCCAGTGATAAAGCTCACTTCCACAGACTGACTACTGCCATTGATCTCGGCCTTGATAAGACTGTTTACCGCCTGGTCACTGGCAAGGTTAACGCTGGCAATCCCGTCTTTATCTGTCGTCACAATACCGCCATTTGGATCGGCAAAAACCGCCGCACCATTCACGACCGTGAAGGTAACATTTTGTCCCTGCAGTAAATTTTGATGCACATCCCTGACCGTCACAGCGACGGTATTGTGATCGCGTCTGGCAACTGCGTTATTCGCGGTGATCTGCATCGCAGCGATTTTGGCGGTATCTTTATCACCCGCAATACTGAACGCATCCGAATGTTTGGTTTGCCAGCCGGGCATCGTCAGCTGGGCCGTTAATTTGTCGCCAATGAGATGGGCCGTATAGCTTGCTTTGTAAATTCCCTCACTTTCTTCCGTCCAGGCACTAACGTCATCAGCCTTCGTGTTGTCAACTTTAACGGTTTGTTTGAGAAGTTCTTTTCGTCCGGTAACCCCGTTGCCGTTATCATCTCTCAGGGTCACTTTAACGACTATCGGCTTACCCGCGACGTAATTATCCTGGTCTGTCTCAATCGTGGAGTCAGCGCGGGATGCCGTATTCGCCACGATAGCAATCAGCGCTGGCGTCTTAGCGATATCGTCGCCGTTAAATTGCGGCATCAGCGATAACGCGCCAGACGTCTTCCCGGCGGTAACTATTTGGGTATAGGTTCCGTTACCGTTGTCTTTCCATTCGCTTAAGGCGAAATCCTGCAAACCTTTCACCTGTGTTTTTAACGTCATACCTGGGATTGGCTTGCCGCTGGAATCTCGCGCGGTATAGGTCAGCGTTGAGGTTGATTTTCCATCAGCAAGCAGGATTTGCTGATCGACAGAAAGCGTTGAATCGGTGAGGCTTAGTGTGGGTTTTTCCACGACCACCATACTTTCTTCACGCCGGGAGAAATTTCCTTTCGAATCTTCCGCTGTAACCGCTATCGGGTAAGTGTTGTCGGTTTCAGGCATTGCCGTGAATCGGTAGGGAGGAATAGTGACCTGAATATCCTTGCCGGAAACAGCTACTTTTCCGCCCGCTGATTGCAGGGAGGCGGCTTCAATGTCATAACCTTTCAGCGCATATTTGGTTTGCAAGGAAGAAACCAGCGATTTAACCTCACCCGGCTTGCCTTTCAACGGATCGGTCAGCGTCAGCCGCACCAGCTCTTTCTTGCGATATTCGAGGACAATATTGTTATTACGATCGACCAGGTCATAGCGACTGCCCACAAGGCTGCGTCGTGCTGCAACTTCAGCCGGATCGAGCTGTTTTTGCAGTGAATGGCCGGGTTGCAACGTCAACTCCATACCAATTCGGGTGTCGTTTTCTCCCTGTTTGCCCTGCCGTTGCTCGGCACTAAAGGAGATCAGGGGAACGGGGGTGTAACTCAAACCTGCGGTAATCGCGTGAGGATCATTTTGTCGCTCGTCTTTACCAAACAGCGCCACTTCATCGCCATAATATTGTTCATAGACCAGCTTGCCGCCCAGCTGCGGCCAGGCCGGTAACCAGCCTTCGGCGCGAAGATCCCACCCGTTCGCCGGACGTGCTTCATAGTCATTGTCGAGTTCCGGTGCACTACGCCAGTTACTGAGGCGCAGATAACCGTTGCCGCTCAGTTTCAGGTAATCGCGCCAGTATTCAACGCCCATCCCGGTTCGGGTGTGATAGCGGGTCAGGTCATGATCGATAAACATATTGACGCCAGACATCCAGCTCGATGTGAAATAACGCCAGCCGATACCGTGGTTGGTTTGAGTGCGATCATCCGTACGGTGAAGTGTGTGCTGGCTGAAGACCAGGTTATCCGGCGTTTCGTACCAGGGATGGAGAAATTCAAATGACGAGCTTTTAAGGCTGAAATCTTCATCCACACCAAGAGATACCCGGGCAGTTCCCCAACGACTGAGCCAGTCCGTTGCCTGCGCAGAGGCAGAAGAAGCCACCCAGCCACGCGCCATACTCGCCGCCTGTTCACTGTCCATATCGCGTGCTAAAAGTGTTCCGCTTTGCTGCGCCATTTCCGCGACCTGCATTTGCGGATCTTTGCCGTCGCGCTCCATCTGCATTGCTTTCAGGTTGCGCGCTTCAGGGCTATTACTGTTAATGAGGGGCACATCTATTTCATCGCCCTGACGCACATTGTCAAAGCCCCGCGCAAAGGTACGGAACTGATTCAGGCGACGTAATTCATCAACGGTGATACCAAAGCGTGCCGCGACCGTTGGTGGCGATTCCAACGCACCCAGGGTATATGGAATAGTTTTAACGTTCGGCAGGATCAGTGACGCGGCAGTATCCGAGTGCGCAGAATTAATATGCGTAGGGGCAGCAGCCATAACAGGGAAAATAGTTTGTGTTATCAGGCAAATACCGGCGGTCAGACGACGTAAACGATCCCCCAATCCACATATGGTGTTATCGCCCCGACGATCGCCATTCCCATGCGCTTTCCCTGCCATTTGTCATCCCTGTCGCTATGCGTTCAGATTAAATGACCTTTCTTTAACATGAGGGAAAATGATGATTCATGATTAGCAAATGATGAATACAGGCGGAATAATGGAAATAACAACAAGATAAGAACAATACCTGATCAAGGGTTATCAGGGGGAAGAACAGGAGAGCTTTCCCGCCAGAGCAGTAACCCCTCCTGTAAATACGTTACTTCATTTTCACCTTTGCGGTGACCAATAACGCCGTCAGCAACATCAATGTGCCGGACAACATCAACGGCGAAGTCAGACCAATATTATCCAGCGCATAACCGCCGATTGCCGCGCCACAGGTATTAGCAAGCTGAATAACCGCCACCTGAATAGACCCGGCTTTTTCTGCCTGATCGGCCAGTGAGCGGGTGATCCACGTTGACCAGCCGACAGGAACCAATGCAAAAGTTAGCCCCCAGATAATCGCCACGCCGGTAGCAACGATTTTATCGCTTCCCCACAACGTCAGCACCAACGCACTCACAGCCAGTATTAACGGCGCGCCTGCTAAGGCCAGTTTTACCGAACGTTTAAGAATGAACGACGAAAGCGACGTACCAATAAAGCTGGCGATACCAAAACTCAACAGCACCAGCGTTAAGCCATCCACGCCGAATCCCGCCAGGTTCATATACACCGGGCGAATATACGTGAAGAAAGCAAACTGCCCGGCGAAAGACATGAATATGGCGATCATCCCTGCCATCACACCCGGACGTTGTAATAAGCGGAAAGTATTTTGTTTCTGATGCGAGGGTTCGCCTGGCAGCGAAGGCAATGATTTGATAATCCAGAAAATACACAGCACGCCCATCACCGCCGCCGCATTAAAGACATTGCGCCAACCGATAAGCTCGCCTAAAAAACTGCCCAACGGTGCGGCAATCACCAGCGCAATAGAAACCGCGCCGAAGATCACCGACAGCGCCTTCGGCACCGTACGCGGCGGTACCAGACGCATGGTCAGCGACGCCGACATCGCCCAGAACCCACCCAGCGCCAGCCCCAGACAGGCACGACCGATTAAAAGCAAACTGAATGAGTTAGCAAAGGAAACCAGCAAGCAGGAGAGCGTCAGCAAAACGGCAAACAAAATAACAACATAGCGGCGGTCAGTGGCCTGAATGGTCTGGGTAATAAACAAACTGGCAAACATTGCCACAAAGGCGGTCACGGTCACCGATTGCCCGGCAACCCCTTCCGAAATGCCTAAATCCTGGGCCATTGGCGTCAACAAACTGACGGGCAAAAACTCAACGATAATCAGACAGGCGACGCAAAACGCCACCGAGAATACGGCTGACCAGTTCGGTCGGGTGATGACATCCGCGCCGCGGTTTTCGGCAATAAATTCACTCATGGTGTTACCCGTGGCATGTTTCAGGGGAAAAGCCGACCACTTTAACATTGAAATGTGTGACGCATTTAACGTTTTTGCAACTTTTACGGTGTTGTGGGAAAAGTTCGAGGCTGCTCGAAGAAATAAAAATCATAGGGCAAGGTGATATGTATTTTCGCGATTGTGTTGGGAACAAGGGATAAAGTATTGCACTTGGTGATATACTTTAATAACAGGATCTCAACGATATACGCGTGTTTAAAACCAAATGGTTTGCAAGGGAAGCCAGGTCTCATGCAATGACAGATGAAGAGTTGTGCCGGGCCATTTTAGAAACGGAACAAGGTAAAGCTGATGTACTTGGTGGTGGCGTTTTTAAAAAGCGCCTTCACCAAAATCGTGAGCGTGCAATTATTCTGGCAAAAGGGGGAAGCAATTGGTTTTACACGTTTTTATATGCAAAACAGGATATGTCGAACATCAATAGTCAGGAACTGGCTGGGTTTCGTGAACTTGCAAAGCATTATGCCTTCCTGACGAAAGCCCAACTAACAGCAATGATTAACACTAAAGAACTGACAGAGATCTGCTATGACTGCAAAAACTAAATTTAAAAGTCCTGCATTTGAGGCTATTCACAGCGCAGCGGCTGGATTGTCCAGCGTCGATGCTATTTCTGCCGAAACAATGCGTACTTTTGACAAAGCCTGCCTGACCAGCGTGCAAGACTTACAACCTGTTGAGATAAAAGCACTGCGGGAAAAATTAAAAGTGAGTCAGCCCGTCTTCGCTCACTATCTCAATACCAGCGTTTCAACTGTACAAAAATGGGAAAGTGGCGCTAAACGCCCCAATGGCATTTCATTAAAACTGCTCAGCATTGTGCAAAAACACGGGCTGGAGGTGCTGCTGTAAATAGAACGTAGATAATGCGTTCACCTACTGTCAGTTCCGATACCGGATGCGGCATGAACGCCTTATCCACCCGACAGGTCAGGCGCGGTCTGTAGGCTGATAAGACGAAACGATTTTAATGCAGCCAGTGAACGCCTTCGGCAGGCTGAAAGAACGCGTTATAGCGCATCTGAAAAGCATTAATATCCTGCATTTCAGGTTCGGTTTCGCGCAGAAAACCCAGCGCCAGCCTGACCTGAGCATCGGTAATCGGCGCGGCAAGACGGGCTTTTTGTAAAATCCGATGCCATTGCAGCAGGTTCTGTTCGCTACCATCGACAATGACAATTTGCCAGATGAGCAACACCTGCGCGGCGTTTTGCAGGTGCGACTCATCCGGGCGATGCAAATAACGTAAAAATTCGTCACCGGCTGACTTTCCCATTTGATCGACCATCGACTCCACGGGTACGACATCGATATTCAGCCGATCGCTGAGACGGCGAATCGCTTTTCTGGCCCCGGATGTCAGCACCCGAAAACCAATCACAAACACTACCGCCAGCGTGGCGAGCATTATCCAGATCATGAGTTCTCCTGCGTAATCAGAACTCATGATATCTGGAAACCCTCACCAGTTACTAATCCACCAGAATAATCTTCAGTGCAAACAGAGCTGCGACCACCACCACACACAGGTTCAGATCGCGCCAGCGCCCGGTGCATACTTTCATGATGCAGTACGACATAAAGCCGAGTGCAATCCCTTCGGTGATCGAGAAAGTAAAGGGCATCATCACCGTGGTAATAAACGCAGGCACCGATTCGGTAAAATCATCCCAGTTAACGCGCGCCAGGCTCGAAGTCATCAGCACGCCAACAAAGATTAACGCTCCGGCGGTTGCGTAAGGAGGAACCATCGCCACCAGCGGTGAGAAGAACATAACCAACAGGAACATAACGCCGACCACAACCGCAGTCAGCCCCGTGCGACCACCGACTGCCACACCAGAAGTACTTTCAATATAGGCGGTAACAGACGAGGTGCCGATAAACGCGCCCGCCACCGAACTGACGCTATCAACATATAGCGCCTTATTCATATTGGGGAATTTACCGTTACTATCTATTAAGCCAGCTTTATCAGTTACACCAATTAATGTTCCTGATGAATCAAATAGGTTGATCAGCATGAAGGAGAAAATGATACCGGCGAGTTCAAGTGTTAACGCGCCGCTCAAATCTACTTCACCAATGACGCCGCTAATATCAGGCGGAATGGAATAGACGCCGCTAAAATGAACATCACCGAAAAATAATCCACAGCAAGACGTCACCACAATAGAAACAAGCACCGCGGCATGAAAATGACGTGATGACAACACGGTTATAATAAAAAACCCTAAAATACCTAACAACACGCCGTGAGAACTTAAATCGCCAATCATCACCAGGGTGTCTTTATTGGCGACAATAACGCCAGTATTTTTTAATCCCATTAAGGCGATAAATAATCCGATTCCGCTGGTGATACCAATACGTAAACTTAATGGAATGTTGGAGATCATCCAGTACCGGATACGAAACAGCGTGAGCAGAAATAGCCCAACTGCGCCCCAGAATATCGCGCCCATCCCGGTCTGCCAGGAGATGCCCATCGCCCCCACGACCACGAACGCAAAGAAGGCGTTCAGCCCCATTGCCGGAGCCAGCGCCACGGGTAAGTTAGCAAATATCCCCATCGCAATACTGCCGATACCGGCAATCAAACAGGTGGTAACAAACACCACTTTCGGGTCCATTTGTGCCGCGCCGAGGATTTGCGGGTTCACAAAAACGATGTACACCATGGTTAAAAAAGTGGTCATCCCCGCAATCAATTCTGTGCGGACGGTGGTCCCATGCTGAGGTAGTTTAAATAATCGCGAAAGCGTCCCTGATTCATTACTCACGTAATCGGTATTGTCATTATTCATTTTTTTGTCCATTGGAGGAGATTTAATCCCTTGCTTTTGTAAAACAAATGACAACAACGGTTCAGTGATAATTATCACATTTCAATTGCACATTAATGGATATTCTTTAATAATCTCGCGACGTTTCTTTATGATAAATAATAATCAAATTGATAAAATCAAAATGAGAAAAATATGAATAATTCTATTAACCATAAATTTCATCACATTAGCCGGGCTGAATACCAGGAATTGTTAGCCGTTTCCCGTGGCGACGCTGTTGCCGATTATATTATTGATAATGTCTCTATTCTCGACCTGATCAATGGCGGAGAAATTTCCGGCCCAATTGTGATTAAAGGACGTTACATTGCTGGTGTTGGCGCAGAATACACTGATGCTCCGGCTTTGCAGCGGATTGATGCCCGCGGCGCAACGGCGGTGCCAGGGTTTATTGATGCTCACCTGCATATTGAATCCAGCATGATGACGCCGGTCACCTTTGAAACCGCTACCCTGCCGCGTGGCCTGACGACCGTTATTTGCGACCCTCATGAAATCGTCAACGTGATGGGCGAAGCCGGATTCGCCTGGTTTGCCCGCTGTGCCGAACAGGCAAGACAAAACCAGTACTTACAGGTCAGCTCTTGCGTACCCGCCCTGGAAGGCTGCGATGTTAACGGTGCCAGTTTTACCCTTGAACAGATGCTCGCCTGGCGGGACCATCCGCAGGTTACCGGCCTTGCAGAAATGATGGACTACCCTGGCGTAATTAGCGGGCAGAATGCGCTGCTCGATAAACTGGATGCATTTCGCCACCTGACGCTGGACGGTCACTGCCCGGGTTTGGGTGGTAAAGAACTTAACGCCTATATTGCTGCGGGTATTGAAAACTGCCACGAAAGTTATCAGCTGGAAGAAGGACGCCGGAAATTACAACTCGGCATGTCGTTGATGATCCGCGAAGGGTCCGCTGCCCGCAATCTCAACGCACTGGCAACGTTGATCAACGAATTTAACAGCCCGCAATGCATGCTCTGTACTGATGACCGTAACCCGTGGGAGATCGCCCATGAAGGACACATCGATGCCTTAATTCGCCGCCTGATCGAACAACACAATGTGCCGCTGCATGTGGCATATCGCGTCGCCAGCTGGTCGACGGCGCGCCACTTTGGTCTGAATCACCTCGGCTTACTGGCACCCGGTAAGCAGGCCGATATCGTCCTGTTGAGCGATGCGCGTAAGGTCACGGTGCAGCAGGTACTGGTGAAAGGCGAGCCGATCGATGCACAAACCTTACAGGCGGAAGAGTCGGCGAGACTGGCACAATCCGCCCCGCCATATGGCAATACCATTGATCGCCAGCCAGTTTCCGCCAGTGACTTTGCCCTGCAATTTACCCCCGGAAAACGCTATCGCGTTATTGAGGCCATCCATAACGAATTGATTACCCACTCCCGCTCCAGCGTCTACAGCGAAAATGGTTTTGATCGCGATGATGTGTGCTTTATTGCCGTACTTGAGCGTTACGGGCAACGGCTGGCTCCGGCCTGTGGTTTGCTCGGCGGCTTTGGCCTGAATGAAGGTGCGCTGGCGGCGACGGTCAGCCATGACAGCCATAATATTGTGGTGATCGGTCGTAGCGCAGAAGAGATGGCGCTGGCGGTCAATCAGGTGATTCAGGATGGCGGCGGGCTGTGCGTGGTCCGTAACGGTCAGGTACAAAGTCATCTACCGTTGCCCATTGCCGGGCTAATGAGCACCGACACGGCGCAGTCACTGGCGGAGCAAATTGACGCCTTGAAAGCCGCCGCCCGTGAATGCGGTCCGTTACCCGATGAGCCGTTTATTCAGATGGCGTTTCTTTCTCTACCAGTGATCCCCGCGCTGAAACTAACCAGTCAGGGGCTGTTTGATGGCGAGAAGTTTGCCTTCACTACGCTGGAAGTCACGGAATAATAAAAAAAAGCCCGGCGTCATGCCGGGCAAAAGTCACCAGTTACGTTTATGCCACTGTCAACTGCTGAATTTTTTTCTCGCGGCGGATTTTGCGTTCTTCCATCACCGCCACTATCGCCATCAGGCAGATACAACCAATCGCGGCGATATCCAGCGCGGCGAAGGTGCCTGCCCAGCCGGTAAGGCCAAATACCGGCGTCCCATCAGCAATCATTCCCAGACCTAACTTGGCAAAGCTGTCACCAATCAGGTAAGCGAAGGTGCCTTTAATACCATCGGCAGCGCCAATCGCTTTTTTAGGTACAAAGCCAACAGCAGCTACACCAATCAACAATTGCGGGCCAAAGACCAGGAAACCCAACGCAAAGAGAGAAGCCAGGTAGATATATTGGTTGCTGGCGTGTTGATACACACCGAGCGTGGCGATAATCAGCGCCAGCGCGATACAGGCCACCAGGCCACGGCGACCGTTCGCCAGGTCAGAGAGCCAGCCCCACAGCAGCGTACCGACCAGCGCACCAGCTTCAAACAGCGTAAAGCCCTGAATCGCCACCGCTTTAGAGAGTTTCAGTTCCTGGAACGCATACACGGTTGACCACTGGTCGATACCAATACGCACCACATAGAGGAAAATGTTGGCAAAGCACAGCAGCCAGATCACTTTGTTTTTCAGCACATACTCAACAAAGATCTGCCACTTGGTCATATCGGTAGATTCTGTCTCTTTATCCTCTTCACTGATCTCCTCGCCGAACAGCTCTTCAGCTTTGCCGAGGCCATAAGATTCCGGGGAGTCGCTGCCGTAACGCAGGCCGATAAAACCAACAATCAGCGCGATAATCGACGGGAAGATAAACATGCCGATAACATGACCATCGAACAGGTAATTTGCGCCGAACAGCGCCACACCTGCTGCGCCTGCACCGCCAAGGTTGTGAGAAATGTTCCAGAAACCGAGGAAGGTCCCGCGCTTACGACGCGGCGTCCATTTGGTGATGGTGGAGTAACTGCACGAACCGCCGGTGCTCTGGAAAAAGCCGCTTAAGGCGTAGAAGGCAATCATCAGGAACAGGCTAACCGAGCCGCTGCCCATACTGGCGCTGAAGCCCAGCATACAAATGGCAGACAGGATCAGCATGAACGGCAGGAATTGTTTGGTGTTTTTGCCGTCGGCGTAGTAGGAAACCAGCGTTTTACCCACGCCATAAGTGATGGAGAAACCCAGGCCGATCATCCCCAGCTGCGTCATGCTCAACCCGTAGGTCGAAATCATATCGTTCTGCGCGATGTTAAAGTTCTTGCGAATCAGGTACATCGTCAGGTAGCCGATAAAGACCACCAGGTAGGATTGCATGAACGGTTTGAACCACATTTTGCGCCGCACTTCGAGCGGAAGGTCCAGGGTCGGCTTGCGAACCTGGTTTAAGAAAGCCAGCATGGGTTACTCCTGAAATGAATACCTGCGTGAGGCATGCATTGTAAAAATCAGTAGCAAATCAGGCCTGAGATAGCGTCCAGGCAAAACCTGGAAAATTTCTTAGTTTTGCCGGATATGAAGTGAAAAGGTGAGATGCATCACGCTTCGCGCGGTGTCTGGGCGTTCAAAAAGGGCAGTAACAGCAGTGCGGAAATCCCGGCGGCGATAGAGATAACCACAAAAAATCCGCTCCAGTGCCAGGTATCGAGCACTTTCGCCAGCGGCCAACCAGCAAGCGACGCCCCCAGATAAGCAAACAAGCCGACAAACCCCGTCGCCGCCCCTGCCGCCTCTTTGTGGGAACATTCTGCCGCCGCCATGCCGATTAACATCTGCGGGCCAAAGACAAAAAAACCAATGGTGAAGAAGCAGGTTGCCTGCATCACGTAGCTGGCAAATGGCATCAGCCACAGCGAGCCGACTGAAAGCAAAATTCCGGCAGCGAAAATCAAATTCATCGGCCCGCGGTTGCCGTTAAAGAGTTTGTCCGAGCCCCAACCCGCTACCAGCGCACCGATAAATCCGCCCAGTTCAAACATCGTCACTGCCGTATTCGCCGTGACCAGATCGACGCCCAGCGTCTCGGACATATACAAATTGCCCCAGTCGTTGATCGCCGCCCGGACCACATAGACCAGCACATAGCAAAACGAAAGCAGCCAGATATACGGATTCAGCAACACATACTTGGTGAGGATCTCTTTACGCGTCAGCCCTGCCCCTTCTTGTTGTTGAGCAATCTCCAGCGCGTCGTGCCGCCATTCACCAACCGCTGGTAAACCTAACGCCTGCGGGCGATCGCGCAGCCGCCAGCAGAGAAAAATCCCCACGACGATCGCCATACAACCGGCAATCATCATCCCGGCACGCCAGCCGTAATGCAGCGCGCTCGCTGCCATCACAATGGGAATGAGTGCGCCGCCGACGTTATGCGCCGTGTTCCATAATGCCCACCAACCGCCGCGCTCGGTACGAGAATACCAGGCGGTTAACAGACGCGCACACACCGGTGAACCCCAGCCCTGGAAAAAGGCGTTCAACACCCAGAGCACGGCAAACGCCCATAGCGACGTCGAGAAGCCAAACAGAATGTTGATAATGCCCGTGGCAATAAGCCCTATCCCCATAAAATAACGGGCATTTGAGCGATCGCTGACAATGCCGGAGACAAACTTCGACACACCGTAGGTAATGTAAAACAGGGTCGCTAACAGGCCAATATCGCTACGGCTGAGCACGCCGTTAGCAAGGATTTCTGGTACGGCGGCGTTAAAACTTTTACGCGTGAAGTAAAACAGCGCGTAACCCAGCCAGATGGTCAGCAGAATATGCCGACGCCAGTAACGGTAACGGGCATCAATTTCTTGTTTATCGCTAATCAACGGCGCGTCAGCTGGCGCTTTCAGAAACGGCAACATCATCGAACCTTAGACATAACGTTGAGGTAGAGAAACGCTGACACGCGTGCCGTGCAGACAGGAAATGGTCAATGTGCCGCCCAGCGCCGTTACGCGCTCGCGCATTCCGGTAAGGCCAAAACCGTGTTGCCCGGAATCTGGCGGTAAACCGCTGCCATCGTCTTCAATCACCAGCATTAACCGCTCATCCTGCTGCCAGCCTTGCAGCGTGACCGCGCTGGCATCGGCATGTTTCACAATGTTGTTCAACCCTTCCTGGCAGACGCGAAATAGCGTCACGCGCTGGTTTTCGCTTAACGCTGATTCATCGATTCGCCATTCGAGATGACTGACAATGCCGCGCCCTTCCAGCTCCATTTCCCGCATCAGTGAGCGGATGGCCTGCTCCAGGGTGAGATCATCCAGCTGGCGCGGACGTAACCGCCCTAACAAACGGCGCACCGCATCGTAAACACCCAGCGACAGGTGTTCGATGAGCTGCCCGCTCTGCTTCACGCTGGCGTTATCTGCCGCCAGCCGCTGAACAATACCTGCTTGAGTACGAATAGCAGTGATGGTCTGACCGATATCGTCGTGCAGCTCACGCGCCACATCACGGCGCACGCTCTCTTCAGTTTCTAACAAACGTTCAGCCAGATGCTGATTGCGCGCTAGTTCCTTTTGCAGCGACTGGTTAAGTTCACGCAACCGCTGGATGCCTGCGCCCAGTAACAACCCTGTCAGACTTTGCACCAGCAGCGAGAGCAATAAATCCACCGAATGATCGCGCCAGGTTTGACTGGCGATCAGCGCGATGGCGTTCATCAACGTCGCAATCAGCGCCCCTTGCCAGCCGTAGTGCCAGGCCAGCGCGATAATCGGCAGCGCCAGGCAGAATGGCGTAAAGCGCGACAGTTCGTCCGGCAATCCCAACTGGAGCCAGAGACTGATAACAAACAGCAGCAAGTACCAGACCAGATGCCGCCCGCGCCAGTTGATCGGTTGAGAAACTAACGACGGCCCGAGCGGCAGCCAGATGTTATTGGCGAGATAGTGCCAGAACACCAGACATATCGGGGCCAGCGTCAGGCCGCCAGTTAAAGTCAGCAACAGCGCATTCCACGACTCTTTCCCGTGCCAAAGCCAGGGCAGCGACTGCAACAACGCCGCCGCCGTCAGTGCTGCCCCCTGTAACAGCAGGGTGCGCCAGTCACGTTGATGGCGATAGCGCGAGATAAGCGCCACGGGCAATAACGTCAGTAAACTACCGATCATCAATAAGGAGAAATGGGTTAAACCGACCGCCTGCGTTAGCCAGTAAATCAGCAGCCACTCCGCTCCCAGCAGCACCGGCCAGTAGCCGCGCGGGCATTGCAGCATTAGCCCCAGACGCAGACCAAACGGAAATAACAGCACCGCCATATCAGGGCGCTCAACCAGGTGCAGGCTGATACTCCACAAGCAAAACCACGCGGCAGAGAAGATAAAAAAGCAGGCAATAACGGTAATTAAGCGAGAGAAAAACGTCTTCATCACCAGCCATCAAACATGCGGCGCGCCAGTTCAACGTCGTTACTGACGCCCAGTTTTTCCATCAGGTTAGCGCGATGGACGTGTACCGTTTTCGGTGACAAGCCCAGTTCGGCAGCAATCTCTTTCACCGCCATTCCTTGCGCCAGTTTTTCTGCCACCTGCCGTTCACGTTTGGTCAGCGGGTCCTGGCGACCAGATGCCAGTTTAATAGCAATATCCGGCGTCAGATAACAGCCGCCCGTGGCAACCGTATGCACCGCAGCAATCAGTTCGTCAGGGCTACAACGCTTGGAGAGAAAGCCGCGCGCCCCCGCGTTAAGCGCCTGCTCAACCAGCGCCGGACTGTCATGAACAGAGAGCATAATCGTCGCCATACCTTTCGGCAGCTGGCTTAGCAGCTCCAGACCGGAGATATCGGGCATGGAGATATCGCAAATACACACCTGCACACCGCGCCCCGGCAGCCCCGCCAACGCCTCGCGCCCCGAACCAAACTCGGCAACTACCTGCAAATCAGGTTCCAGCCCCAGCAGCTGCGCAAAGCCGGAGCGGACGATGAGGTGATCGTCTATAAGTGCAACGGTGATCATGATTGGGTCCTGGCGGATAAAAAACGCGCATACCTTAACGATAAGCGCGATGTTGTTCAAGTTGGATATGGGGTATGTATTGGCTTAATGATGTTGGTCTTATCGTCAAAACGCTTACCTGAAAGGTAAGCGTTTGGTACGTGTTATTGCGAAAAAGCGAATTATTTGTAGGTTGCGATTGCAATATTGCCTGAAAAATTTCTCCTCCTGTTGCGGAAATCGTTTTCAGGTAACAAAGAGTCATCCAGAAACCTATAATCTTCAGCGGAACGCTCATTAAGAGAGTCATCCACTGAGTCGTTATGAATATAATCCTCACCGTATGTTCGATAAATGAAATTAGCAATATTAAAATCGTTACCAGCTTCATTTATTTCGGCTTTTACAATATAATGGGTTTGTGTGAATGTATGCTGTGAAAAGTCAGCAACAAGCAAATTTGTTTTTCCCAGCAAAGCACAAAACCCTGGGTTATCATCAAGCCCGGCAGAAACAGAATCGTTTGCCTGTATTACATTAATATCCCCCCTATCAAGCGCGACAGGAAATGCCTGTGAACAAGCATAATACAGGTTACCTATTCCTGAAATACTGGAGAGGCAAGAAATAATATTTTCTCTGATTTTTTTCTCAACACCATCTTTCTGTAGAGAGTTTCTCACAATATTACATTCATCTGGCGTAAATACAATTTCACTAAAAAGCTTTTCGAAAGCTTTATATTTTCTAACACCTCCATGGCCAGACAAAGCCATGGTTTTATTCCTCAGAAATTCATGGATTGTGCTATTTATTTTAACTCCACAACATGAAATAATTGAGCTGCCCTCTCCAACGTGTCTTGCTGCATCAGCAAGAAGTGAACTAAACTCTCCCTCCAGAACATCTAGTTTTTTTATGTCTGATTTATAACTACAATCATCTGGAATTAATTTATCTGGAGTTAATTGAGTTTGTTCATTTAACGCTTTTTTTAATTGGCGCTCAGCATCAGTAACTCCAAAACTGCGTTTATTTTCAGAATTATTATTAACAACTTCTAGCTTAAGAGCATTTGCAGCAACTGTTACTTTTGAGAGTTGATACTTTTCCAATACATCGTGCTCTGATAATAACCCTATAAACTCTTTCACATTACGACCACTAAAATCCCTGTCTCTACTCTGTTTTTTCAAACTGTTGCCTTTTAACTCACGATACACATCAGTGACTTTAAACTTATCACTGCCGGTCTGCTCAATTTTTATATAGCTATCCATCCCTGTGGTAGCGATCCATGTTTTATAATTCGCATTCGCTGATTCAGGCGTAACATGAAAATAAGAAACCAATTTACCACTGATATCATGCCGATAGATATGTAAAGAATCTAAAATGTATAATAATAAACTTCGGAAAACCTCACGAAAAGTGGCATTTTTAGATAATGTTCTACAATTATCGAGCAGGCCACTTTGTTCCATCGCATCAAATGCTTCAATATTACCCTCGATACTATCTCTTAGACTCTGGCTCAGGCCCTGGCTCTGAGTTTGACTCTGAAAATGACTATTATCATTCTCTGTTTCCGTTGGATATGTATAACTCGTCACACTAACCATAGTAACCTCGCAATATGACACTTTGCATATTTTGACATTGTTAGAAGTATCAATGGCTAGCATGATAAATATTTCATTGCTAACCGCTATTTTTCATTTATTTCAATAATAAGACTATAGTGCCGTTAATTTTTATCGATTTCCCCAATGCAATTGCATCACTAATTCTACTTATTCACTATCAAAAATCGCTCATTTTTTTCAAAAAGAGTGTTTACACACAGACGGTTAAGAATAAGCGTTCACCTTAATGATAAACGCGATTTATCAGACAAAAATCATAAATCAGCAGTTGTTGCGGCACCGAAAAATGTAAAAGCGACTTTATCGTTTTTGGAGTTTTGTTCGTCGACCCTACCGGTAGTAAAATAACGAGAACACTGAAGCTTAACTTCATTTCCAACATTATTAACCGCCATCAAATACATCTTCTGACTAAACCCATTTATAGTAAAATCCATTTCATTAAGATACTTTCCAGACCCAAAAAAAGAATTTCCTGATTTTTTTAAATCCGTTGTAAATGAAATGAAACTATCAAAACTCTTTGAGAGTAACTCGCGAACATCTTGAGATGTGTGTTGTAAGCGACTCTGATAGCCTTGTGCGGAAGAATAATAAAAACATGTAATCCCCTGAGGACTGGCTAAGCAAGCGATTATTTCATCAATCTTATCATCCGTAATATTACCGTTTGATTGTTTTAATAATTCTCTTACCCGAGCACAATCATCATCATTAAAGCAAACCTGTGCAACCAATTGTTCAGGTGTATTTTGACTATAGTTTGTGTCTTTTTCAATTATTTCAATTTTGCCTGCAAATATTTTAAGAATATCTTTACTTAACTCAACACCACAGCAAGTTATTTTTGCAGCACCACTTGGTTTAGTTTGTTCTTTTATACATCTATGAGCATCCATAGTCATAGAGTGTAAATAATCCTCAGTAATATCAATTTTTTCATGAACAGGTAAATGCCCCTCATCTTTTTGAATTCGCAGGTTTAATAAATCATATGTATTACTCAAAATTTCCGCAGGCATTTCGTAATTACAATCCGTATTCATCATAACAATACTATTAACTAATTTTTTCCTCAAAACCGTGTCAGCAGAATGTGTTTCTAACACAGCCGTTTTTTCAGATAGCGATTTGATAATAGTCGCTACAGCCACTCCAGAATATGATGTTTCTTCGAGTATTATTTTTTTATTTTTTTCACCTGCGCCAAACTGTATAACATTAAAGGATTTGTCACCTGTTTGTTCAATCACGGTATATTCGTTCTCTCCAGTTGCCGCCATCCAGGTACGATTACCATTATTTTCCGTGCCTGGCATAGGGTGGAAATAGTCAAGAATTTCGGTATTAACACTGCGAGAACCGGACATGATATTTAGTATTAAGCGCTTTATTTCCTGTAACATCCATTTTGCGAAATTACTGCCAGGTGAATATTTTTTCTCGTTTTTTGTAATATCAAGCTCAGCAGCGATATTTATATTTTTATCCAAAAAAGTGGAAGGGCAGGGATTTGACATCATTGTTCCGCTGATTATAGGGCTTGCCATAATATACCTCACGATGAACCATTAATTAATAGAATGCTGGTCATGACTATTGGTATAGACAGCAATCAGAATTTAACACCATCGCTGGAAATTTTAGCCCTAACTGTTAACCCCCAAATTACCGGTGCAGCGACTTAAATTAACATTCAGGGCTAATAAATTGTGCCTGAGATGGTCTCTGGCACAATTTCACCCTATATATCTGAACGGATCTATCAAAAATCGCTCATCAGTACCCCCCCGGGCGGTTTAATGTCGCTCCTTACTGAAAAAACACCGCGATCTTGTTAAACATTGTCGGATCAGACTGATTACGCTGCACTTTCACCACATCTTCCAGCTTATCGATTTGGCTTATCATCTGCTCCAGACGCTGGTCGTCATTGACCAGTAGCCAGATGTGGCTTTTGTCGCTGTCCTGAATCGGCAGGCAGAGAATGCCTTCAACGTTAAAAGCGCGACGGGCAAAAAGGCCACAAACGTGGGTCATTACGCCCGGATGGTTGCGAACGGTGAGTTCCAGAATCACGTTGTCATGAGTTGTGTTTTGCATGGCTTATTCCCCCACCATTTCAGTATTCGCCGCACCTGGCGGCACCATCGGGTACACTTTTTCTTCGGCATCAATACGCACATGGATCAGCGCCGGACCAGGGCGATTGATGATTTCCTGTAATGCAGCCTGCGGATCGGTTTCGTTATTCAAATCACAGGTTTCGAGGCCGAATCCGGCGGCAATCTGCATAAAGTTGATTTTTCCCGGATAGGTAGCGGCAAAAACGCCCTGCTTGTAGAACAGACTCTGTTGCTGATGTACCAGCCCCAGCGCTTCGTTGTTCATCAGAATGATTTTGACATCCAGCTGATTTTCACTGGCGGTCGCCATCTCCTGAATATTCATCATCAGGCTGCCGTCGCCGGAGAAACACAACACTTTGCGATCCGGGTTCGCCAGCGCCGCGCCAATCGCCGCAGGCAGGCCAAAGCCCATCGTGCCCAGCCCGCCGGAGGTCAGCCACTGGCGCGGGCGATTGAGCGGATAGGCTTGCGCGGTCCACATCTGATGCTGACCCACGTCGGTGGTGATAATCGCATTGTCATCGACACAGGCGGCAACAGCGTTGATCAGGCCGTAATGCGTTAACGGATCGCACGCTTTCGGGATTGGACACGGGAATTCGCGCTGCAAATCCGCCACCAACTGGTGCCACTCTGCACGCGGTTGCGCTTCCACCTGCGGGATCAATTGCGCCAGCACGTCATCAACATCCGCCTGAATCGCTACGTGCGGTTGCTTGATTTTGCCCAGCTCTGCACGGTCGATATCGACATGAATGATTTTCGCATTCGGGCAGAACTGCTCGGTTTTGCCAATCGCCCGGTCATCAAAACGCGCACCGAGAACAATCAGCAGATCCGCCTCCTGCAGTATATAGTTGGTGCTGCGCACGCCGTGCATCCCCAGCATACCCAGCGACAGCGGATGCGCTTTTGGCAGCATGCCCAGCGCCATTAAGGTCATGGTAGTTGGCAATTGCGCTTTCTCTGCCAGTTCACGCACCCGTGCGGGCGCATTGATCACACCGCCGCCCAGATAAAGCACCGGGCGTTTGGCGGCGTTAATCATTGCAGCTGCGTCACGAATACTCTCTTCACTAAACGCAGGCGCGGCAGCTTTTTCTGCCATAGCGGCCTGTGCTTCAATCTCAAAAACCGCCGTTTGCACATCCTTAGGAATGTCTATCCACACCGGGCCAGGGCGGCCTGATTGCGCAATACGAAAGGCGTCGCTCATGACCTGTGGGAGCTCTTCGATATGTCTGACCAGATAGTTGTGTTTGGTGATGGGGATAGAGATGCCGTAGGTGTCCACTTCCTGGAAGGCGTCGGTGCCGATCATCGAGGCAGGAACCTGACCGGTGATGCAAATCAGCGGGATGGAATCCAGCCGCGCATCGGCAATGGCGGTCACCAGGTTAGTCGCACCCGGTCCGCTACAGGCCATACAGACCGCCGGTTTACCGTCGGTGCGCGCCATTCCCTGAGCGATAAACCCCGCTCCCTGTTCATGGCGAGCCAGAATATGGCGGATTTGCGTGCTTTGGCTTAAGGCATCGTAAACAGGCAGGATAGAACCGCCCGGAATGCCCGTCACAATCTTAATGCCCTGCTGTTCCAGGAAATGAACGATAAATTCTGCGCCGGTAAAGCGCTTACGCGTCGATGTTGTGCCCGAACTTGCCATGCTCCAGTCCTTTTCTTCTGGGCCGACTTTCCGGGAGGTGCTTAAACGAAAAACCCCGCCCGGTTTGCGCCGGCGGGGTTTTGGAATCGTGTGTTGTTCCAGTCCCTACGGCGCATTGCCGACGACCACCACCACACGCACGACGACCACTGCGGCGGATGGCGCAGTTGGTAGTAGTTTTGCGTTGAACATGGAAGTAGTCATTGGGGACCTTGTTGGTTTTGTGTTTAACAATATTTATACAAGCACAGCTTTACAGGGGAGACAATGGAAAATTTTTCAGCAAGGGAAAATTGAGGGGTTGATCACGTTTTGTACTGAATTGCGGGTAACAAAAAACCCCGCCGGAGCGAGGTTTCGTCAGTCGCCTGCGGCTGGTAACCGCAAAGCACACTGTATTATGTCAACACTGAAAGTATACGTGTTCCGCGCAGAACGCGCAATTTCGGCACGAATTTTGACGTATTTAGTACATAGTTGAGTATCGATCACAGTTTTCGTTTTGTCCAAATATTACTGTTTATTTATACAGTAAACTTCTATAATATCACTGTACGCAATGTGTTATGCGGGGGCCGCATCGTTACCCGGCGCACTAAGTCCTGGCTGAAACGGGTGGTGCCGTCAGCGCCTTAACCCCGCGTGAGCACACTGTGTTATGTCAACAAGCACAACGTTTCTCCTTGAGATACCGCGTGCACAACAGCTGGCAACAGGCAGCGGAAAGGTACGTCAGCTGGCAGTGCTCCTGAACCACAGGAGACGCGTATGAGCCTGGTGGATATCGCCATTCTTATCCTCAAACTCATTGTTGCAGCACTGCAACTGCTTGATGCTGTTCTGAAATACCTGAAGTAATTCAGATTCAAGTCGCACCAAAGGGGAGCGGGTAACCGCTCCCCTTTCATATTTAGCGTGCGGGTTGGTGTCGGATGCAATGCTGATGCATCTTATCCGCCCTACCATCCCTCCCGGCAACATTTATTGCCGCTTTTGTTTACATATTCTGCCGCTAAACAATTCCCCATTCCTGGCGTATATCTGGCTAACATTTATCAATGTGATAGATTCCTCTCCCGCATTTATGGGAATGCGTAGTGACTTATTCTAATTATTTTTATAAAAGCATCCGTGATAATGAAAAGGCATAGAAACGTCAATTTGTTATTGATGTTGGTATTACTCGTGGCCGTCGGTCAGATGGCGCAAACCATTTATATTCCAGCTATTGCCGATATGGCGCGCGATCTCAACGTCCGTGAAGGGGCGGTGCAGAGCGTAATGGGCGCTTATCTGCTGACTTACGGTGTCTCACAGCTGTTTTATGGCCCGATTTCCGACCGTGTGGGTCGCCGACCGGTGATCCTCGTCGGAATGTCCATTTTTATGCTGGCAACGCTGGTCGCGGTCACGACCTCCAGTTTGACAGTATTGATTGCCGCCAGCGCGATGCAGGGGATGGGCACCGGCGTTGGCGGCGTAATGGCGCGTACTTTGCCGCGCGATTTATATGAACGGACACAGTTGCGCCATGCTAATAGCCTGTTAAACATGGGAATTCTTGTCAGTCCGTTGCTCGCACCGCTAATCGGCGGTCTGCTGGATACGATGTGGAACTGGCGCGCCTGTTATCTCTTTTTGTTGGTACTTTGTGCCGGTGTGACCTTCAGTATGGCCCGCTGGATGCCGGAAACGCGTCCGGTCGACGCACCGCGCACGCGCCTGCTTACCAGTTATAAAACGCTTTTCGGTAACAGCGGTTTTAACTGTTATTTGCTGATGCTGATTGGCGGTCTGGCCGGGATTGCCGCCTTTGAAGCCTGCTCCGGCGTGCTGATGGGCGCGGTGTTAGGGCTGAGCAGTATGACGGTCAGTATTTTGTTTATTCTGCCGATTCCGGCAGCGTTTTTTGGCGCATGGTTTGCCGGACGTCCCAATAAACGCTTCTCCACGTTAATGTGGCAGTCGGTTATCTGCTGCCTGCTGGCTGGCTTGCTAATGTGGATCCCCGACTGGTTTGGCGTGATGAATGTCTGGACGCTGCTCGTTCCCGCCGCGCTGTTCTTTTTCGGTGCCGGGATGCTGTTTCCGCTGGCGACCAGCGGCGCGATGGAGCCGTTCCCTTTCCTGGCGGGCACGGCTGGCGCGCTGGTCGGCGGTCTACAAAACATTGGTTCCGGCGTGCTGGCGTCGCTCTCTGCGATGTTGCCGCAAACCGGTCAGGGCAGCCTGGGGTTGTTGATGACCTTAATGGGATTGTTGATCGTGCTGTGCTGGCTACCGCTGGCGACGCGGATGTCGCATCAGGGGCAGCCCGTTTAAGCTCACGTCACCGCAGCATCGTCATCAGCTCCATGGGAGAACGATGCTGCTTTATCAGATCACGCATCACCCGCATATGCGGCGCGGAGTAAGAATAAAACGCCTGATAGCCCGCACAAAGCACGTTGTCTGGCGTCTCCTCCCGAGCGTGCGGGCACAGGCGATGCCAGTCGCACGCCTGGCAGCCACGGCGCGGTTGCGGGTTTTCGCTGCCACACCATTTTTGTAGGGTGGCGTCAAAAAGCTCAATCGAAATACGACTGATATCTGCCCGTACCCAACACTCGAACAGGGCAATTAAAAATTTCCCCCACAGCTCTGCTGTCACCGAAGCGGCCGTCAGATCGCCCCGGTCATCAAATTCAAGATGGGGAATAAGCTGTACGGAGCGGATACCCCGTTGTTTGAAATTGTGATAAAAATCGGCAGGTTGCAGAGCATCCTTGTACTCTACAACCAGTTTATGCCTGTCCTCTTCAGCATCAATGACCTGACTTCCTGTCATGCGACTCTCTCAATAAATACGATAAGTTGATGTATATGCGTTACAGCAAACAGTATTGCGAGAGATAACACCGCGAGGGAGATCAAAAATTTGTCACGGACTACGTGAAATTGGGAAAAATCGCTATTCGTGACATCCATTAAATTGCGATTACGGGTGTAGTGCCAGAGGATCAGCGCCACAATGGCGAGAATGCCAATCGAAATCCAGAATAACATGCCCGCCTGGTGCCAGTTGTGTTTGATAGCCAACGCCATCAACGCGCCGTAGCCCAGCATGGTACGAAACCACGCCAGTGATGTACGCTCCGGCTGCAGCCCTGGGTCGGCAATGCGTCTGGCTTTGCGGCTATCCGGCATACAACACCAGTCCCATAACGATCACCGCTACGACCATCAATATTAAGCTGATGATTAATAAGCTGTTGGTGTAGGGCAGGTCCTCTTTCAGACGCATCGCTTTTTCATTGCGTAACCAGCGCAGGTAGCCATACATCGCTAACCCGCCGGAAAACAGACACAACAACAACGCCAGCAGTTCGCGAATGACGGGCGTGGCGAAATCTGGCGCAAGTTGATCAAGCCCAACCCCCGCCGCCAGAAATCCTAGTGCGGTACGGATCCACGCCAGAAAAGTACGCTCATTAGCCAGCGAGAAGCGGTAATCGGGCGCTTCTCCGAGGCGGGAAATTTTCATTGTTGCTCCTTGTAAACTGTTCCTCGCCGAAAAAGTAGGCCAGGAACAGCAATAATGCATCAGAACTTCTGTTTTTTCTCTTCCACCTTCACCCCTTGTGTCGGTAGGCCGGTGTCATAGTCGCGTACCACTGGCGAATAGCCATCTTGTGGGCGTGGACGAAACGCCCCCATCCAGCGCGGTCGTGCATCTTTACGCCACGGACGCAGACTCCATTGGTAACTGCGGAACGGATCGCGAATTTTATCCATGTAATCCAATAAGGCGTCATGCATTTTGCGGCGAACGTCGGCAAAACGGATATCATCGATCAGATTATGCATTTCATTTAGGTCATTACGGCGATCGTAAAGTTCATCACTGGTGAAGAGGTTGAGTACCAGTTTAAAGTCATCCGTCACCCAGCAACGCACCGGAATAAAACCGCCAAAGCTGTCATGCTCAATCTCGTAGCGGTTAAATTCCACCATTACGCCGCGTGGCTCTTTCACGGCAAGGATATTTTCCCCCGGCAGAATCTCTGGTTTTTCAATATCTGCCAGCGCCATCATTGTCGGCAGTAAATCGATATGACTGACTGGCGTATCGACCTGCCGCCGCTCCCCTTGCGGCGAACGGATGATCAGCGGAATACGGGTGATGTCGTCATACATCGCCGCTCCTTTACTGATCAACTTATGTGCGCCCATCATTTCACCGTGATCGGAGGTATAAATGACCCACGTATTTTCACGTTGCTCTGGCGTTAAGGCATTGATGACCCGTCCGATTTGGTCATCAACAAAGTCATTGCAGGCAAAATAGAGCGGATGGTGATAAAGCCCGTCATCACCGACTGGCGATGGCATCGCCTGCGCCCATAAGCGGTGATGTTCCGGTTTGTTCGCCAGGTCATCCTGTGATTTCTCGCCAAGTTCGTAGTAAAAATCAGCGTATTTCTCTAAATACTCCACCGGACAGGTGAACGGGTGATGCGGCTCATCATACGAAACCACCATCAGGAAGGGTTCCTCGGCGCGCGCGGGCTGTTGCAGAAAATCTACCGCCCGATTGCTGATGCGATGCGCCCAGGTGAAGGTTTCGTCGATATGGTTCGCCTGTAAATCCTCAACGCTGTTTAGGCCATTGCGCCACAGGCTGATCTCTTTTTCCGTCAGTTCGCTAAGGTAGTTCGCCCCATCGAACCAGTAATCAGCGTCCCACTCCGGCGGACACTCGCCAGTGCCGAAATAGTCATGACCGTCGAGATGCCATTTGCCGATGTAACAGGTGTGATAGCCCGCATCCTTAAAGTAGCGTCCCATAGTGGAGATGTTTTTGCCCGGCGCGACGTTGTTGGTCCACGGGCCGGACTGGTTAGCGTAGATACCGGTAAACAGCCCGGCGCGCGCTGGTGTACAAACCGGTGAACAGGTATAGGCGGAATTAAAGCGAATACTTTCCGCCGCCAGACTATCAATATTTTGCGTATTCAGCGGCTTACCGCTATAGCAACCGACCATATTGGTGGCCTGGGTATCGGTCATGATGAACAGAAAATTGGGGCGTTTCATAGGCTATCCTTCGCGTCGGGAGTAAAGGTTACGGCTGGGTCGTGACGATGCCGCCAGCTGTCAAAAATCAGGTAGACAATCACTACGGCAGCGATGAAATAACTGATCATCGCTAACCAGCGCGTACCGTAGCCGCCGAATTCAGCCAGCCCGGCATAGACGCCAATCATAGCGAACAGGATGCCAATTGACGCGATCTTGACGTTTTTCCACGGTTTCATGTCCACCGCAAACGCATCTTTGAAGGTGAACGGCGTGGCGCGCGGTTTGATAAAACCGATCACCAGCATCACGACCACGTTGATGCAGAACGTACAGGCCAGCACATAGAGGAAATGGAAGTCGAACTTCACCAGATAGTTGATGGTGATGTAGCTGATTATGCCAATCCCCATCGCCACTTTTGCCGCCAGCGCCGGGATGCGCGGGAAGAAAAAGCCCATAATGATGATGGTAACCAGCGGCACGTTGTAAATACCGTTGAGCTGTTTCATCCAGCTATACAGCCCCTGCGGCGCGTTGGCGATCCACGGCGCGACCAGCACCGAAACGATGGCGATAAAGAAACCAAATTTGCGCCCAACGGTGACCAGCTGCTGCGGCTCGGCATTCTGGTTAATGATGCGCCGGTAAATACCCATACTGAATAACGTACTGGCGCTATTCAGAAAGCCGTTGAAGGTACTGATCACCGCACCAAATAACACCGCGCCGAAGAAACCCACCAGTGGCACTGGCAGAACGTTATTGACCAGCGTCGGGTAGGCCATGTCGGCTTTAGGTAAATCCTGATACAGATGAAACGCAATCAACCCTGGCAGCACCAGTACCAGCGGGTCGAGCATTTTCAGCACCGCCGTTAACAGCGCCCCCTTTTGCCCTTCCGCCAGGCTTTTTGACGCCAGCGTGCGTTGCACGATGCCCTGATTTGTACACCAGTAAAAGGTGTTCACCAGAATCAAACCGGTAAATGCCGCGCCAATCGGCAAGGGATCGGTCGGGCCACCGACTGAGTTTAATTTCTCGGCGTGAACGGTGGTGAGTTGCTCAATGCCCTGCATAAAGCTGCCCTTGCCCATCGCGATCAGGCCAAATATCGGCACCATCAACCCGCCAATAACCAGCCCAATACCGTTGATGGAGTCCGCCACTGCCATTGCGCGCAGTCCGCCGATCACCGCATACAAAATTCCCGCCAGACCAAGCAAAATTACCAATAGCCAGATAGCCGCACCGTGGGAAATTTGTAACGATTCCCCGACGTGAAACAGGCTGTTGAGCGCCAACGCGCCGGAGTAGAGAACAATCGGCAGAAAGCAGACACCGGTGGCAATGAGGAAGCAGAAGTCGATGATAATACGCGTCGTTTTATCATAACGTTCCTCCAGGAAATCGGGGATGGTGGCAATGCCACGCTTCAGATAGCGCGGTAAAAAGATTAGCGCGAGGAAGATCAGCGTCACCGCAGAAGTGACTTCCCAGCCCATCACCGACATGCCGCTTTTGTAGGCCTGCCCGGAAAGTCCAACCAGTTGTTCCGTGGAAAGGTTGGTTAGCATTAACGAAGCGGCAATAACCGGCGCTTTTAGTGAACGTCCGGCAAGAAAATAGCCTTGTTGCGATCCGGTATCTGTTTTGCGAACCTTCCACCAGGTGATGATCGCCACCAGCAGCGTAAAACCGACAAAACTCAAGATTTGTAACGAATTCATCTCATAGCCCTTATTTATGTTTATGTCCCGGACGCATGAATATAGGGAGAGGTAAAATGCGTCGGGTCAGGCAGTCAGATTCTTAAAATACAAACGTCGTATCCCTGAACGGATTGTTTTCTGTTAAGTTCAGGTTGTGAGCATAATTCGCCGGAGGGATATTAAAATGAATGGAAAATTGCAAAGTTCGGATGTAAAAAACGAAACTCCGTACAATATTCCCTTATTGATTAACGAAAATGTGATCTCCAGCGGAATTTCTCTGATCTCGCTCTGGCATACCTACGCCGACGAGCATTACCGGGTGATCTGGCCGCGGGACAAGAAGAAACCGCTTATCGCCAACTCATGGGTTGCGGTGTATACCGTACAAGGATGTGGGAAAATTATTTTAAAGAATGGTGAACAAATAACACTGCATGGCAACTGTATTATATTTTTAAAGCCAATGGATATTCACTCTTATCACTGTGAAGGTTTAGTATGGGAACAGTACTGGATGGAATTTACCCCAACCAGTATGATGGATATTCCCGTTGGTCAGCAAAGCGTTATTTATAATGGCGAAATTTATAATCAGGAACTCACCGAAGTTGCTGAGTTAATAACTTCACCAGAAGCAATAAAAAATAATCTGGCAGTCGCTTTTCTGACGAAAATTATTTATCAGTGGATTTGTCTTATGTACGCAGACGGTAAAAAAGATCCACAACGGCGGCAAATTGAAAATTTAATTGCCACTTTACATGCCAGTCTGCAACAACGCTGGAGCGTAGCTGATATGGCTGCCACGATCCCCTGTAGCGAAGCCTGGTTGCGTCGTCTGTTTTTACGCTATACCGGCAAGACGCCGAAAGAATATTACCTCGATGCGCGTCTGGATCTGGCGCTATCGCTATTAAAACAACAAGGAAACTCGGTTGGCGAAGTCGCTGATACGCTCAACTTCTTCGACTCCTTTCATTTCAGCAAAGCCTTTAAAAATAAATTTGGTTATGCGCCGTCAGCTGTGCTGAAGAATACGGACCAGCACCCAACGGATGCCAGTCCACACAATTAACGTAACTCTGGCCAGTACGCTTTGTTGGCCTCCAGCAACTCATCCAGAATAGCTTTGGCGACCGCGGCGCTCGGTACCGTTTTCGACAACGTAATCGCCTGCCACAGGTGCTGATATGAACGCTGCTCCCAGGCGTCCACGACCAGTTTTTCCACCGCCACTTGCTGACTCATTAACCCTTTCTGAAACTGCGGGATCTCGCCGACCACCAGTGGTTCTGGTCCGTTGTGCCCGACCAGACACGGGATCTCGACCATCGCTTCATCATCAAAGTTATGAATTGCCCCGTTGTTAGGCACAATCAGCAACATCCGCTCCTGAGTGTTGAAGGCAATTGCCGCCGCCAGATCGACGATGTATGACGCATGTTCGTCAATTTCCAGCTTGCCCGCTGCTGAATTTCCTGCCGCCGTAATGGCGCGGCAAGCATCGAAAACCTGTTTCTCGCGATGCTCCATCACCTCATTCGCGCGGGTATGTTCAGGGTTGGAATGCTGAACGACATAATCCGGGAAGAGATAATATTTCAGATAGGTGTTCGGCAATGTATCCGGGTCCAGTGCCTGGACATCCCGCGCTTTTGCATAGGTGTCGTTCCAGCTCGCTTCAGTATGTGTATCTTGCTGCGGTGGAACATAACCGTGCTTAGAGACATATTGCCGCAGCTGGGGCATCAGGTCGTTGCCCTGCAAATCTTCAATTGATGTCCACCAGCCAAAGTGGTTCAGGCCGTAGTAGCGCACGCGCATCTGTTTGCGATCTTGCAGCCCAACAATTTGCGCCATCCGGCTTTCAATACCGATTGGCATGTCACAGATGTTGAGGATTTTCGCATTCGGGCGCAGACGACGCGTGGCTTCTGCGACAATGGCTGCCGGGTTGGAGTAGTTGAGCATCCAGGCATTTGGTGAATATTTTTCCATATAATCCACCAGTTCCAGGACGCCGCCAATGGAACGCATGCCGTACGCTATTCCGCCGGGTCCGCATGTTTCCTGACCAACAACGCCGTGGCGCAGCGGGATTTTTTCATCCAGTTCGCGCATCGGGTATTTGCCGACGCGGATGTGCGCCATGACAAAATCAACGTCGCTGAATGCCACTTCAGGATCGTTGGTGTAACTAAACGCAATGTCCGGCGCTTTTTCTTTAAGGATGACTTTACAGGCTTCGGCAATCACTTCCTGCCGCGCACCATCGTTATCATAAAATTTCAGTGCACGAAGCGGGAAACGGTCCTGATTCGCCAGGAGCATCAACACGATGCCTGGCGTAAAGGTGCTTCCACCGCCTGCGACAACCACTGAGAATTTGGTCATTATACTGCCTCCGTAATGGCAACATTTTCTGCTGATTGATGAGAATTAATTAAGCTATCGAGCTGTTCACGCAGCTGGGATACATGCAAACCAATGATCACCTGAATGGCATCGCCACTACGGAAGACGCCGTGCGCTCCCAGCTTTTTAAAGACTTCGTCATCCAGCGTTTGTGACATGTCATGCAGTGCAATACGTAAACGCGTCGCGCAATTGTTGATGCTGGAGATATTGCCGACCCCGCCCAGGGCTTGCAGGATACCGGCAGCCTGATCCAGCTCTTTTTTTGGCTCTGCCGCGGTGGTTTGGCCTCGCGAGGCTTTGTATTCGGCTTTTGAGTAGAGTTTCACTTCCGCATCTTCACGTCCCGGCGTGCACATGTTGAATTGCAGAATCAGGGTGCGGAAAACCACGAAGTACAGCAGGCTAAAGCACAACCCAATGGCGATTTGGGTCAAAATCATATCCGCGTGGTTGCTGAACATCGGGATCCAGTTTTGCGGTAAAACCTGGTCAATCAGACCTCCGCCCATGTTGCCCACCACACCAAAGAGGTACATCACGGTCGACATTGAGGCCGCAAGCACAGCGTGTACCGCAAACAGCAACGGTGAAATGAACAGGAAGGTAAATTCCAGCGGTTCGGTAATTCCCACCAGCATGGCGGTTAAGGTTGCGGGGATCAGCAAGCCCGCCACTTTTACCCGATTTTCCGGTGCGGCAGTGAAGTACATCGCTAAAGAAATGCCCACGGCACCAAAGATTTTTGAGTTACCGTGCAGGGCAAAACCGCCTTCCGGGAACAACGATTTCAGCGGCTCGGCGCTCAAACTGAACTCTTGCAGATGCTGCGCCCAGTACATCTGAATGCCGCCTTCAACAGCTGCCGGACCAAAGATAAACGGTCCGTAGATGAAGTGGTGTAAACCGGTTGGGATCAGAATACGTTCGAGGAAGGTGTAAACCCAGACCCCAAGCGCACCCGCCGAACGCAGGAACGCTTGCAGAGATTCAATCCCCATTTGTACTTTTGGCCAGCCGAGCAACGTCAGCCAGGCGCAGGGGATCATCACCAGGAAGGCGATAATCACCACATAAGATGTCCCCTGGAAAATGCCGAGAAACACCGGCAGTTTTTTATCGAACAGACGGTTATGCAGCGCCGTCACAATGCCGGAAATGATAATTGCGCCGATAATGCTGGTATCGAGGGTTTTAATCCCGGCCATCATTGTCAGACCGCTACCTGCCACCGCGTCCTGAGTGAAATCGACGCCGAAGTAGCTTCCCCAGGTCATTCCCATCGCGTTGATGAAATAGTTCCAGGTCAGGAAACTCACCATCACCGCCAGACAAGCTCGCCCCTGCGCTTGCTTAGCAAGGCCAATGGGTAAACCGACAGCAAAAATCAGCGGCATATTACGGAATACCGTCCAACCGCCCTCTTCAATAATATGTACGATTTGCGCGAATAAACTGTTCGGATCGGTCAGTGATTCCCCGACAAACATCGGGTTTTGCAGCAAGATGGCAAGACCCACCACAATCCCGGCGAAGGGAAACAGCAGCACTGGCGTGAACATCGCGCCGCCAAAGCGTTGAATTTGACTGAGCATTTCCACATCCTCTTTTCTCAATTCTGTAAGTAGGAAGCCTGATTGGTTATGCGGCAGGCCTGGAGCGAGGATAGGAAGATGCGATCGGCAGAACATGACGACCCAATGGGATTCGTGATCGCTTTCATGCTTTTCGTTGGGCGGTAGAGATCTACGTTTTCGCAAAAAAGTAGACATCTGTGAGCACTGGTACACAGCAACGAACACATCTTTAAAAAAAGATGTTTTTTCAATCGATTAAGCAGAACTTGTGGGCGCATTACCCGGGCTTGCAGGCAAAAAAGAGATCTAGAGATGATCTACAAAAGCATTGCGGAGCGGTTAAGAATTCGACTTAATTCCGCAGATTTCACGCTAAACAGCCTTCTTCCCGGTGAAAAAAAGCTGGCGGAAGAGTTTGCGGTATCGCGGATGACCATCCGTAAAGCCATTGATCTGCTGGTAGCGTGGGGGCTGGTGGTCCGCCGCCACGGTAGCGGTACTTACCTGGTGCGCAAAGATGTATTGCATCAAACCGCCAGCCTGACCGGGCTGGTGGAGGTGTTAAAACGGCAGGGAAAAACGGTCACCAGCCAGGTGCTGATTTTTGAAATCATGCCTGCGCCTCCGGCCATTGCCAGCCAGTTACGGATTCAAATCAACGAGCAGATCTACTTCTCCCGTCGCGTTCGTTTTGTGGAAGGGAAACCGCTGATGCTGGAAGACAGCTATATGCCGGTAAAACTGTTCCGTAACCTTTCGCTGCAACATCTGGAAGGGTCGAAGTTTGAATATATTGAACAAGAGTGCGGGATTCTGATTGGCGGTAATTATGAAAGCCTGACGCCGGTGCTCGCCGATAGACTGCTGGCGCGGCAAATGAAGGTAGCGGAACACACGCCACTGCTGCGGATCACCTCGTTGTCCTATAGCGAGAGCGGGGAGTTTTTGAATTATTCAGTGATGTTCAGAAATGCCAGCGAATACCAGGTGGAGTACCATTTACGGCGACTCCACCCGGAGAAGAGTTAACCGATACTCCAGAAGAGCACCGCCAGTAATTGGGGGGTGATAATGCGCAGGAACATCACTAACGGATAGACAGTGGCGTAAGAGAGCGCCGCTGCACCGCTCGTTGGATGAAGATTATTAGCAAATGCCAGCGCCGGTGGATCGGTCATGGAGCCAGCCAGCATCCCGCACATGGTCAGGTAATTCATTTTGGCTAACATCCGCGCCAGAATACCAACAGTAATCAACGGAACGGCGGTGATCAGGGCACCATATCCAATCCAGCTTAGCCCTTCGCCATTGACCAGGGTATTTACAAAATCCCCACCAGATTTCAGCCCCACTACCGAGAGGAACAGTACGATCCCCAGCTCCCGCAGCGCGAGGTTGGCGCTTGGCGGCATAAACCAGTACAGCTTGCCGATACTGCCGATACGCCCGAGGATCAACGCCATAATCAGCGGGCCGCCTGCCAGTCCCAGTTTCAACGCGGCCGGGAATCCCGGCACAAAGACGGGAATAGAACCTAACAATACGCCAAGCCCGATACCAATAAACACCGGCAACATCTGAACCTGTTGCAGTTTTTGCTGCGCATTCCCCAGCACATTGGCAACGGCATCAATTGCGGACGGACGCCCCACCAGGTTGAGGATATCGCCGAACTGCAGGCTGATATCGCCACTGGCGACCAGTTCGACCCCGGCACGGTTCAGGCGCGAGATAACAACGTCATAGCGTTCTTTAAAGTGCAGGTCGCGAATACGTTTACCGAGCACGTTTTCATTGGTGACCACCACACGCTCGACGCGTAAATCAGTGCCTTTCGTGGACAACGAGGTATCGACCTCCTGACCAATCACCAGTTGCGCATTATGTAAATCCGCTGGCTGCCCCACCAGATGCAGCAAATCGCCCAGTTGGATAATGGTATCTGGCGAAGGTACTTTTAGGGTTTCTTCGCGTTTCAGACGCGAGCAGATAATTTTGTCGCCGTTGAGAATCGGTACATCTTTAATGGCTAAATCATGCAGGTTAGGGTTCTCAACGCGAATATTGATAGTCCTGATCAGCGCGCCGCCATTGGTGCGAGAAGACTCGTGCTGCTGGGCTTCTGTCTCGACATTGACGCGGAAAATAACCCGCAACATCCACATGGTGAACAAAATCCCGCAAATACCGAATGGATACGCCATCGCGTAACTCATCCCCATCTGATCGACCATTTCCATTGGTGTACCCAGGTCGCGCAAGATCTGCTGCCCTGCCCCCAGCGCTGGCGTATTGGTTACCGCACCGGAGAAAATCCCCAGCACTACCGGCAGTGGAATATCAAACAGTTTATGCAGGATGGCGGTAACCAGACCCCCGATGATGACAATCAGAACAGCAAACAGGTTGAGGCGTAATCCGGAGACGCGCAATGAGGCAAAGAAGCCCGGCCCTACCTGAATCCCGATGGTATAAACGAACAGGATCAGGCCAAATTCCTGAATAACATGCAGCATATCGCTACTTAATGTCATCCCCGCCTGAGAAACAAAATGGCCGACGATGATCCCACCAAACAGCACGCCGCCAATACCTAATCCTATGCCGCGAAATTTGACGTTGCCGATAAACAAACCGACGACTGCCACCAAAGCCAGAATACTGACCGTTAATGCTATATCACTCATCGTCCATTTCTCTTGAGATAACATTTTAATTGCTACGGATTATGGCTGAATCGGTGAAGCAGATTTGCCTTATAGCGCACATTATCACGGGAAAGAACGTGCCGAAATATCTTAAACAGGCGAAATTTAACGCATTGTTGAAGAAAAAAGACAAAAAAAGCCCCACCAGAATGGCGGGGCAAAGAGAATAGCTAGTTAGCTATTTAACGCGGGACGTTCGCTGATAGCGATACGCTGCGCTGCGATGGGTTCAGGCTCATTACGAATTAAATCAATATGCAGTAAACCGTTTACGAAGGTTGCACCAGAGACTTCCATATTTTCAGCCAGCGTAAAGCTCAGGCTAAATGGCTGATTCATAAGCCCTTGATGCAGCCATTTTTTCTCTTCTTTTGGCTGCTCCGGCGTGCCTTTTACGCTCAGGCGCGTACCTTCCAGTTGAATCTCTAAATCTTCCTGACGAAAACCTGCCAGCGCAAGGGTAATGCGGTAGTGGTTATCGTCGCTTTTTTCAATGTTGTACGGCGGGAAGCTCTGGCTTTCACCGGCGTTTTGCAGTGCGTTGGCCAGTTTGTCAAAACCGATCCATTGACGCATCAGTGGGGATAAATCGAAGTTACGCATAGTCATTTCTCCTTCTAAGAAGCGAGTAAGTACCTGCAAATCCGAAGATTCGCATATGCTCCCTGACGGCGAGCATGGAGATGTCAGGCCGCGCCAGGCGGCCTTAGGGAATTAGTTGATTTCGATACGGCGCGGTTTTTTCGCTTCCGGAATCACGCGTTCAAGATCGATATACAGCAGACCATTCACCAGGTTAGCACCACGAACATGAATGTTCTCAGCTAACTGGAATTTGCGTTCAAAGTTGCGTTCAGCGATGCCCTGGTACAGATAGGTGCGCTCTTTTTGTTCGTCGGCGTGAGCACCTTTCACCACCAGCAGATTATCCTGGGCGGTAATTTCCAGTTCGCTCTCAGCAAAACCAGCCACAGCGATAGCAATGCGGTAATGGTTTTCGTCTACCAGTTCAACGTTATACGGAGGGTAGCCGCCATTACTCTGGCTCTGGTTGTTTTCTAAGTGGTTAAACAAACGGTCAAATCCAATAGCAGAACGGTAAAGCGGGGATAAATCAAAGTTACGCATAATCAATAGCTCCTGAAATCAGCGAGAATGTAAGACCTTCCACAATGGACAGGTCAGGTAGCCAGAACACCCATCAGGCGCGTCCTCATCGGCTACGATGTAAAAATGGGTCTGGAAATGAACTTTTCAAGCCTTATCAGCGGACTTTTTTTTGCAGTTTATGGTCTATTGCATAGACTGAGGGGGCAGCACGAAACGTTAAAGTGCGATAGCCGCCACAGTGCGACGTAATGATGATGTTATTTTCAGCAAGGGATCGCTATAACTCATCAGGCCAACACCCACGATCAACAGATGAATTTATTATGATAAGAAATGTGTTGTTAGCGTTCATGATATGCAGCGGAATGACATTACTCGGAGGATGCTCCAGCGTGATGTCCCATACCGGGGGGAAAGAAGGAACGTATCCTGGCACCCGCGCCAGCGCAACTATGATTGGCGACGATGAAACCAACTGGGGCACAAAATCGCTGGCGATACTCGACATGCCATTTACCGCAGTACTGGACACAATATTGCTACCGTGGGATGTGTTCCGCAAAGATAGCTCAGTGCGCTCGCGCGTTGAAAAAAGCGAAGCCAACGCACAAGCCACCAATGCGGTTATTCCACCGGCCAGAATGCCTGATAACTGATTTAGCGATCAGTTTCGGTGATCCACAGCTGGCCACCTTCCATCCACGCCAGCCATTGACCATCCGGCGAGAAGACCACGGCGTCCGCAGAAGGTGGATTGGCGTGGTTTTCGGTTAAATACTCAACCTCGCCGCTTTGCGCATGGGCGCAAGCAATTCGATTATCCAGCACAAAGCCCAACCATTCTCCTGACGGATGCCAGTTAAATGCAGACTGAATATCCGTTTTGTTATGGGTTAACTGGCGCGGCTCGCCGCCCTGTGGCGAGATAAGCCACAGTTGCACAATGCCGTTATCATCACGCATTAAAAACGCGATTTGCGTACCCTGCGGATTACAGCGCACCCAGTGGCGCGGGACGTTGACTAACCCCGGATAAGCCCGATGGTGGGTAAAGGTTAAACGTCGCTGCACGACGCCACGCGGTGGCGCGGGCAGGGTTGTTTCCGTTCCACTTAACGGCGCATCACCTGCCGCTTTCCAGCCAGCTTCATCTTGCGGTAACTCAACGATAAATAGCTCCGGCACTTTCTCGCCCTTTGGCGAAAGTGTGTCGCCAATAAACGCCAGCGCGTGATTTCCTACCCATCCTTCTTCATAAGCACGATTGATTTCATCGCTGCCAGGCTGCGGCGTGGGCGTGGTTTTACTCACCAGCACGCACCAGTGGCTACCGCTGTATTCACGCGGATGCTGCTTTTGTACGTTGACCGGGCCAAACGGTGCAGCCACGCCGACGTTTCGCAAATCCAGCGCCGAATCGAGTTGATGCATTACATGGTCGTTATAGGTAAAGCTCACCCTTTCACCGTTCGGGCTAAAGACATGCACATGGCTGCCGCCGCGCAGTGCTCCTGGGGTGTACGGCGCGGTAATATCCATTGCATCGAGATTGCTCACCTTGCCGCCTTCAACAATCACTCCACGCCGATGATGGAAGTCGTAATACCATGTTTCATCAGGATTTTCCGGGCCGTGGATGAAAACATATTTCTCTGACTTCGGATGAACGGTCACCACGCCGACGTACGCGCCCTGTGACGCGCGATAGATAACCTCGACCTCGCCGGTATGGATATTCACACGCTCAATGGTCTCGCCGGTAAACGACGCGCCAGAAGGACGCACGTCAAATACCAGCCACTGGCTGTCGGGCGTCCAGGTATTGGTATTGGTGAGCAGGTGATTACGGGGAGCAAAGGTTATCTGTTTCATGGCGCGGTCCTGATACAAAACGGGTCCCGCCATCATACTTCACAAGGACTTCACTTTCAGACAATAGTCTTTCGCCATCGTGATGAATGTGAGTGAAAAGATGGAACATTTCGACGTGGCGATTATTGGCCTCGGCCCGGCAGGGTCGGTGTTGGCACGAACGTTAGCCAGCAAAATGCAGGTGATCGCGCTGGATAAAAAGCACCAGTGTGGTACTGAAGGTTTCAGCAAACCCTGCGGCGGTCTGCTGGCACCGGACGCGCAGCGATCTTTTATTCGCGATGGACTGACGCTTCCTGTCGATGTGATCGCCAATCCACAGATTTTCAGCGTCAAAACTGTCGACGTCGCCGCATCGCTCACGCGTAACTACCAGCGAAGCTATATCAATATTAATCGCCATGCTTTCGACTTGTGGATGAAATCGCTGATCCCCGCCAGCGTTGAGGTTTACCACGACAGCCTGTGCCGAAAAATCTGGCGTGAGGATGATAAATGGCATGTCATTTTTCGTGCAGACGGTTGGGAGCAGCATATTACTGCCCGCTATCTGGTCGGTGCCGATGGCGCAAACTCGATGGTGCGGCGACATCTCTACCCGGATCATCAAATTCGTAAATATGTCGCTATCCAGCAGTGGTTCGCAGAGAAACATCCGGTGCCGTTCTACTCCTGCATCTTTGATAATGCGATAACTGACTGTTACTCATGGAGTATCAGCAAAGACGGTTATTTTATCTTTGGCGGTGCCTATCCAATGAAAGACGGTCAGACGCGTTTCGCGACGCTGAAAGAGAAAATGAGCGCCTTTCAGTTCCAGTTTGGCAAAGCGGTGAAAAGTGAGAAATGCACGGTGCTGTTTCCCTCACGCTGGCAGGATTTTGTCTGCGGTAAGGACAATGCCTTTCTGATTGGTGAAGCGGCGGGATTTATCAGCGCCAGCTCGCTGGAGGGGATTAGCTATGCGCTGGATAGCGCAGAGATTCTGCGTTCGGTGTTACTGAAGCAGCCAGAAAAGCTCAATACCGCTTACTGGCGCGCCACCCGCAAACTGCGTTTAAAGCTCTATGGCAAGATAGTCAAAAGCCGATGCCTGACCGCACCGGCTTTAAGAAAGTGGATTATGCGCAGTGGTGTGGCGCATATTCCACAGTTGAAAGATTAGCCAACGCGCTTCACATCGCCCACCAGCAGGATGTAAGAGAGCGCGCCAATCAACGCGACGGCGGAGATATAAACCAGTGCAGGCGCGAAACCGTAACCCTGCGCCAGGTACCCCACCACCAGCGGAACGGTGATGCCGCCCAAACCACCGGCAAAGTTAAACACGCCGCCGGTTAAACCAATCAGGCGCATCGGTGCCAGAGAAGAAACCAGCGACCAGGTAATCGAAGCAAAACCGTTGCCGAAGAATGCCAGCGCCATCAGGCACATAATCATCATCGGATCGTTAGTGTAGTTAGCGCCCATAATGCAGGTGGAGATCAGCAAGCCGCAGATAATCGGCGTTTTACGCGCAAAGCCCAGTGAAAAGCCCTTACGTACCAGCAGATCCGCGACCCAGCCAGAGAGCAGGACGCCGACAAACGCCGCGAGGAATGGCACCGTGGTCATAAAGCCTGCTTTCAGCGCCGTGATTCCTTTTTCCTGGGTTAAATAGTTCGGGAACCAGGTTAAGAAAAACCACAGTGTAGAAGCCACCGCAAATTGCCCAAGATAGACGCCGATCAGTTTACGATGGAACACCAGTTTCCAGTCTTTGGCTGTTAACGGCTGACGCGCCTCTTTCTTCACCGGCGCATCGCCATCCACCAGACCGCCGCCATCACGAATGTAATCCAGTTCAGCTTTGCTGATGCCTTTGGTCAGACGCGGCGGCTGATAAACCTTAAACCAAATCAGCGACCAGATAATGCCGATACCACCGGTGACAATGAACACCCAGTGCCAGCTCAACATCTCCTGAATCCAGATCAGCAGCGGAGTCAGAAACGCCAGACCGACAAACTGACCAGACGTATAAAAACCAACGGCAGAAGCGCGTTCATGTTCCGGGAACCAGCTGGTCACCATCCGGTTATTGGTCGGGAAAGCGGGCGCTTCGAAAATACCGGTTATTGCGCGCAGACCAATTAATGACATTAATCCCGTGGCAAAGCCCTGGAATAACGTCGCCACTGACCAGCCAAATATCGCAATAAAATAAGTCACGCGTGAACCTACGCGATCTAAAAACCAACCGCCGGGGATCTGACATAGCGTATAAAGCCAGGCGAAGGCCGAAAATACATAGCCCATTTCCGCTTTCGTAATACCGAACTCTTCCTGAATATGGGCGGAAGCCACGGCCAGGTTAGCGCGGTCAACATAACAAATGACCACCGTAATAAAGATCATCACCAGCGTCAGATAACGCCGACGCCCCGGCTTTGCTGCATTAACGGGAATATCCATAGCGAGCTTTCTCCAGATTTTGGGCATAGCGAAGCCGCTCACCATGCCCTGTAATTTACAGAGGGTTATATTTTTGTATTACTGTTTTAGTGCCCGATGAGGGGCTTACGTGGCAGGAATTACCACTCTGCTACGCTGTTATCTTCATGACGCCAGAGCGGATTACGCCAGTCCGGGGCATTTTTACTGAACTCAATAACTTTAGCTTCGTCGATTTCCACGCCTAAGCCCGGTTTCGTTAATGGTTTAAAGAAACCGCCGACCATGCTGAAGTCCTCTTTGTTTTTCACAAAGTCGAGTAACTCCGCGCCTTTGTTGTAATGAATGCCCATACTTTGTTCCTGAAGGACGGCGTTATAGGAAACAAAGTCGATATGCAGGCAAGCCGCCAGTGCAATCGGTCCGAGCGGACAGTGCGGCGCAAGGGTCACGTCATAGGCTTCTGCCATTCCGGCAATTTTGTAGCATTCGGTAATACCGCCTGCGTGGGAGAGATCCGGTTGCAGAATCGAAATACCGCCTGCCTCCAGCACACGTTTAAAATCGAAGCGTGAGAACATGCGCTCACCCGCCGCCAGTGGAATATGCGTTTGTGCCGCCAGTTTCGGGTAGTATTCGGCCTGTTCCGCCAGCACCGGCTCTTCAATAAACAGCGGACGATACGGTTCCAGCTCTTTAATCAGCACTTTCGCCATCGGCGCGCTGACGCGACCATGGAAATCAAGACCAAACTCAATCTGATTGCCAAAGGCTTCACGAATTTGTGCCACGGTGTTGACTGCCGCATCTACCGCGCGGGAGTTATCAATTAGCCCCAGTTCTTCACAACCGTTCAGTTTGAAGGTATCGAAGCCGATTTCGCGTAGCGTTTTAATGCCGTCGATAACATCCGCCGGACGATCGCCGCCGACCCAACTGTAGGCTTTAATTTTGTCGCGAACCAGGCCGCCCATCAGTTGCCAGACCGGCGCATTCAGCACTTTGCCTTTGATATCCCATAACGCCTGGTCGATACCGGCGATGGCGCTCATCAGGATTGGACCGCCACGATAAAATCCGGCGCGATACATCACTTGCCATAAGTCATTGATGCGCGATGGATCCTGACCAATCAAATAGTCACCCAGCTCGTGAACTGCCGCTTCCACCGTACGGGCGCGGCCTTCAATCACGGGCTCGCCCCAGCCGACCACGCCTTCATCGGTTTCAATTTTCAGGAACATCCAGCGGGGAGGTAAACGATACGTGGTAATTTTGGTGATTTTCATTGCACTGCCTCTCGATACGCCTTAACAAATGCTGCTGCCTGCTGCGCGGTGCGTTCTACGGACTGCCCGGCGCGATAGAGATCGCTGCCTAAGCCCGCCCCTGCACAACCTGCGTCTATCCACTGCGCCAGGTTTTCTGGCGTCACACCGCCTACGGCAAAGACCGGGATGTCCTGCGGTAATACCGCTTTTAACGCTTTGATGTATTGCGGCCCAAAAGCCGATGACGGGAATATTTTCAGCGCCTGCGCGCCCGCTTCGAGCGCGGTAAAGGCTTCGGTCGCCGTCGCGCAGCCGGGGCAAACGGTCATGCCGTAGCCCACCGCACGGCGGATCACTTCACTATGGATATTGGGCGTAACGATGAGCTGGCAGCCCATCCTGGCGAGTGCATCGACCTGTTCAGGTTTCAGTACCGTACCTGCGCCAATCAACGCCTTATCGCCGTATGCATCAACGATGGCGGGAATGCTTTTCTCCCATTGAGGGGAATTCAGCGGGATTTCAACCGCGTCGAACCCGGCGTCAATCACCGCGCCAACATGCGCCAGCGCCTCGTCGGGCGTAATGCCGCGCAAAATGGCGATCAGCGGGAGTTTAGTTTGCCACTGCATGAGCGATGCTCCTTATACCAGCCTGAAATGCCGTGTCGCCCGCTACCGCCGCCACGTCGCAACCCATCGCTTGAAAGGCTTGCTGGTAGCGCGCGGTCAGCGATGTTCCGGCGACAAGGGTGATGGCGTGTTGATGGGTCACATAGTCGCGCATACTGGCAACCTCTGCGCCAATCAACAAACCAGAGAGAAATTCACTGACCTGTTCGCGGAGAAGTGTTCCCAGCACATGCGAGGCGCGAACTTCAAAAAGCTGCGGCAATATGGCGGGCGCATTAAGGCCACGCTCAAGGCCAGCCGCGAAGGCATCGGCAGAGTTTTCCTGCGGCGGCAAACCTGCGCCAATCAATGAGTGATTTAACAGTAAATGATGTAATTCACCGGTCATTACGGTGCGAAAATCGTTGATTTGCTGGCTATCGGCCTGCACCCATTTGCAATGGGTTCCGGGCATAACATAAAGAGAGGAAGGAGCCAAAGTGCGCGCGCCGATCAATTGTGTTTCTTCGCCGCGCATCACATTGTGGTTATCGTCATGAGAGATGCATAATCCGGGAATAATCCAGATATTGTCGCCAACAGACGTTAATTGTTCGCCAATAGATGAAAAACGGGCAGGAACAGATAAATACGGCGCAACTTTCCAGCCGACATTGCTGCCGACCATTCCTGCCATCACCACTGGCGTATTCTCTTCACGCCAGTCGGTCGTCACTTCCGCTAGCACCGCAGCTGGAGATTTTCCGTTCAGACGCGTGACACCTGCTTCTGATTGCCTGCTGTCCAGGCAGTGGTCGCCCTGATAAAGCCAGGCGCGCAGATTGGTCGATCCCCAGTCAATTGCGATGTAGCGAGCTGTCATGTGATTTCCTTTAACCTTCGTGTCGAGCTGGCGATCATGGTAAGCGCCGCCTGCTCTGCCGCATCGCCGTCCTGATGCCGTATCGCATCAAACAGCGCCTTATGTTCCTGGAGCGTTTGCGGCATGTTGGCCTCATCGCCCATCCAGGTTCGTTCAAAAACCGCCCGCTGCAGCGAACTGATCGCAATGCTAAGTTGCTGTAACACCGGGTTATGCACCGACTGCAGCACCGCCTCGTGGTAGCGAATATCCGCTTCGTTAAACGCTTCGCGGTCCTGATTGTTGGCAATCATCTCGTTCAGCGCTGATTCAATCTGCGCCAGATCGCTGGAAGTCGCGCGCTCTGCCGCCCAACGGGCAATCGCCGGTTCCACCAGATTTCGCACTTCGCTCATTGCACTGATAAGCCGTGGGTCGTAGTCGTTTTCCAGCACCCATTGCAGCACGTCAGTATCGAGGTAATTCCACTGATTACGCGGTGCCACAAACGCCCCGCGATAACGTTTCATTTCAATCAGCCGCTTCGCCATCAGCGAACGGAACACCTCACGGATGATGTTGCGCGAGGTTGCAAACTCTTCACAGAGCTCCGCCTCAGCCGGAAGTGGAGAGCCTGGTACGTATTTGCCGTGAACGATCTGTTTACCCAGCGTAATGACAATGCGATCGGTTTTATTGAGAGTCATGGAGAGTCCTTGTGCTCTGTATGTTCTTCTCTACTTTACCCAGATCGATGCATAACGCAGCAACTTTGTAGTACCAGCGTGATGACGTTCGCGTTTGCCGTGTGCGTAATGTAGTACAAAATTATATTGTTGTACTACAATTTAGATCACAAAAAGAACAATCCATAAGAAAATGTTCTACGTCGGGCAAAAATCTGAAAAGGGAGATCAGGCGCTAAACTGGGGGGAAAGAAGAGTATGCTTTCAACGGCTTAGTACTCTTGTTTAAAGGATTAATCATGAAGTTGAATCTTAAGGGATTTTTCAAGGCTGCCAGTTTGTGTTCTTTGGCATTTGCGTTGACCGGATGTATCACCTGGGGATTGGTTTCCAATACTGCAAGCCGTCCACATGCCGAGCAATGGCGGTCAGACACGATTAAGGGTTTATCGCTGGCAGAAGATAGTAACGGTACGAAAGGCTATGTTTTTGTTGGTGAATCATTGGACTATCTGTTGACCACCGGCGGCGATGAGGTAGTTAAAATGCTGAACGATCCGGCAATCCATGGTGAAAGAATCACCGTTTCTGATAACGCGAAATTTATTTTAAGCAGCAGTGATACTAATTTTTCTGGTTCAATAACGCTCTATTACGACTGGGATAATGAGGAAGATAAAGCACTGGCGACACAATATGGTTTTATTTGTAATACCCAGCGTTGTACCTGGGCACTTGACGGCCTGAAAGGCTCTATCCACCAGAAAAATAAAAAAGCGGATTACTCAAACGTGATGGTTTTCCATCAACCCTTTACGGTGGGATTTTATAAGTACAAAGCAACTGATGGCGTTCCGCGCGGCCTCGCTAATGCGCTGCTACCAGTCACTCTTACGCTGGATATAGTAACGTCACCACTCCAGTTCCTGATTTTATGCACGACCAGAAATTGTTAATCGCTGCGGGCAAACGCATTTATGCAGTTTGCCCGCCCACTGATTAATTCAGCACATACTTCTCAATAGCAAACGCCACGCCATCTTCCAGGTTGGATTTGGTGACAAAGTTCGCCACTTCTTTCACCGAAGGAATAGCGTTATCCATTGCCACACCAACACCTGCGTATTCAATCATTGCGATGTCGTTTTCCTGATCGCCAATCGCCATGATTTCTTCCGGTTTAATACCTAACACGTCGGCCAGTGATTTCACACCCGTACCTTTGTTAACGCGTTTATCGAGGATTTCGAGGAAGTACGGCGCACTTTTCAGCACGGTGTATTTTTCTTTCACTTCCTGCGGAATACGCGCAATGGCCTGGTCGAGGATGGCGGGTTCATCAATCATCATCACTTTCAGGAACTGGGTATTGGGGTCCATTTTCTCCGCTTCGCAGAACACCAGTGGAATGGTGGCAACGAAAGATTCATGCACCGTGTAGTAGCTGATATCTCGGTTGGCGGTGTACAGCGTGGTGCGGTCCAGGGCGTGGAAATGAGAACCGACTTCGCGAGAGAGTTTTTCCAGGAAACGGTAGTCGTCATAGCTGAGAGCGGTTTGCGCCACGGTGCTACCATCAGCGGCCTTCTGTACCAGCGCGCCGTTATAAGTAATGCAGTAGTCGCCCGGCTGTTCCATATGCAGCTCTTTCAGGTAATTGTGAACACCTGCATAAGGGCGACCCGTCGTCAGCACGACATTCACGCCACGGGCGCGAGCTGCGGCAATCGCATTTTTAACGGCGGGTGAAATGGTGTGATCGGGCAGCAGAAGGGTGCCATCCATATCGATAGCAATGAGTTTGATAGCCATGAGTTCCCCAGGTAGATTGGTTCCTGACCCATGCTAACGCGATTCCGCTCAAAAATCAGTACAACACCCGAGGGAAAAGGGGGATGCAATGCGGGTTGCATGCTCCCCATTTGCTTAGCGGAAGAGTTTCCCTTTCAGCAGTTCCATGCCTGCGGAAAGCAGATCGTTATTGGCTTGTGCTGACACTTCACCTTGCGGTGAGAGTGCATCAATAATCTTCGGCAATTGTTCTGCCAGTAAACTGGAAGCTGTACTGGTATCCACGCCCAGTTTTTGCCCGAGATCGGACACCGCATTTGTGCCGAGCGCTGATTCCAGTTGCTCGCCGCTAACTGGTTGGTTGCCCTGTTGATTACTCAGCCAGGTTGAGAGAATGTCACCTAAACCGCCACTTTGCAGTTTTTCCAGCAGCACCTGAATGCCGCCCTGCTCCTCAACCCAGCTCAAAATGGCCTGATATTTCCCCGCATCGCCTTTCAGAAAGGCACCGACAACGTCATCAAAAAGCCCCATGATAATCACCTGTAAAGCGTTACGTGTTGACCCAAAAAGTATAGATCTGCGGGATGATAATTGCGGATTGCAGAAATAAAAAGGGCGGAGATGATCTCCGCCCGGACTGACGACTAAGTCATTTTATCAGCAACAAAAAGCCATTAAATATCGATATTTGCCGCTTTCAGGGCGTTCTCTTCGATAAACGCACGGCGCGGTTCAACGGCGTCGCCCATAAGCGTAGTGAACAACTGGTCGGCAGCAATCGCATCTTTAACGGTAACGCGCAGCATACGACGGCTTTCCGGATCCATGGTGGTTTCCCACAGCTGTTCCGGGTTCATCTCGCCCAGACCTTTATAACGCTGGATGGAGAGGCCGCGACGGGACTCTTTCACCAGCCAGTCCAGCGCCTGCTCGAAGCTGGCTACCGGCTGACGACGTTCGCCACGTTCGATAAATGCATCTTCTTCCAGCAAGCCACGCAGTTTCTCACCCAGCGTGCAGATACGACGATATTCGCCGCCGGTGATAAATTCGTGATCCAGCGGATAGTCAGTATCCACACCGTGGGTACGCACGCGAACAATCGGCTCGAACAGGTTTTGTTCGGCATTGGTATGGACATCAAACTTCCACTGGCTGCCGTGCTGTTCTTTATCGTTCAGTTCGCTGACCAGCGCGTTCACCCAGCGGGTAACGGTTTGCTCGTCAGAAAGGTCGGTTTCCGTCAACGTCGGCTGATAGATAAGCTCTTTCAGCATTGCTTTCGGATAACGACGCTCCATGCGGTTGATCATTTTCTGCGTCGCGTTGTACTCAGACACCAGTTTCTCTAACGCTTCGCCAGCCAGCGCCGGTGCACTGGCGTTGGTGTGCAGCGTTGCGCCATCCAGCGCGATAGAGATCTGGTACTGATCCATCGCTTCGTCGTCTTTAATGTACTGTTCCTGCTTGCCTTTCTTCACTTTGTACAGCGGCGGCTGAGCGATGTAGACGTGACCGCGTTCAACGATTTCCGGCATCTGACGATAGAAGAAGGTCAACAGCAGCGTACGAATGTGCGAGCCGTCGACGTCCGCATCGGTCATGATGATGATGTTGTGATAACGCAGTTTGTCCGGGTTGTACTCGTCACGACCGATACCACAGCCAAGCGCGGTGATCAGCGTCGCCACTTCCTGAGAAGAGAGCATCTTATCGAAGCGCGCTTTCTCAACGTTGAGGATTTTACCCTTCAGCGGCAGAATCGCCTGGTTCTTGCGGTTACGCCCCTGCTTCGCAGAGCCGCCCGCGGAGTCCCCTTCCACCAGGTACAGTTCAGAGAGCGCCGGATCGCGTTCCTGGCAGTCTGCCAGTTTGCCCGGCAGGCCCGCTAAGTCGAGCGCACCTTTACGGCGGGTCATTTCACGCGCGCGACGCGCAGCTTCACGGGCACGGGCAGCATCGATAATTTTGCCAACCACGATTTTCGCGTCGGTTGGGTTTTCCAGCAGGTATTCCGCCAGCAGTTCGTTCATCTGCTGTTCAACCGCCGATTTCACCTCAGAAGAAACCAGTTTGTCTTTGGTCTGGGAGGAGAATTTCGGGTCCGGCACTTTCACGGAAACGACCGCAATCAGGCCTTCACGCGCATCGTCACCGGTGGCGCTGACTTTGGCTTTTTTGCTGTAGCCTTCTTTGTCCATGTAGGCGTTCAGGGTACGGGTCATCGCCGCACGGAAGCCTGCCAGGTGAGTACCGCCGTCACGCTGCGGAATGTTGTTGGTAAAGCAGTAGATGTTTTCCTGGAAGCCATCGTTCCACTGCAACGCCACTTCGACGCCAATACCGTCTTTTTCAGTGGAGAAGTAGAAGATATTCGGGTGGATCGGCGTTTTGTTCTTGTTCAGATATTCAACGAACGCCTTGATGCCGCCTTCATAGTGGAAGTGGTCTTCTTTGCCGTCGCGCTTATCGCGCAGACGAATGGAAACGCCGGAGTTGAGGAACGACAACTCACGCAGACGTTTCGCCAGAATGTCATATTCGAACTCGGTCACATTGGTGAAGGTTTCAAGGCTTGGCCAGAAACGCACCATGGTGCCGGTTTTTTCAGTCTCGCCGGTAACCGCCAGCGGGGCCTGCGGTACACCGTGTTCGTAGATCTGACGGTGAATTTTACCCTCGCGCTGGATAACCAGCTCCAGTTTTTGCGACAGGGCGTTTACTACCGAAACACCAACGCCGTGCAGACCGCCGGACACTTTATAGGAGTTATCGTCAAATTTACCGCCTGCGTGCAGAACGGTCATGATCACTTCCGCCGCCGATACGCCCTCTTCCGGGTGAATACCGGTCGGAATGCCGCGCCCGTCATCCTGTACAGAGACAGAGTTATCGGCGTGAATGGTGACGATAATTTCTTTACAGTGACCCGCGAGCGCTTCGTCGATAGCGTTATCTACCACCTCGAATACCATGTGGTGCAGACCGGTGCCGTCATCCGTGTCGCCGATATACATACCCGGGCGCTTACGCACCGCATCCAGCCCTTTCAGGACTTTGATACTGGAGGAGTCATAAGAATTCGACATCAACGTTTCTCGCTCATTTATACTTGGGTTAATCCGTTATTTTACCCTTTTCCACGGTAAACATCTTCGAATTTTCGTCCGACATGTCTATAACGTGTTCAGCACTGATCGCGCTGACAAAGACCTGTGATTGCGTCGCTTTTAAGCGGCTGGCAAGCAGCCCGCGACGCTCATCATCAAGCTCAGAGGCAAAATCATCTATCAGGTAGAGACACCGCCGCCCGCTTTCACGGGTGAGGAACTCTCCTTGCGCCAGACGTAAGGCGCACATCAACAGCTTAAGCTGCCCACGCGATAAGGTATCTTCCACCGGCGCACCGTCGGCGCGAATGCGTAAGTCCGCTTTATGCGGGCCGTGCGCGGTGTAGGTTAGCTGGCGATCGCGTTCAAAATTACGTTCCAGCACCTCAGCGTACTCTGTCTCTTTCTCCCAGCCGCGCTGGAAAGAGAAAGTCAGAGAAAACTCAGGGAGAAATTGCTTACAGGTATCAGCCATATCGGCTGCGATACCGGCGCTATACTCCGCGCGCCAGGTGCTGATTTGCTCCGCCAGCGGGATCAGTTCTTTATCCCACGGGCGTAGCTGTTCGTAACGAGTCACCTGGCGCAGCGCCGCATTGCGCTGCTTGAGCAATCGCTTGAGATTGCTCCAGGCGGTGAAAAATCCGGGTTCGTTGTGAAAGCATCCCCAGTCGAGGAATGCTCTTCTGTATTTGGGGCCGCCGTTGAGTAAAGTAAACCCTTCTGGCGTTATCAGCTGCATTGGCATCAGGTGCGCCAGTTCCGCGACCTTATGCCCGTCTGTACCGTCGATGCGGACTTTGCTGTCGCCCTGTTTGTCTTTGGTTAAGCCAATCGCTGTCTCGCGCTCTTCGCCCTGTAATCGCCCGTGGAGAACAAACGCCTCCTGCTCGTGGCGAATGACGCGACCAATCTGCAAACTGCGAAACGCCCGACCATGGCCGAGCGTATAGATGGCTTCCAGCACGCTGGTTTTGCCACTACCGTTGGCACCTACCAGAAAGTTAAAGCCGGGAGATAAAGCGAGATCCGCGGTTTCGATATTGCGGAAATCGCGGATCAACAAGCGGGTGAGGGACATTACAGTCTCATTGGCATGACAACATAGGCAGCCGACTGTGATGCGGCATCTTCAATCTGCACGCTGGAAACCGAATCGGTCAGCATCATGCGGACGTTTTCGCATTTCAGCGCGTTCAGAACATCCAGCACATAGCTGACATTGAAGCCGATTTCCATCTCCGCACCGCTATAGGTAACGTCGAGGATCTCTTCCGCTTCTTCCTGTTCCGGGTTATTGGCGGTGATTTTCAGCTGATTTTCGCTGACATACAGACGCACGCCGCGGAATTTCTCGTTAGAGAGGATCGCCGCACGGGCAAACGCCTGCTTGAGCAGATCGCACCCTGCTTCGAGATGTTTGTCCGGATTCTTCGGCAGAACACGACGGTAATCCGGGAAGCGACCATCCACCAGTTTCGAGGTGAAGATAAAGTCGCCAACGTGGGCGCGAATGTTGTTGCTGCCAATCTGCACGCGCAGCGGATTGTCGCCGCCGTCGAGCATACGCATCAGTTCAATCACGCCTTTACGCGGCACGATCACCGAATGGCTTGGCAAAGATTGACCAATTGGCATTGAACAGACCGCCAGACGGTGACCATCGGTCGCCACGGTGCGCAGTTCTTCACCTTCAGTTTCGAACAGCATACCGTTTAAGTAATAGCGAACGTCCTGATGCGCCATAGAAAACTGGGTCGCTTCAATCAGACGCTTCATCGTCGCCTGCGGCAGGGTAAATTCGACTTCGCTCTGCCAGTCATCAAGATTCGGGAAATCCGCCGCTGGCAGGGTAGACAGCGAAAAACGGCTACGCCCGGAGCGCACCAGCATCCGCTCACCTTCCAGCTGCACGGCAATTTCTGCGCCTTCAGGCAGACCACGGCAGATATCAAAGAATTTGCGCGCTGGAACGGTCGTCGCCCCTGGTTCGTGTGGCTGAACCAGCGCAACGCGTGCCACCATTTCCATCTCGAGATCAGTACCGGTCAGCGACAACGTACCGTCAGCAACCTGTAACAGCAGATTACCGAGAATCGGTAGCGTAGGACGACCACCTAACGGCCCGCTCACCTGTTGTAGCGGTTTTAATAAATGCTCACGTTCTACGGTAAATTTCATAGGTTTACGATGACAATGTTCTGATTAAATTGGAAAAATCTTCTTTGATATCGTGGCTCTCTTCACGCAGCTGCTCGATCTTACGGCAGGCATGAAGCACCGTCGTGTGGTCACGGCCACCAAACGCATCGCCAATCTCCGGCAGACTGTGGTTAGTCAGTTCTTTTGCCAGCGCCATCGCCATCTGGCGCGGACGCGCCACCGAGCGGGATCGACGCTTGGAAAGGAGATCCGCGACTTTGATCTTGTAGTACTCCGCCACCGTCTTCTGAATATTGTCGATGGTGACCAGTTTTTCCTGCAATGCCAGCAAGTCGCGCAGCGCCTCACGCACGAAGTCGATGGTGATCGCACGTCCGGTAAAGTTGGCGTTAGCAATAACGCGGTTCAGCGCGCCTTCCAGCTCACGTACGTTAGATCGTAGACGCTTGGCGATAAAGAACGCCACTTCGCCCGGCAAACGAATGTCGTTTTCGTCGGCCTTTTTCATCAGGATCGCCACGCGGGTTTCCAGCTCTGGCGGTTCGATCGCCACAGTCAGTCCCCAGCCGAAGCGGGATTTCAAACGATCCTCAACGCCGTTGATCTCTTTCGGATAGCGATCGGAGGTGAGAATGATCTGTTGATTACCTTCCAGCAGGGCGTTGAAGGTGTGGAAAAACTCTTCCTGAGATCGTTCTTTATTAGCAAAAAACTGAATATCGTCGATCAGCAGTGCATCTACGGAACGGTAGTAGCGTTTAAACTCTTCGATCGCGTTGTTTTGCAGGGCTTTAACCATGTCCTGAACAAAGCGCTCGGAGTGCATATAAACCACTTTGGCATTCGGCTTGCGCGCCATAATGCCGTTACCCACCGCATGCAGCAGGTGAGTTTTACCCAAACCCGTGCCGCCATAAAGGAACAACGGGTTATAAGCACCGCCAGGGTTATCTGCCACCTGGCGAGCCGCCGCGCGCGCCAGTTGGTTAGATTTACCTTCAACGAAGTTATCAAACGTGTGTTTGACGTTTACGTTAGAACGATAGGTCGGTTCTGCCGGAGCCGGGACGTTATCCCAACCCGAGCGCGTAGAAGGCGCAGCACGTTGCGGCTGCGTTTGCGCCACCTGTGCAGGGGCCGCGACGTTGCTCGTCACTGCCGCTTGTGGCGTTTGCGTCACCGGTTTGGTGCCGACTTCAAAACGCAGCTGTGGGGCATCCGCTCCGCAGAAACTGGTTAGCAGTCCATTGATATTATTAAGGTACTTGTCCCGTACCCAATCGAGGACAAAACGGTTTGGCGCGTACAGGGCCAGCGTGTTATCGCTCAGTTCCGCCTGCAATGGGCGTATCCACATACTGAATTCTGTGGCTGGTAACTCATCCTGCAATCGGGCAAGACACTGCTGCCAAAGCGAAAGTGACACGGCGGACTCCACTCGAACAAAAGTCGATAATGACTAAGGCTGAAACATTCATGATTGTTGACGTACGTCGAAAAGACCCTGCATGAGGGTGACGCACGAACCGCTGTCTGCGGTTATATGCCCGATCAAGATCCTGCAAAACGATCGGGACCGCGGATCATAGCCTAAACTGCGCAAGAGATCTTCTGTTTCTCACAGATTTTCCCGATTTATCCACAGGACTTTCCAGAACTCGCTAAGTGTAAACGATCCTGCCGCGGGCCGGGCACGATTTACGCCGCATATTGGAAAATTTAATGACCATAGACAAAAATTGGCTTAATCGATCTAATAAAGATCCAGGACGATCCTTGCGCTTTACCCGTCAGCCCGTATAATCCTCCACCCGGCGCGCCATGCTGGTTTTCACTGGTGTGAGGCCGTACGTTTTCCCCGCGAAAAGGTGCGGAAAAGCGCGGTAAATAAGGAAAGAGAATTGACTCCGGAGTGTACAATTATTACAATCCGGCCTCTTTAATCACCCATGGCTTCGGTGTCCATCGTTTCATTTTTCGGCGGATATCCAATAAAGCCATTGAATTTATTCAAGTTTAGGTAGAAATCGCCATGAAACGCACTTTTCAACCGTCTGTACTGAAGCGCAACCGTTCTCACGGCTTCCGTGCTCGTATGGCTACTAAAAATGGTCGTCAGGTTCTGGCACGTCGTCGTGCTAAAGGCCGCGCTCGTCTGACCGTTTCTAAGTAATAAAGCTAACCCCTGAGTGGTTAAGCTCGCATTTCCCAGGGAGTTACGCTTGTTAACTCCCAGTCAATTCACATTCGTCTTCCAGCAGCCACAACGGGCTGGCACGCCGCAAATTACCATTCTCGGCCGCCTGAATTCGCTGGGGCATCCCCGTATCGGTCTTACAGTCGCCAAGAAAAACGTTCGACGCGCCCATGAACGCAATCGGATTAAACGTCTGACGCGTGAAAGCTTCCGTCTGCGCCAACATGAACTCCCGGCTATGGATTTCGTGGTGGTGGCGAAAAAAGGGGTTGCCGACCTCGATAACCGTGCTCTCTCGGAAGCGTTGGAAAAATTATGGCGCCGCCACTGTCGCCTGGCTCGCGGGTCCTGATAGCCCTCATTCGGGTCTATCAACGCCTGATTAGTCCGCTACTCGGGCCGCATTGTCGTTTCACTCCAACCTGTTCAAGCTACGGAATTGAGGCATTGCGCAGGTTTGGAGTGATAAAAGGCAGTTGGTTGACGGTGAAACGCGTATTAAAATGCCACCCTTTACACCCTGGTGGTGACGATCCCGTCCCGCCCGGACCATTTGATACCAGAGAACACTAACGATGGATTCGCAACGCAATCTTTTAGTCATCGCTTTGCTGTTCGTGTCTTTCATGATCTGGCAAGCCTGGGAGCAGGATAAAAACCCGCAACCTCAGGCCCAACAGACCACGCAGACAACGACCACCGCAGCGGGTAGCGCCGCCGACCAGGGCGTACCGGCCAGTGGCCAGGGGAAACTGATCTCGGTTAAGACCGACGTGCTTGATCTGACCATCAACACCCGTGGTGGTGATGTTGAGCAAGCTCTGCTGCCTGCTTACCCGAAAGAGCTGAACTCTACCCAGCCGTTCCAGTTGCTGGAAACTTCACCGCAGTTTATTTATCAGGCACAGAGCGGTCTGACCGGTCGTGATGGCCCGGATAACCCGGCTAACGGCCCGCGTCCGCTGTATAACGTTGAAAAGGACGCTTATGTGCTGGCTGAAGGTCAAAACGAACTGCAGGTGCCGATGACGTATACCGACGCGGCAGGCAACACGTTTACCAAAACGTTTGTCCTGAAACGTGGTGATTACGCTGTCAACGTCAACTACAACGTGCAGAACGCTGGCGAGAAACCGCTGGAAATCTCCACCTTTGGTCAGTTGAAGCAATCCATCACTCTGCCACCGCATCTCGATACCGGAAGCAGCAACTTCGCACTGCACACCTTCCGTGGCGCGGCGTACTCCACGCCTGACGAGAAGTACGAGAAATACAAGTTCGATACCATTGCCGATAACGAAAACCTGAACATCTCTTCGAAAGGTGGTTGGGTGGCGATGCTGCAACAGTATTTCGCGACGGCGTGGATCCCGCATAACGACGGTACCAACAACTTCTATACCGCTAATCTGGGTAACGGCATCGCCGCTATCGGCTATAAATCTCAGCCGGTACTGGTTCAGCCTGGTCAGACTGGCGCGATGAACAGCACCCTGTGGGTTGGCCCGGAAATCCAGGACAAAATGGCAGCTGTTGCTCCGCACCTGGATCTGACCGTTGATTACGGTTGGTTGTGGTTCATTTCTCAGCCGCTGTTCAAACTGCTGAAATGGATCCATAGCTTTGTGGGTAACTGGGGCTTCTCCATTATCATCATCACCTTTATCGTTCGTGGCATCATGTACCCGCTGACCAAAGCGCAGTACACCTCCATGGCGAAGATGCGTATGCTGCAGCCGAAGATTCAGGCTATGCGTGAGCGTCTGGGCGATGACAAACAGCGTATCAGTCAGGAAATGATGGCGCTGTACAAAGCTGAGAAGGTTAACCCGCTGGGCGGCTGCTTCCCGCTGCTGATCCAGATGCCAATCTTCCTGGCGTTGTACTACATGCTGATGGGTTCCGTTGAACTGCGTCAGGCACCGTTTGCACTGTGGATCCACGACCTGTCTGCACAGGACCCGTACTACATCCTGCCGATCCTGATGGGCGTAACGATGTTCTTCATTCAGAAGATGTCGCCGACCACCGTGACCGACCCGATGCAGCAGAAGATCATGACCTTTATGCCGGTCATCTTCACCGTGTTCTTCCTGTGGTTCCCGTCAGGTCTGGTGCTGTACTATATCGTCAGCAACCTGGTAACCATTATTCAGCAGCAGCTGATTTACCGTGGTCTGGAAAAACGTGGCCTGCATAGCCGCGAGAAGAAAAAATCCTGATTCGGTGAGTTTTCGCTAAAATAAGGGCGGTCAGTTGACCGCCTTTTTTCTTTTCGTAGGGCGGATAAGCACCGCGCATCCGCCACACAAAGCAACAGGAACATCATGAGCGATAATGACACTATCGTAGCCCAGGCCACGCCTCCGGGACGTGGCGGCGTTGGCATCCTGCGCATCTCCGGCCTCAAAGCCCGTGAGGTTGCCGAAACCGTGCTGGGTAAACTGCCAAAGCCGCGCTACGCCGATTATCTTCCGTTTAAAGACGCCGACGGCAGCGTGCTCGATCAGGGGATTGCGCTATGGTTCCCTGGCCCGAACTCGTTCACCGGCGAAGATGTGCTGGAACTGCAAGGTCATGGCGGTCCGGTGATCCTCGACCTGCTGTTAAAACGCATTCTGACCATTCCCGGCCTGCGGATTGCCCGCCCTGGTGAGTTTTCCGAACGCGCATTTCTGAACGATAAACTCGACTTAGCCCAGGCCGAAGCGATTGCTGATCTTATCGACGCCAGCTCGGAACAGGCGGCCCGTTCGGCGCTAAACTCGCTGCAAGGCGCATTCTCCGCACGGGTCAACCATCTGGTGGAAGCCCTCACCCACTTGCGCATTTACGTCGAAGCGGCAATTGATTTCCCGGATGAAGAGATCGATTTCCTCTCCGACGGCAAAATTGAAGCCCAGCTCAATGACGTTATTGCCGATCTTGATGCAGTGCGTGCTGAAGCACGTCAGGGTAGTTTGTTGCGCGAAGGGATGAAAGTGGTGATTGCCGGACGTCCTAACGCCGGTAAATCGAGCCTGTTAAACGCGCTGGCGGGCCGTGAAGCGGCAATCGTAACCGATATCGCCGGAACCACGCGTGACGTGCTGCGTGAGCATATCCACATTGACGGAATGCCGCTGCATATCATCGATACCGCCGGGCTACGTGAAGCCAGTGACGAAGTGGAACGTATTGGTATCGAGCGCGCGTGGCAGGAAATTGAACAGGCCGACCGCGTGCTGTTTATGGTCGATGGCACCACGACAGACGCCGTTGATCCGGCAGAGATCTGGCCGGAATTTATCGCCCGTCTGCCAGCGAAACTGCCGATCACCGTGGTGCGCAATAAAGCCGATATCACCGGCGAAACGTTGGGGATGAGCGAAGTGAACGGTCATGCGTTAATTCGTCTTTCGGCGCGGACTGGCGAAGGCGTGGATGTGCTGCGTAACCATCTCAAACAGAGCATGGGCTTTGACACCAATATGGAAGGCGGCTTCCTGGCGCGTCGTCGTCACCTACAGGCGCTGGAACAGGCGGCAGAGCATTTGCAGCAAGGTAAAGCGCAACTGTTGGGTGCCTGGGCGGGTGAACTGCTGGCGGAAGAGTTGCGCCTGGCGCAGCAGAACTTAAGCGAAATCACCGGGGAGTTTACTTCAGACGACCTGCTTGGGCGGATTTTCTCCAGCTTCTGTATTGGTAAGTAACTGCGCTTACGAAGCCGTATTCTGACTGTCAGATGCGGCTTCGCTTCATTGTTAGCACTCCTGTTATGCCTCAACCCTTTTTTTAAACATTAAAATTCTTACGTAATTTATAATCTTAAAAAAAGCATTTAATATTGCTCCCCGAACGATTGTGATTCGATTCACATTTAATCAATTTCAGAATAGACAAATTTCTTGAGTATTATACTGTAGCCTCGTGTCTTTCGAGGATAAGTGCATTATGAATATCTTACATATATGTGTGACCTCAAAATGGTTCAATATTGACAACAAGATTGTCGATCACCGCCCTTGATTTGCCCTTCTGTAGCCATCACCAGAGCCAAACCGATTAGATTCAATGTGATCTATTTGTTTGCTATATCTTAATTTTGCCTTTTGCAAAGCTCATCTCTCATTTATTTACTTGTTTTAGTAAATGATGGTGCTTGCATATATATCTGGCGAATTAATGGATATTGCAGATGTAATATTCACAGGGATCACTGTAATTAAAATAAATGAAGGATTATGTAATGGAAAACTTTAAACATCTCCCTGAACCATTCCGCATTCGTGTTATTGAGCCAGTAAAACGTACGACTCGCGCTTACCGTGAAGAGGCAATTATTAAATCCGGTATGAACCCGTTCCTGCTGGATAGCGAAGATGTGTTTATCGATTTACTGACCGACAGCGGCACCGGGGCGGTGACGCAGAGCATGCAGGCCGCGATGATGCGCGGCGACGAAGCCTACAGCGGCAGCCGCAGCTACTATGCGTTAGCCGAGTCAGTGAAAAATATCTTTGGTTATCAATACACCATTCCGACTCACCAGGGCCGTGGCGCAGAACAAATCTATATTCCGGTACTGATTAAAAAACGCGAGCAGGAAAAAGGCCTGGATCGCAGCAAAATGGTGGCGTTCTCTAACTATTTCTTTGATACCACGCAGGGCCATAGCCAGATTAACGGCTGTACCGTGCGTAACGTCTATATCAAAGAAGCCTTCGATACTGGCGTGCGTTACGACTTTAAAGGCAACTTTGACCTTGAGGGATTAGAACGCGGTATTGAAGAAGTTGGCCCGAATAACGTGCCGTATATCGTTGCAACCATCACCAGTAACTCCGCAGGTGGTCAGCCGGTTTCACTGGCAAACTTAAAAGCGATGTACAGCATCGCGAAGAAATACGATATTCCGGTGGTCATGGACTCCGCACGCTTTGCCGAAAACGCCTATTTCATCAAGCAGCGTGAAGCAGAATACAAAGACTGGACCATCGAGCAGATCACCCGCGAAACCTACAAATATGCCGATATGCTGGCGATGTCCGCCAAGAAAGATGCAATGGTGCCGATGGGCGGCCTGCTGTGCGTGAAAGACGACAGCTTCTTTGATGTGTACACCGAGTGCAGAACCCTTTGCGTGGTACAGGAAGGCTTCCCGACATATGGCGGCCTGGAAGGCGGCGCGATGGAGCGTCTGGCGGTAGGTCTGTATGACGGCATGAATCTGGACTGGCTGGCTTATCGTATCGCGCAGGTGCAGTATCTGGTCGATGGTCTGGAAGAGATTGGCGTTGTCTGCCAGCAGGCGGGCGGTCACGCTGCATTCGTTGATGCCGGTAAACTGCTGCCGCATATCCCGGCAGATCAGTTCCCGGCACAGGCGCTGGCCTGCGAGCTGTATAAAGTCGCCGGTATCCGTGCGGTAGAAATTGGCTCTTTCCTGTTAGGCCGCGATCCGAAAACCGGTAAACAACTGCCATGCCCGGCTGAACTGCTGCGTTTAACCATTCCGCGCGCAACATATACTCAAACACATATGGACTTCATTATTGAAGCCTTCAAACATGTGAAAGAGAACGCGGCGAATATTAAAGGGTTAACCTTTACCTACGAACCGAAAGTATTGCGTCACTTCACCGCAAAACTGAAAGAAGTTTAATTAATACTACAGAGTGGCTATAAGGATGTTAGCCACTCTCTTACCCTACATCCTCAATAACAAAAATAGCCTTCCTCTAAAGGTGGCATCATGACTGATCAAGCTGAAAAAAAGCACTCTGCATTTTGGGGTGTTATGGTTATAGCAGGTACAGTAATTGGTGGAGGTATGTTTGCTTTACCTGTTGATCTTGCCGGTGCCTGGTTTTTCTGGGGTGCCTTTATCCTTATCATTGCCTGGTTTTCAATGCTTCATTCCGGGTTATTGTTATTAGAAGCAAATTTAAATTATCCTGTCGGCTCCAGTTTTAACACCATCACCAAAGATTTAATCGGTAACACCTAGAACATTATCAGCGGTATTACCGTTGCCTTCGTTCTCTATATCCTCACTTATGCCTATATCTCTGCTAATGGTGCGATCATTAGTGAAACGATATCAATGAATTTGGGCTATCACGCTAATCCGCGTATTGTCGGGATCTGCACAGCCATTTTCGTTGCCAGCGTATTGTGGATAAGCTCGTTAGCCGCCAGTCGTATTACCTCATTGTTCCTCGGGCTGAAGATTATCTCCTTTGTGATCGTGTTTGGTTCTTTCTTCTTCCAGGTCGATTACTCCATTCTGCGCGATGCCACCAGCACCACTGCGGGAACGTCTTACTTCCCGTATATCTTTATGGCTTTGCCGGTGTGTCTGGCGTCATTTGGTTTCCACGGCAATATTCCCAGCCTGATTATTTGCTATGGCAAACGCAAAGATAAGTTAATCAAAAGCGTGGTCTTTGGTTCGCTGCTGGCGCTGGTGATTTATCTCTTCTGGCTCTATTGCACGATGGGGAATATTCCGCGCGAAAGCTTTAAGGCGATAATCTCCTCAGGCGGCAACGTTGATTCGCTGGTGAAATCGTTCCTCGGCACCAAACAGCATGGGATTATCGAGTTTTGCCTGCTGGTGTTCTCCAACTTAGCTGTTGCCAGTTCGTTCTTTGGTGTCACGCTGGGATTGTTCGATTATCTGGCGGATCTGTTTAAGATTGATAACTCCCACGGCGGGCGTTTCAAAACCGTGCTGTTAACCTTCCTGCCACCCGCGTTGTTGTATCTGATCTTCCCGAACGGCTTTATTTACGGGATCGGCGGTGCCGGACTGTGCGCCACCATCTGGGCGGTCATTATTCCCGCAGTGCTGGCAATCAAAGCTCGCAAGAAGTTTCCCAATCAGATGTTCACGGTCTGGGGCGGCAATCTTATTCCGGCGATTGTCATTCTCTTTGGTATAACCGTAATTTTATGCTGGTTCGGTAACGTCTTTAACGTGTTACCTAAATTTGGCTGATCCCTTCAAGAAGCCAGCCATTTCGCTGGCTTCTTGCCTGTCAGGAAATCACTTATGTCCAAATGGCAACTCGCCTGATTCTCCTTCACCACGTATGCTTTGCGTCACCTTGCTATCAGGACGCTTTAGCCCATGTCCCGCTTTTTGATTTGTAGTTTTGCCCTGGTTTTACTTTATCCCGCCGGGATTGATATGTACCTCGTTGGTTTACCGCGCATCGCTGCCGATCTCAATGCCAGCGAAGCGCAGTTGCATATTGCGTTCTCCGTTTATCTGGCGGGCATGGCAGCTGCGATGTTATTTGCCGGTAAAGTGGCCGATCGTTCAGGGAGAAAGCCTGTCGCCATACCCGGCGCGGCGCTATTTATTATCGCCTCGGTGTTCTGTTCACTGGCTGAAACCAGCACGTTATTTCTTGCAGGGCGCTTTCTACAGGGGCTGGGCGCGGGCTGTTGTTACGTGGTGGCGTTCGCCATTTTACGCGACACACTGGATGATCGACGTCGGGCAAAGGTACTGTCGCTACTCAACGGCATTACCTGCATCATTCCGGTGTTAGCGCCGGTGCTCGGACACCTGATTATGCTTAAATTCCCTTGGCAGAGTCTGTTCTGGACGATGGCAACGATGGGCATCGCGGTACTGATGTTGTCTTTGTTTATTTTAAAAGAAACGCGCCCTGCGGCCCCCGCAGCTTCTGACAAACCACGAGAAAATAGCGAGTCACTGCTTAACCGGTTTTTCCTCAGCCGTGTTGTTATCACCACCCTCAGCGTTTCGGTGATCCTCACCTTCGTCAACACGTCGCCAGTATTGCTGATGGAAATCATGGGTTTTGAGCGCGGAGAATACGCCACCATTATGGCGTTGACCGCTGGCGTCAGCATGACCGTTTCATTCTCCACGCCGTTTGCGCTGGGAATTTTTAAGCCACGTACGTTGATGATCACCTCACAGGTGTTATTCCTGGCGGCGGGGATCACCCTTGCCGTTTCACCTTCCCATGCGGTTTCGCTGTTTGGTATCACGCTGATTTGCGCCGGTTTCTCGGTAGGTTTTGGCGTAGCGATGAGTCAGGCGTTAGGGCCGTTTTCATTACGCGCGGGCGTAGCCAGCTCGACCTTAGGTATTGCGCAAGTTTGCGGTTCGTCACTGTGGATTTGGCTGGCGGCGGTGGTTGGTATCGGCGCATGGAATATGCTGATCGGGATTCTGATTGCCTGTAGCATAGTGAGCCTGTTGCTGATTATGTTCGTCGCGCCTGGACGCCCGGTTGCCGCTCATGAAGAAATCCATCACCACGCTTGATCTCAATCTGCTGCTCTGTCTGCAACTGCTGATGCAGGAGCGTAGCGTGACCAAAGCGGCGAAGCGGATGAACGTGACCCCTTCGGCGGTGAGTAAGTCGCTGGCAAAGTTAAGAGCGTGGTTTGACGACCCGCTCTTTGTGAACTCACCGCTGGGGCTGTCGCCCACACCGCTAATGGTCAGCATGGAGCAAAATCTGGCGGAGTGGATGCAAATGAGCAACCTGCTGCTGGATAAACCGCACCACCAGACACCGCGCGGCCTGAAGTTTGAGCTGGCAGCAGAATCACCGCTAATGATGATCATGCTTAATGCGCTGTCGAAACGGATCTACCAACGTTACCCGCAGGCGACCATCAAATTACGTAACTGGGATTACGATTCCTTAGATGCCATTACTCGTGGTGAAGTGGATATTGGTTTTTCCGGTCGCGAAAGTCATCCCCGTTCGCGGGAGCTGTTAAGCTCGCTACCGTTAGCCATTGATTATGAAGTGCTGTTTAGTGATGTGCCCTGCGTCTGGTTACGCAAAGATCATCCGGCACTGCATGAAGCATGGAATCTGGACACCTTTTTACGTTATCCGCATATCAGCATTTGCTGGGAACAGAGCGATACCTGGGCGCTGGACAATGTGTTACAGGAGCTGGGGCGCGAACGTACTATTGCAATGAGCCTGCCGGAATTCGAGCAGTCACTGTTTATGGCAGCGCAACCCGACAATCTACTACTGGCGACCGCGCCGCGCTACTGTCAGTACTACAATCAACTCCATCAACTGCCGTTAGTTGCTCTTCCTCTCCCATTTGATGAAATCCAGCAAAAAAAGCTGGAAGTCCCTTTTACCCTTCTGTGGCATAAACGGAACAGCCGTAATCCGAAGATCGTCTGGTTACGGGAAACCATTAAAAATCTTTACGCGTCGATGGCATAACCGAATCGTATGAAACGCGACCCAATTTCACAATGAAATGTAAAAAAGTTGTAATAAACTTATCTGAATCGAACTTTTAGTCGCTTTAGTCTGTCCATCATTCCAGTAAATGATTACTCTTGTATTCATAATGGACCATTAAGCATGGAGCGAAAAATGGCGACTCACTTTGCCCGAGGGATTTTAACGGAAGGACATCTGATTTCTGTTCGTCTCCCCTCCCAGTGTCATCAAGAAGCCCGAAACATTCCCCCTCATCGTCAAAGCCGTTTTCTGGCGTCCAGAGGTTTACTCGCAGAACTGATGTTCATGCTGTATGGCATTGGCGAATTGCCGGAAATCGTCACCCTGCCGAAAGGAAAACCGGTTTTCAGCGATAAAAATTTGCCTTCGTTTTCTATTTCCTATGCCGGGAATATGGTCGGCGTGGCGTTAACAACCGAAGGTGAATGTGGCCTCGATATGGAACTGCAGCGTGCGACGCGCGGGTTTCATAGCCCACACGCGCCCGATAACCACACCTTTTCCAGCAATGAATCGCTATGGATCAGTAAACAAAACGATCCTAACGAAGCGCGGGCGCAGCTCATCACGCTGCGCCGAAGCGTGCTAAAACTAACCGGTGATGTTTTGAATGACGATCCGCGCGATCTGCAACTACTGCCCATTGCCGGACGCCTGAAATGTGCTCATGTAAATCATGTAGAAGCGTTATGCGACGCGGAGGACGTGCTGGTGTGGTCCGTGTCGGTCACGCCCACGATTGAAAAGCTCAGTGTCTGGGAGTTAGATGGCAAACACGGCTGGAAAAGCCTGCCCGATATTCACAGCCGCGCCAACAATCCTACCAGCCGGATGATGCGTTTTGCCCAGCTCTCTACCGTGAAGGCTTTTTCGCCATATTGATAGACAACCACAGGAGTCATCATGTCTGAAAAATTGCAGGTGGTTACGTTACTGGGGAGCCTGCGCAAAGGCTCATTTAATGGCATGGTTGCACGTACCCTGCCGAAAATTGCTCCGGCGAGCATGGAAGTCAATGCGTTACCTTCCATTGCCGACATTCCCCTGTATGACGCTGACGTACAGCAGGAAGACGGTTTTCCAGCAACGGTTGAAGCTCTGGCGGAACAGATCCGTCAGGCTGACGGTGTGGTGATCGTCACGCCGGAATATAACTACTCGGTACCGGGTGGGCTGAAAAATGCCATCGACTGGCTTTCCCGCCTGCCGGATCAACCGCTGGCTGGTAAACCGGTATTGATTCAGACCAGCTCAATGGGCGTGATTGGCGGCGCGCGCTGTCAGTATCACCTGCGCCAGATTCTGGTTTTCCTCGATGCAATGGTGATGAACAAGCCGGAATTTATGGGCGGCGTGATTCAGAACAAAGTTGATCCGCAAACAGGAGAAGTGATTGATCAGGGTACGCTGGACCACCTGACCGGGCAATTGACCGCATTTGGTGAGTTTATTCAGCGAGTTAAGATCTAAATAAAAAACCCGCCAGCAATCATGCATGGCGGGTTTTTAACGCGCTATCGATTTTAGTGAGCGTCGATAAACACAATCTTCAGGATAAACAGCAGCGCAACGATGATTACGCACGGGCTAAGGTCACGCAGACGTCCGGTACCAATCTTCATCACGCAGTAGGAGATAAAGCCCAGCGCGATACCTTCAGTAATCGAGAAGCTGAACGGCATCATCACAGCGGTAATAAACGCCGGAACAGATTCAGTAAGATCCTGCCAGTTCACGCGAGCAAGACTTGAGGTCATCAACACGCCAACGTAAATCAGCGCACCAGCTGCAGCGTAGCCTGGCACCATCCCTGCCAGCGGCGACAGGAAGATAACCAGCAGGAACAGCAGACCAACAACCACTGCCGTCAGACCGGTACGACCGCCAACGGAAACGCCGGAAGAAGATTCAATATACGCCGTAACAGAAGAAGTACCGATAAACGAACCGGTCACCGAAGAGATGCTGTCGACATACAGCGCCTGCTTCATGCGCGGGAATTTACCTTTATCATCAGCCAGACCTGCTTTATCGGTCACGCCAATCAGCGTACCGGAGGAGTCAAACAAGTTGACCAGCATGAAAGAGAAAATCACCCCTGCCAGCCCGAGGTTAAACGACCCGGCTAAATCTACATGACCCACGACAGTCATTACGCTCGGCGGCGCAGAAACGATGCCGTTGTAGTGGACATCACCCAGCATCCAGCCCAGCAGCGTTGTCACCACGATGGAAACCAGCACCGCCGCGTGAATATTGCGCGAGGCCAGAATGGCGATGATGAAGAAGCCGAGGATCCCCAGCAGCACGCTGTGAGAAGTCAGGTTACCGATGCTCACCAGCGTTTCCGGGTTAGCGACAATCACACCTGCGTTTTTCAGCCCCATCATGCCAATAAACAGACCGATACCACTGGTGATGCCCACACGTAGACTTACCGGAATGTTGGCTATCATCCAGTAGCGAACGCGGAAAATCGTCAGTAACAGTAGACCAATCGCGCCCCAGAAGATTGCGCCCATCCCGACTTGCCACGGCAAGCCCATCGCCTGCACAACCACAAAAGCGAAGAACGCATTCAGGCCCATAGCGGGTGCCAATGCAACTGGCAGGTTAGCAAACAGTCCCATCATAATACTGCCGAATGCAGCAATCAGACAGGTAGTGACGAAGACGGCGCTGGTATCCATGCCAGCAACGCCAAGAATTTGCGGGTTAACAAAAACGATGTAAACCATCGTCAGGAAGGTGGTAAAACCGGCGATCACTTCGGTCCGTGCCGTCGTGCCATGTTCGCGCAGTTTAAACACGCGTTCCAGCATCCCCTGGCCAGAAGCCTGGGTTGTGTGTTGTTGACTCATTATCTATTTCCGAACAAGGAGGGAAAATCCGTCGCTATCGTATACCAAAATGAGACAATATGGACGGCTGAAGATAACTTTTTTTCATTGTATTTGCTTATACGGCAACGATTGCGTCATGCGAATTGGCATGACGAAAACGTTAAACTAACGATAAAGGAAAGACATGTCCCAGATAGAAGCGGTATTTTTCGACTGCGACGGTACGCTGGTCGATAGCGAGGTCATTTGCTCTCGCGCCTATGTCACGATGTTCAGGGAATTTGGCATTCACGTTGACCTGGAGGAGATTTTTACCCGTTTTAAAGGCGTAAAACTCTACGAAATCATCGACATCATCAGTAAAGAACAGGGCGTGACGATGATCCAGGCCGATGCCGAGCACGTTTACCGCGCAGAAGTGGCGCGTCTGTTTGATACCGAACTTGAGGACATCGCAGGAGCGAACGAATTGCTGGCGAGCATTAACGTGCCGATGTGCGTCGTCTCTAACGGTCCGATCAACAAAATGCAGCATTCGCTGGGTAAGCTCAAGATGCTGCACTACTTCCCGGAAAAACTGTTCAGCGGCTACGATATCCAGCGTTGGAAGCCCGACCCGGCGTTAATGTTCCATGCGGCAAAAGCGATGAATGTGAACGTTGAAAACTGCATTCTGGTCGATGACTCCAGCGCCGGTGCGCAATCAGGGATAGATGCCGGAATGGAAGTGTTTTACTTCTGCGCTGACCCGCACAATAAACCGATCGTTCACCCGAAAGTCACCACATTTACCGAGCTGGCGCAGCTGCCTGCACTCTGGAAGGCACGCGGCTGGAATATAACGCGATAATCGCCTCCTTACTTCAACGCTTACACATCAGTCACGCTGGTTTGAGATAAAAAATACCAGGTGTCTGATGAGTAAGCGTCTATTCCCTGTAAATAATTTATGTCGTTAATCGTCCAGTCGCTCACCCTCTGTATGGTTAAGCCTGGGTTATATTTTTCACAATATCGGGATACCGTTCGAACCAATCCAGAATATTAAGCATCGCGTTACTGATTTTTTTATTAGCTTTATATTGATTCTCGCGTCTAAAATTTTGAACAATATTAAGATTAGAACGTATCTCATTGTCACAGTCAGCAATCTTCTTATTTAATGCCTTTACTTCATCCTGTACTTCTTGACTATTCCACTTGTCCCTTTTGTTATCAAATAAAGTACTTTTCTCCTCTAATGATTTATCCCGACTTATGGTTAACTCTTTAATTTCTCGCAATAAGTCATCGTAATCTTTAATGGAAGCTCTTATTTCCTGATAGTTTTTTAGTAAATCCTCCCAGTTAATTGCAAATGCACCGGAAAAATTTCGAAAATCGGAAGCAAACTTATTGAGTTCTGAGTCGTAATATGCTTTGAAATTTTTTATATTTTCAAGTTGGATTTTTAGCACTTCAATTTGTTTTTCTTCAACACCGTCAAAAAGGGGGACAAGGTCACCATAATTCAATTTATAATCAATATCAAATTGGTTATGAGACTCATGCTGTTTTTGTCGAATAAATTTGTCTGAATCTTTAGTAGGCATTTTTACATCTGCCGGTGGAATGATTTTTTTTATGATAGATTCAATAAACTTAATTCGGTCACTTTCTATCATATTAGTAATGATATTTTGTGCTTTATACTGCATATCTTTGAAAATAAAAAACTCAGCCCTACCGTTATTAAAATGATATTTCTCTTTGTACGATTTATTTTCAACATAAAGTGTAGACAAAAACGACTCTAAATCTGAAAATGCGTTATTATATTCTTCCTTAATCTTTAGCTCAGTATTATAAAAATCTTTTACATCGCTATTGATAGCACTTACCTTTTTTAAGAAATTAGGTATTTGGTCTTTACTTATAGCTCCGTCCAGATTCATATAAATATATTTTATCGGTGTAACACCATCTTCTAAATAAATTGAATCTGGATCAATAGAACAGTCTTTGCACAAATCTTCTCTGTAATAATTGTCTAAATTGGCCCTCCTCAAATCACAACAATTAAAGGAGATATTATCATTCTCTGAATTTTCCTTGCTAAATGAAGTTGTAACAGCCTTCTCGATATTCTCTACGCAGTTAGAAAAATTATCATCCAACTTAAGATTTCTCGATCTTCTTTCAATGTAATCAGAAAAATACTCTTCGGGGTTAAACTTATATTCATCTGAACTCACATTACCAAGACCACAGTTCATTTTAATACTATTCAAATTACAACAATCAAACACAGTTCCCTGATCCTGCGCCCTGGTTTCGTTATCACCAGACTTATTGAATGCGTTTGCCAAAAAATCCATCCCATGAGCATCAAGTTTCGCTATCGTACAGTTATAAAAATGACTCAGAAGTATACTCGAACCAGGACAACGTCCTCCCTGAATTATACAATCCTGAACGAAAGACTGCATAAAGAGATAAGAACCTAATTTTTCTTGAATACTATCAGGTTGTGTAACGGTGTAGATTTTAGACGTCTCACATCTATAATTTTCAATTTTGCATTTAGAAATAAAACAACCTTTAAACATACCTTTTATTGGTTTTTTATTTCCTGACCCCACAGTATCATCATTAGTCTCATAAAGCTGTATGTTGTTGAATTTACAATCCTCGAAATAACAATTTTCAAAAACCGGACCTTCAAGGTTAGGGCTGTTTATCACTCCTGAAAAAATTACATTTTTAAAACTACAATATTTTAATGAATTTAAAACATCCTTAGACAACGATGATAAATTGATTGTTGTATTAATAATAGGAATTTTATTTTTAATCAGTGTCGTAAGTTTTACAGCATAATCATCAAACGTAAATCTCTTCAAGGGAGAATTATCAAAATGTAAATCATCAATATAATTATCAAGCGTTAATCTCTCTGAAGAAACCTGTTTTTTTTCGTTATCATTCGAAGTAGCCCCCGTGTAGAGATTAAAGGATCTACTCACAATAACTTCATTATTTTCATTTGTGGTAAAGTCTGTCTTAGTACTAAATCGCCATTGTTGTTCTTTTTTTGCCAGAGATTTAATCTTATCGAACACCTCGGCTTTATTATCAACTTTCGTGACAAATTCGTAAATTAAACCTTTGACTTCTTTAATATGAGATCCAGGAAAAAGATCGCGAACAAACTCCCACAGTGTACGTTTTTTAAATAAATCCCCTTTGCCATCAAGAATATTTTCAATATCCTTAGAGTTTACATTATATTTCTTATCATTAATACTTAAAGCAATTTTATCAGAATAGCCTTTATGACTAAGCCTCTCCTTATACATTGCTTCTAAAAAAGGATTAGTATTAACAAAAACATCTGGTTTTAATTTAGCGACCATAAATCCTCCGGCGTGCAATATTGAGTTGTTTGAAAAACAATAACTTCTATGTTGTTAATTAACTGTACTGCTAGTTAGGTTAGCAACAAGTGTTACTTATATTACCGGTGAATACTGTAAAAAATAGCTCATTATTTCCATTTTAACCCAGGGTGTTCACCCTGGATTTGCAATTTTTTGGGGGTTAACGGTACATTCCACGGGTTAACCGCAGCAACAGAAAATGAGCGTTTTTTTATAGCCACTTTTATTGTCGAGGTTAAAATAAATAGATTTTATTAAATTTTATCAAGGTGATTTATGGATAATCTTATTGGCACACCACCAAACCACGCAGTTCCCCATAAGTATATAGACATGGAGCAAATGGAATATTTATGTCATCTCAATCGTTTTTCTAAATTGTCTGACGATTTTTTAATAAATGGTCCAAGAGATGACCTTTTTACATACAAATATGTTTTAGATGGCTCTTTTTCAAATTTACAGCATTTACTTCCCAAAGGACAACTACAGAAGATACAACAGAGATTAAGTTCTCTTATTGACAAAAATAAGTTTCATTGTTTTCATATTTTTTTATTAAAACTATGCTCAATTGAAAATATTCCAGTCCCAAATGCCGATTATGCTTTCTTTGATGACGAAATGCCATTTACATTAACTGATGAACAGATCGAAAATATTTCTTTTTTAAACGCATATCACAAAGAAAAGAAAGGAAACAACGACATTGTTACATTTGATTTCATGAGCTATGATCACCATCATAATTTTAGCACAACCATAGCTTTAACAAATGATAGCTTCCATATATCTTCAATAAATAACCATAATGCACAGGTTATATTCGATGAAAACGTCCTTTTATACACCAATGAATTACCAGAATCATCACAGTGGTGTTATCAGTTAATAAAAAACATGATTTCTTTACATTGCAGATATAATAACAACTTCAAAGTCAAAAAAACCTGTTCTTTTGATTTTAAAAATAAATCTTTTTGTCATTCCAGTTTGCAATATATAACGTTTATTGCATGTTTATTTTCACATGCAAACATGAAATGTTCGACATTTCATGATATTAATTTTGATATGTGTGAGATAAAGAATTGCAATTTTGACAATTCAGAAATGAATTTCATTTCGTGCGTCGGGACAAATTTTAGCGGTTCTACATTTAACAATGTAAAAACAACAACAGCACAACTAATTAAGACACCAACAAAGTGGACGAATAATACTCTAAAATATTGGTTCTCCAGTTCTAATAAACGTAATATCATCTTCACACTTAATACAATATCTGATAGAGATATAAAATTAAAATGTATCAAGGATATATTACTGTCGTTGGTTGACCAAAAAGCCAATATTTATAGTGTAAGGCAAGAGCTTCTGGATTTTCTTAATAATGATTTATATAAAAATGATGGAGAGATTCTCTCTTATAAAGAATCAATAATGTTGTTTTGTGCTGTGTAGCCGAAAAATAGATGATTCAGATTAACTACCGCACTCTATGTTGTGTTTATATCCATGTCAGGTAACAGGTCATTTGTGAATCCTGACACCAGACTATGACTATCGCCCAGGGATAATCCACAACCGCTGGAAGTAGTCTCATTTCTGCAGGATAAAACCGTAGAGTGCGATTGCGATGAATAATAAATACAGGCTTATTATTCCAGTCTTTTTTATTGCGTTGGTTGATTCAAATGGCTCGGTTAGTAAAATGCACCATTCACTCGGAAAACTCAACATGTTGCACTCTTATACGCCGTCTGGAAAAGGCGTAGGAGTGGTATAACCATTTAATCGCCTCCCAACGTCAACGCTTACACATCAGCGACACTGGTTTAATTAAAGCATACCAGATTTCTGATGAGTAAGCGTCTTTTTGTATAACCTCATTGTCACAGGAACGACTTGATCCGTTTATTTATTCGCCATGTTATTCAGTATCAATTTTCTTAATAGCTTTCACCATATTTTGATTTTCTTTTAGCCAACTCCTGATATTTTGAACTACATCATTAAGTGTATTTTCTTGTTCATACTCTTTCTCCAATCTCTCTGTTTCATCCTTAAGCTTTACAATCTCTTTATCTATTGTTGCTATTTCGTCATCTATTTTATTTAGTGTTTCATTAATCTTACGAATTTTGGCTGCATCTTTTTTATCTTCTTTATTTAACATACAGCTCTCCTCACTCAATTTAGCCTTAGTTTTGACTAAATTATTTCTTAGCATAAAAAGGTCGGCTTCTTTTTGTTTTTTAGCAGTATAATTTTCCTTATTATAGCTATTGTTTTTCTCAATTACTTCCCGTAAGTATTGCTCAATGCCAGAGAATAAATCGACTTTATCATCTACATATTTTGATACTTTTCTATAATCCCTATAATTTATTTTCGTTCTTTCCTTAAATTCATTCAATGCTAAAAAAATCTTTTGCATTTTATCAAAACTATCATCTTTATGATTTTTATTATATTCTTTGTAAATATTTCGCAAATCATTAAAATCAAAGTGGAAGTGAAATGTTTTGCTGTTTGAAATAGCAGAACGATTTATTTTTAAATAGTTACGTTGATCGTAAGGTCTTTGCCAAAAGAATCCAGTATAGAGCTTATGCATGAAATTCACTTTATCAATATCTATTTCATTGGCTATATCTTTTTCTATATTGTACAAAACTTTTAATATAATATACTGGATAGCTTCACCATTAAGTTGATATTTTTTTCCTTCATCATCAAGATTGAAGCGCCCCAACTTGACCAACAAAGATTGTAAATATAATAGTTCCTTTTGGTAATAACTTTCCGCATCCTTGCCATGATTATTAAATTCTTCTACCCATGAATTAATTTCCATTAAATTTTTCATGAAATCTGAAATGCCATTTTCAGCTATAGCTCCTTTCATGTCCATATAAACAGGAATTCTAATCTGGGTGTTCGCAGCAAGATTACCACTTAACCAAGTGGTTAAATGATCAATAGCACAATCATTCAAGGTAATTCCATTGATTGACTCGCCCAAACAAGTTTCAAGTAAATTGCAATTACTAAGTTTTAAATATTTTTCTATATCACCAGCAACGTATTTATCATTTATATAACGACCGCCACTCATCTTAGGGAAAAGATTAATGTAGATAAGGTCAGAAATGCGTTTATCCAGATTAAGTTTACCTCCATCCTTTTTGAAATACTCTCTGGGATCAAAATCCAGTAAATCTTTGCGAATTCCATTTCGCTTATATGTCATATCAGAGGAGCTAAAATCACAATTATAAAAATGATTATCATATTTTAATTCACATTTATATTTGTGATAAAACGAAGTCCCTATGAAATCCATTTCAGCACCATTAAGCTTTGCTATTTTACAACATAACAAACTGCTTGCAATAACACTTGCATTTTTACACACTCCATCCTGAAGAGTACACTCATCTACAAATGACTGCATAAACAGATATGCACCAACTGGCTTACCCACATTGGGATCTTGATTTACAGAGTATATTTTTGATGTATCTATGTTAAAATTTTTTATTTCACATCGATACAGAAAACACTCTTTAAACACGCCGTAAATAGGTATTTCATTATTTGGTTTTACTCGATACCTGGAGCTAACAAGTGACACATTCTCAAAAATACAGTCCTCAAAAAAACAATTTCCAAATACTGAACCATTAAGATTTTCGTAAGATATAGCACCAGTGAATGTCACTTTTTTAAAGTTACAATATTTTAGAGATGCCAGGGCTTCTTTTTCCAGCGCAGATAAATCGATTGTGATATTTTCAAAGGGGATTTTATTTTTTAAATATACGCTAAGCTTTTCATTATCATTTGGGAACTGTATTTTCAGCATCCCTGATTGAAAAGCCTTCTGATCAAAATGAATATCATGCTTATAAATATCCAAGCTGAGTTCTTCAGAAAATAAAGAACGCATTGTGTTTTTTTCAGCATCATTATGATAATCTTGCGCATTAATATTTATATTAAATACTCTACTAACAATAATGTCTTTATTTTCATCTACAGTAAATTCTGTAGTCGTATTAAAGCGCCATTGTTGATCTTGATCGGCGAGAGATTTAACTCTATTAAACATCTCAACTTTATCATCAGTTTTCGTCACAAAATCTACAATGGCTTGTTTAGCCTCCTTAATATGAGACATGGGAAAAAGATCGAGTATAAACTCCCAAAGACTTCGTTTAAGAAAAGATTGACTATCACCAGCTAAAATGTTTGTTATATCTTTATGAGTTACTGAATACTTACCCACATCATCAAGAGACAAACCAATTTTTCCTGAATATTTTTGCGTTCTATTTTTTTCATTCAGATTTTCATCTGGCATTTTAGTCAGAGTAGCAAATTTATCTGTAACTGTACTATATGATGATATAGCCATAATCATTTCTCCTGAACACAATATTTATTCGCCCGCTCACAATACATAACCGTTTTGTATAAAAAAGAACACTTTGGTGTTGTTTTGATACGATTATGACTAAACCACCTATGAATACTGTAAAAAATCGCTCATTTTTTATGTTCCGATATAGGGCTTTTACCCTGGTTTTTTGTTTTCTTTTCCATTTTCTGTGCGGGTAACGATATAAATGAAAGGAATAACAAAAAAAATTTTATAACGGGGCACTACATTAAAAGTAAAATAATTCAAATGAAATAATATATTTGCATTGCACTGGGGAGAGTTTCGAGGTGAGTTTGTGTGGCAATATTTCAGGGAGAAAGTTTATCAGCCCGGTAGCTATGTATGACCGGGCTGATTGCCAGATTCGGCGTAAAAGCCTTATCTGACCTACTGTTAGCGTTACTCTTTCGGGTCTTTTCCGGCCAGCAGTTTATCCAGCTCATCACCGCCTACATGACGGAAATCCTGCCCCTTCACGTAGTAGAAGATAAACTCACAAATATTCTGGCAGCGGTCGCCGATACGTTCGATTGAACGCGCACAGAATAGCGCGGTAAGTACGCTCGGAATGGTGCGCGAATCTTCCATCATGTAGGTCATCAGTTGACGAACAATACCTTCGTACTCCTGATCGACTTTTTTATCTTCCCGATAAATACGTACCGCTTCGTCAATGTCCATCCGCGCGAACGCGTCCAGCACGTCGTGCAGCATCTGGATGGTATGACGGCCCAGCGACTCCAGACTTACCAGCAACGGCTGATGCTGCTGGGAGAATTTCTCCAGCGCAGTACGGCAGATTTTGTCCGCCACGTCGCCAATACGCTCCAGCTCGGCAATGGTTTTACTGATCACCATAACCAGACGCAGGTCGCTCGCCGTCGGCTGACGTTTGGCGATAATGCGCACGCAAGCTTCATCGATCGCCACTTCCATCATGTTGACGTTCTTGTCGCCTTCGATGACGCGCTTCGCCAGATCGCTGTCCTGGTTATGCATCGCGGTGATTGCATCAGAAAGCTGCTGCTCCACCATGCCGCCCATGGTCATCACCTGCGTGCGGATACTTTCCAGTTCGGCGTTGAACTGGCCGGAAATATGTTTATTAAGATTGAGACTGTCCATAACGCACTCCTGAATCAACCGTAACGACCGGTGATGTAGTCTTCTGTTTGTTTCTTCGCTGGCTTGGTGAACAGATCGTCCGTGTTGCTGAACTCAATCAATTCGCCCAGGTACATAAACGCCGTGTGGTCGGAACAACGCGCAGCCTGCTGCATGTTGTGGGTGACGATCACCACGGTGTAATCCTGCTTCAGTTCGGTGATCAGCTCTTCAATACGCCCGGTGGAGATGGGGTCGAGCGCCGAACATGGTTCGTCGAGCAGCAGCACTTCCGGGCGAATGGCGATACCACGCGCAATGCACAGACGCTGTTGCTGACCACCAGAGAGAGAGTAACCGCTCTGGTGCAATTTATCTTTGGTTTCGTTCCACAATGCGGCTTTGGTCAATGCCCACTGCACGCGCTCGTCCATGTCGGCACGGGAGAGCTTCTCAAACAGACGAACGCCAAAGGCGATGTTGTCGTAGATGGACATCGGGAACGGCGTCGGTTTCTGGAACACCATGCCCACTTTCGCACGCAGCAGGGCGATATCCTGAGAGTTGGTCAGGATGTTGTCGCCATCGAGCAGAATTTCACCTTCCGCACGCTGTTCCGGGTACAGTTCAAACATTTTATTGAAGGTACGCAGCAGCGTCGATTTACCGCAGCCGGACGGCCCGATAAACGCCGTTACCTGGTTTTTAGCGATATCCAGGTTGATGTTTTTCAGGGCATGGAATTTGCCGTAGTAGAAGTTCAAATTACGAACCTGAATTTTACTCGGGGCAGTTTCAACCATACTCATTGCAATCTTTCCTCATCGTGCCTGATGCACTTCGCGAATCAGGCTTACCGTAGGCCGGATAAGGCGTTCACGCCGCATCCGGCAAAGTGTTAACCGTGTTTATTCTTCGCAAATACAACGCGCGCCAGAATGTTCAGCAGCAGGACGCACAGGGTAATGATCAACACCCCGGCCCAGGCCAGTTGCTGCCATTCCGCAAATGGGCTCATCGCAAACTTAAAGATCGTCACCGGCAGGTTGGCGATCGGCTGCATCATGTCCGTGCTCCAGAACTGGTTGGAGAGCGCGGTAAACAGCAGCGGCGCGGTTTCACCAGCAATACGGGCAATCGCCAGCAGGATACCGGTCATAATCCCGGACACCGACGCTTTCAGCGTAATCGCGGAGATCATCTTCCACTTCGGTGTACCCAGCGCATAAGCCGCTTCACGCAGGCTGTCCGGCACCAGTTTCAGCATGTTCTCGGTGGTGCGGATAACAATCGGCACCTGCAACAACGCCAGGGCAATCACACCCGCCCAACCGGAGAAATGCTCCATCTGCGCCACCACAATGGTGTAAACAAACAGACCAACCACAATCGACGGCGCAGAGAGCAGAATGTCGTTAATAAAGCGAATCACTTCTGCCAGCCAGGATTTACGACCATATTCCGCCAGATAAATCCCCGCCATAATGCCCAGCGGCGTACCGAATACCGTGGCCCACAAAATTAACAGCCCGCTACCTGCCAGGGCGTTCGCCAGACCACCACCTTCCGTATTGGGCGGCGGCGTCATTTCAGTGAACAGCGCCAGCGACATACCGTCGATACCGCGAGTGATGGTGGACATTAAAATCCAGATCAGCCAGAACAGACCGAAAGCCATCGTCGCCATCGAGAGCGTCAGCGCAATACGGTTTTTGAGGCGGCGACGCGCCTGCATTTTACGGCGGGATTCAGCCAGCGCCGCAGTGGTTTGCATTTCAACCATAGCCATTAGCGTGCCCCCTCATTCTTAGCCAGGCGCATAATCATAAACTTCGATGCGGCGAGGACGATGAAGGTAATCACAAACAGGATCAGGCCCAGTTCCATCAGTGCAGCAACGTGCAGACCGGATTCCGCTTCCGCAAATTCGTTCGCCAGCGCAGAGGTGATACTGTTGCCCGGCATGTACAGCGAGGCGCTGTCGAGCTGGTAGGTGTTACCGATGATAAAGGTCACCGCCATGGTTTCACCGAGCGCACGCCCCAGACCCAGCATAATGCCGCCGATAACCCCATTTTTGGTGAACGGAAGAACGATACGCCAGATAACTTCCCAGGTGGTGCAGCCGATACCGTAGGCTGACTCTTTCATCATCACCGGGGTTTGTTCGAATACATCGCGCATTACCGCTGCAATGTACGGAATAATCATAATGGCGAGGATTACGCCTGCCGCGAGGATACCGATACCAAAGGCCGGGCCGGAGAACAGCGCGCCGACAATCGGGATATTCGACATGATATTGCCGACCGGCTCCTGGAAATAAACGGCGAACAGCGGGGCGAAGATAAACAAGCCCCACATGCCGTAAACGATACTTGGAATGGCTGCCAGCAGCTCAATGGCGATACCCAGCGGGCGCTTCAGCCAGCCAGGCGCAAGCTCGGTCAGGAACAGGGCGATACCGAAACTCACTGGAACGGCGATCAGCAGCGCGATAAACGAGGTCACCAGCGTACCGTAGATCGGCACCAGCGCCCCGTAGATATCGTTCGGCGCATCCCACCCTTTGGTCCACAGGAAAGCCAGACCAAATTTCTGAATGCTCGGCCAGGATGAGATGATCAGAGAGACAATAATGCCACCCAACATCAATAGCACAATCAGCGCCGCCAGTTTTACCAGCACGCTGAAAATTATGTCGCCCTTTTTACCCGGTGGGTTAAAAGCAGGCTTGGTTGCAGCCATAAGTTACTCTTCAGTTAAACGCGTTTACAAAGTCATTTTGTAATGCCGGATGCGGCGTAAAACACCGTACCCGGCCTGGAGTTTTATTAGTACAGCGGCTTGCCGCTACTGTCTTTAATATTGGTCTTCCACGCAGCGCGAACCTGTTCCACTACGCTATCCGGCAGGCTGGCATAATCCAGGTCGTTAGCCTGTTTAGCCCCGGTTTTGTACGCCCAGTCGAAGAACTTCAGCACTTCTACACCCTGCTCAGGTTTCTTCTGATCTTTATGGATCAGAATGAACGTGGTAGAAGTGATAGGCCATGCATCTTCGCCTTTCTGGTTAGTCAGATCCTGAGCGAATGTTTTGCTCCAGTCTGCGCCTTTTGCTGCATTAGCGAAGTTTTCTTCGGTCGGACTAACCGGTTTACCATCAGCGGAGATCAGTTTGGTGTACGCCAGGTTGTTCTGCTTCGCGTAAGCATATTCAACGTAACCAATTGCACCCGGCAGACGCTGAACGAACGCGGCGATACCGTCGTTACCTTTACCGCCCAGACCGATCGGCCATTTTACGGTAGAGCCAGTACCAACGTTGTTTTTCCACTCTTCGTTCACTTTCGCCAGGTAGCTGGTGAAGACGAAGGATGTCCCGGAGCCATCTGCACGGCGCACGACAGCAATGTTCTGTGAAGGCAGTTTCAGACCCGGATTCAGTTTGGCGATGGCTTCATCATCCCACTTTTTGATTTTGCCCAGGTAGATGTCGCCGAGGGTTTTACCATCCAGCACCAGTTCGCCAGACTTCAGCCCTGGAATGTTAACAGCCAGCACCACGCCGCCAATCACGGTCGGGAACTGGAACAGGCCTTCCTGAGCCAATTTTTCATCAGACAGCGGCGCGTCAGAGGCACCAAAATCAACGGTATTAGCGATAATCTGTTTTACGCCACCGGAAGAACCGATACCCTGGTAGTTAACTTTATTACCGGTTTCTTTCTGGTAAGTGTCAGCCCATTTGGCATACACCGGCGCAGGGAAGGTTGCACCTGCACCTGTCAGGCTTGCTTCTGCAAACACAGAGAAAGCACTCATCGATAAGGTCGCGGCGACAACAGTTGCGACGGTGGTACGCATAACTTTCATAATGTCTCCTGGGAGGATTCATAAAGCATTGTTTGTTGGCTACGAGAAGCAAAATAGGACAAACAGGTGACAGTTATATGTAAGGTTTATGACAGTTTTATGACAAATCAGAATTATTAATTAACTTTTTGATTTTATTGACTAAGAAAAAGAAAAGTAGTGTCATCTTTTTGTCATGCAAAGTGAAAACTCGCGGACAAAAATGCGTAAGATGACAACGGTGTGAGGAACACCGCTGTCAGTTCGTTTAGCGTACAATCTCAATTGTTATCGTTGCAGTCGCGGTAAATGTTCCTGGCGCGGGGCGAGCCCCCGTGAGGCTTGCAGGAGCAGCAGAAAAAGTGACGCTACCGGCTTTTTCACCAAAGACGTTTGATTTACCCATATCTGTCGGCAGTTCACCACCGTTAACGTTGATTTCCTTATTATTTTTATCATAAATTTTTATCCCAACGTTCGGGTTTGATGTCACGACCATTGAGTTGTCAGTACTGGGTTCGGTAGCATAAAAAGAGGTACTGATATCATCAGTATTTAGTATTCCTAAATTTTCACACTCAATGGTGACGGTTTTGGTAATTTTATGCGTTGTCACGGTACTTCCAGCTACCGAAGAAAAATCTGCTGCAGGAATTTCTTTAAAATCAAAATTAATGGGTCTTAAACTGTTAATTTCACAGCTTTGCGGTGCAGTGATATCGCCACGAATATAAACATCCGCCATAGGTTGTGAGTAATCAACCGGAGTGTCACGGCTTATAGTTCCGTACAATTTTGCCACGAGCGTTTCAGGGACAATTAACTTTCCAGCAAAAGTCTTCTTAATATAAAAATAAATTATTGCTTTTGCACCACTGGAAATACTTAATGGGTCCGTGCGACTACATTTATATGAACCTCCAGTAGGCCTGTTAGCATGGTATTCAAAAGGTGCATTAATGTATCCTACACCGAGAAGGTCTATCGATATTCCAACATCCAGATTAGGATTCAAATTAAAGTAGTTTACATTAGAACGAACACCCGCATAACTTAAGGCCTCGTTTATTCTCGCTGTATAGTAAATATAAGGAAACTCCCCCACTTTCCCTGTATCACAATGGCAGTGAGCAGGATAAGAGTCCCCATTTGTCACGGTTTTATTAAAGGTCTCTCCCACTCTGTTCTCGTCTGCCGTAATCAGATAGCCGGAAAAATCAAGTGTGCTATGAAAGGCCCCATTATCTGAGGTGCAGATACCTTTTGGGGCCGCAAATGTTGCACCACTAAAGGAGAAGATAAAAACAGTAAAGCACCACTGTATAATATACTTGTTCATAAAAATCCTTTTAATGACATGTCACACCTTGTTCAATTAAGCCGCTTTCACTTTCTGGTATTGAAATTGAATAATCGAAGGTGCATGTAGTGGCGGCATTTTCCCCCCAGGAGAGCATTACTTGCCCCTTTTCAGGAAGGCCAGAGAGATAAAGCTCCCCCAGGTCACCGACAATCCCTGAATCAGCGGAGCTTGTATTTTGTACTGTAGCAATAGCGCCAAAAGGTGCGGGTTTACCTTTTGTACCCGCCACCCTGAAAAGCACACGATAACCTACACGAGTAACAAATTCGGCTTTAACCACCGCGCCACGGGTGGGAACCATCGTAACGACGGTATTATCAAGTTCTATATTCGACTTCGAGAAATAGTTATCGCTGATTGCTACCCGGTTTTCATCATAAGGGTTTAGCTGTGTCTTGACCGTATAACCACGCCAGTCCGTCGCAGCACCACGCATATTGTCTATTTCTAACCCGGCAGCCCCTGGTGCTTTAACAAGAGCTATGGTTTCACCCAACTCCTGGCTTAACGTTACGCCTTCGCTGTGAGCCAGAATTCCCCCTCTGATACCATAATTCAGCCTCTGAGAATTTTGGCTGTAGTTATAGCTGCCGTTCACCGTGCCATAAGTGCCATCATAGGTCAGGGACATATTACCGCCAACCTCATCATCATGGCTGTTATAGGACTGCATTAAATTCCAGGAAAGGTTATTTCTTTCCAGCGCCGTACCGCTGAGTCCAAGTTGATGTGAGCTACCGGAATTATCGTTTTGTGAAACAGAATAGGTGGCGTAACTATTCCCCCACCAGCCCGATAAAGGAACAGATAAAGAGAGCATGTAGATCTGCTCACTGGTGTTATCACTGGCATGGTTGTTCCCCGTCCCCTGCCGGGCAGTATTGGAATAACTCCAGGAGACGTTCCACGAGAGACGCTTCCAGCTACTGCTGTAGCCAAATTGCATTAATCGTTCAACATCATCGGTATGCCAGTACTGCTGGCGACTTAATGTCAGATATAAGTTGCCATAATCTCTGCCCAGTGATTGCGTTAACGTTCCTTCCACACGGCTGCGGCGGTTACCGGTTTCCCAGAAATCTTCAGGATTATTACGCCGGGACGCCCATTCATTGAGGGTATAATAACCTTCGGTGGAGTAACGATAGCCAACCAGGCGCAAGCTGGTATCCGTATCGTCAAAGCGTTTCGAGTACAGGAAGCGATAAGACTGACCGGTTTCCGTATCATCATGGCTAAATTTCGCGCGAGCATGTGTCACATCGAAAGAAATTGCGCCCAATGCGCCAAGATCTTTACCGACACCCAAAGCGGCAGAACCATACTTTTCAGCAGCCTGCATACCTCCATACAAGGTGAAACCGTAGGGAAAACCATGAAGGATCTGAGCCTGAATAACGTCAGGGGTAAAGCCATCTTCATCGCGTAATTCTCCCACACTGACATCAACATCAGTTTGACCTTCACGTTTGAGGATGGCTAACGACGCATAAGGTTGAGTAAATCGTTGTTCGCTACCGTCTTCTTCTTTGATGGTTACGTCCAGATCACCACCTGTACTGGCGGTGTTGAGGTCGGTAATTTCAAAAGCACCTTGTGGAACGGCTGACTGATAAATCACGTAGCCATTCTGGCGAATAATGACAGTGGCGTTAGACTTTGCAATCCCACGCACTACGGGGGCAAATCCGTTTTGGCTGGCAGGCAACATATCGTTATCGGTATACAAGCGTGCGCCACGAATTTGCGTACTGTCGAAGATATCGCTCGCCGTCCACGTATCACCTATCATAATCTGGCTTCTTAACGCAGCTATATCACGTTGTATCCAGGTGCTTATAGAGTTGTATTCTGCACTGCCATCGGTCGTATTTAAGGTGCTGTAATTGCGTAATCGCCACGGCCCAATATTCAGTCCATTGCGCAGATTGAGATAACTGGTATCTGTCTCTTGTGAACCATAATCCGAACGTAGAGTATGTGAACCAGAAAAATCGTAGTTGATGGTGAGCGCGTTAATCCCCTCATCCCAACGCGAGGGGCTGATGTAATCATAAGCCATCGCATCCATATAGATTTGGGGAATGGAGATATTCAGTTGCAGTTTATCGCTGTCGAACTGCCATGATGAGCCTTCAATGCGTGGCCCAGGATCAATACAGACTGTTTCATCTACATCATTGAGCGATTTCAGCGCATCAACTTTTACGCCAAAGGTGGTTAGCGTTTTTTTAATAGCGACAAAGCAGGCGTGTAAATCAGCATCGGGATTATCCTGAACAAAGGTCACATCCTGACGTTCAAACATTTTACCGTTGATAAAAATATCAACGCTATAAACACCTGGGGGCATCAGGTTTGCCCGATTAAACTGGCGAATATCGACTCCGGATTGATGGTCGATTTCCAGAAGCGCCGGATTGAATACACTGACCTCGGCCATCAGGCTTTGCGAGAAAATCAGACACGTCCCTGCCGTGAGGCCAACCTTTATTCTGGTCGTCATCATAATACGCCTATCCTTTTCCCTTGCTTACAGCGTCATTTTTATCGGGTCACTGACTGCGCCGTAATCATTAATAAATCGCCAGATCATTTGGCCTCCCGCAGAATTAGCAGGTAAAGGTAACGTGAGCGTTTCAAAAGGACGGAGCATGTTGAGGGGCACATCATGACCATCAACGATGACATCCATCACACTGATATGAATCGGGTTGGGATTCTCTGCAATCAGGTTTCGCCCTTCCCGGTGCCACTTCACCTTCGGTGCAGCATCTTCGGGAATCAGGCGAATGCTTGCCGGTCGCCAGAACAGCTTGATACGCGTTTTAACTGCGATTTCCAGTGAGTTCGCCGCTTTGTTGCTCGCAGAGGGCGGAATATTTTTAATATTCAGCCAGAAGACTGACTCGCGATCATCAGGCAATGACACACCTTTGGTATGAATAATGCGTAATACTTTTTCTTGCGCGGGTTCTAATCGTGATACCGGAGGAATAACGGTAAACGGTGCTTTGCTTTTATCCTCTTTATTAAACGGATCTACCCATGCCTGGATGAGATAAGGAATTTTTTCTTCCTTGCTAAATACAGAAATAGATTTATCTGGGTTATTACTTAAGTAAACTACCCGTGTACCACCAATGACAACGCCTGCATAGGTTAATGCTGGTTGGACTAAAAAAACACTGAGTATAATCGCGGTAAATAACTTACATGAAACGGTTGTTTTAAAGAGCCTGATTAAACAACTTTTTCTGGACATAACGACTCCCTGGCCAAAGCCAACTGAATAAAAAGGCCCTTGATAAATTATTTCTTATATTCGACAGTAAATTGTGAATCGGCGTTCGCCGTACCCGCCGTTACGGTTGCATTGGTTGCCACATAGCGTGCAATAAACTTCATTTCAGCCTTGCCTTCCGCGTCGATAGCGGTATAGGCAGAATCGTTATAAAGTTTAACCTGCGAGTTATCTGACTGGTTAAAAATACGAATACCGACACCCGTTGCCGCAATCGCTTGTCCTGTACCGGTAAAATCGCCAGGGTTGCCCGCTGTAAGCGGCGTACCCACTTTCAGGTCGCCGTCGCCGCCAGGCGCTTCTGTACCATCAAAACGAACGGCTGCCTGAGTGTAGGTTGCCGGGCACTTTTCAAGTTTAATACTGAACTGCTGTGGTGACGCCAGACTACCTACACCTGAAAATGCATTTTTACTGACTTTACCCAGTGGGACGGTTTGATCGGCTGTATCGGAGGTAACTTCACAAGTAGTGTCGACAATTTCACCGACGAAGTGAACAACACCATCTTCTGCCAGTGCATGTCCGGCCAGCATTAAAGATGCCAGAGTGAATGCACCGCCTATAATATTACGCTTCATAAAAACTCCATTGATATAATATATCCTTTACCATGAATCATCACTTAAAATAATAAGTGTGCTTTGATTCACAGGCATAGTACACCAATGAGATAGTTTTATCTAAAAATAATATTAATTAATCAATCTTAAATATAAATTTATTATTTAAATATTATTAAAACAGCAAGAAATCAAGTTTATTATCAGACATTATCAATAATTCAGAATATATTTATATCAATGGGTATATGAATAATGGAATTATTGATATCACTTATAAAAAAAGGGCCGCCGGTCGGCAGCCCTTTTCTATCAACGAGAGATATTACTCAACCGTTACCGATTTTGCCAGGTTACGCGGCTGGTCAACGTCAGTGCCTTTGATCAGCGCAACGTGGTAAGCCAGTAGTTGCAGCGGAACGGTGTAGAAGATCGGTGCAATCACCTCTTCCACATGCGGCATCTCGATGATGTGCATATTATCACTGCTCACAAAACCCGCATCCTGATCGGCAAAAACATACAACTGACCGCCGCGCGCGCGAACTTCTTCAATGTTGGATTTCAGTTTTTCCAGCAATTCGTTGTTCGGTGCAACGACGATAACCGGCATATCGGCATCTATCAGCGCCAGCGGACCGTGTTTCAGTTCGCCAGCAGCGTAGGCTTCAGCGTGAATGTAAGAGATCTCTTTCAGCTTCAATGCGCCTTCCAGCGCGATTGGGTACTGATCGCCACGGCCCAGGAACAGCGCGTGATGTTTGTCAGAGAAATCTTCTGCCAGAGCTTCAATGCGTTTGTCCTGAGACAGCATCTGCTCAATACGGCTCGGCAGCGCCTGCAGACCATGCACAATGTCATGTTCAATGGAGGCATCCAGACCTTTCAGGCGAGACAGCTTCGCCACCAGCATCAACAGCACAGTTAACTGAGTGGTGAATGCTTTAGTGGATGCCACGCCGATTTCCGTACCGGCGTTGGTCATCAGCGCCAGATCGGATTCGCGCACCAGAGAAGAACCCGGAACGTTACAGATTGCCAGCGAACCAAGGTAACCCAGCTCTTTCGACAGACGCAGGCCCGCCAGGGTATCCGCGGTTTCGCCAGACTGTGACAAGGTGATCATCAGGCTGTTACGACGCACGGCAGATTTGCGATAGCGGAATTCAGAGGCGATTTCGACGTCGCACGGAATACCTGCCAGCGATTCAAACCAGTAGCGGGAAACCATACCGGAGTTATAAGAAGTACCACAGGCGAGGATCTGAATATGCTCAACCTTCGACAGCAGTTCGTCGGCGTTCGGTCCCAGCTCGCTTAAATCAACCTGACCGTGACTGATGCGCCCGGTAAGGGTGTTTTTGATCGCGTTTGGCTGTTCGTAGATCTCTTTCTGCATGTAGTGACGGTAAATACCTTTATCGCCCGCGTCATATTGCAGATTGGATTCAATATCCTGACGTTTTACTTCCGCGCCAGTTTTATCGAAGATGTTTACCGAACGGCGAGTGATTTCCGCAATGTCCCCCTCTTCAAGGAAGATAAAGCGACGGGTCACCGGCAGCAGCGCCAGCTGGTCAGAAGCGATAAAGTTTTCACCCATACCCAAGCCAATCACCAGCGGGCTACCAGAACGTGCCGCCAGCAGGGTATCCGGGTGACGGGAGTCCATGATCACTGTACCGTACGCACCACGCAGTTGCGGGATAGCACGCAGAACTGCCTCACGCAGAGTACCGCCTTGTTTCAGCTCCCAGTTCACCAGATGGGCAATCACTTCGGTGTCGGTTTCAGAAACGAAGGTATAGCCACGCGCTTTTAACTCTTCACGCAGCGGTTCATGGTTTTCGATGATGCCGTTATGCACCACCACAATGTGTTCAGAAACATGCGGATGCGCGTTAGCTTCTGAAGGTTCACCGTGGGTCGCCCAGCGAGTATGAGCAATACCGGTGCCGCCATGCAGAGGATGTTCTTCCGCTGCCTGAGCCAGCATCTGGACTTTACCGAGGCGACGCAGGCGGGTCATATGACCTTCTGCATCAACAACGGCCAGACCGGCAGAGTCATATCCGCGGTATTCAAGACGACGTAAACCTTCAAGAAGGATTTCTGCTACATCACGTTGCGCGATCGCGCCAACAATTCCACACATAGTTTTTGATTCCGATTTATATCGTTGTCGGTCAACCTGTATGCCCGTTTTTTCGGGCGCCCCGAGCCTTGTAGAGAGTGGGGTTATTTTTATAGTTACTGCTTGTGGGCGGGAGATTATGTTATCTCCTCATCCCATATGACCGGATTTCCCAGCCAGAATTACTTTTTCTTTACCGGACGACGCCAGCCTTCTTTTTGAGTCTGCGGCACACGGCTGATCGCCAGGGCGTTTTCGCCGACATTACGCGTCACAGTTGTACCCGCAGCAATGGTCGCGCCTTTGCCTACTGTTACCGGGGCCACCAGCTGAGTGTCGGAACCGACAAACACATCGTCGCCGATAATAGTCTTAAATTTATTCGCACCATCGTAGTTGCAGGTAATGGTTCCCGCGCCGATGTTAACGTTATCGCCAATTTCCGCATCGCCCAGGTAAGTCAGATGACCAGCTTTCGAGCCTTTACCCAGACGCGCTTTTTTCATCTCAACGAAGTTACCAACGTGTGCACCTTCCAGCAACTCAGCACCAGGACGCAGACGGGCAAACGGGCCAATGGTACAGGCCGCCGCCAGATTCGCGTCTTCCACAACGGTATACGGGCTAATTTCGCAATCATCGCCAATCACGCTGTTTTTAATCACACAACCGGTGCCGATTTTCACGCGATGACCGAGAGTCACGTTGCCCTCGATGATAACGTTAGTATCAATTTCAACATCGCGCCCGTGAGTAAGCGTACCGCGCAGATCAAAACGCGCCGGATCGCGCAGCATAACGCCTGCTAACAGCAGTTTTTCAGCCTGTTCGGACTGGTAAACGCGCTCCAGTCGGGAGAGTTGCAGGCGGTTATTCACGCCTTCTACTTCGCTTAAACGTTGCGGATGAACGGCGACGATTTCACGTCCTTCCTGATACGCCAGCGCAATAATGTCGGTGATGTAGTATTCACCCTGCGCGTTATTGTTGGTCAGCTTCGCCAGCCAGCGTTTCATATCTGCGCCGTTGGCAATCAGAATGCCGGTGTTGATCTCCTGAATCTGACGCTGCTCGTCGGTGGCGTCTTTGTGCTCAACAATGCCGGTAACTTTGCCGTTTTCACGGGTGATACGTCCATAACCGGTCGGATCATCCAGTTTTACCGTCAGCAGACCAATGCCACCCTGCGGTTTAGCATCACGCAGGCGCTGGAGTGTTTCGACAGAGATCAGCGGCACGTCGCCGTAGAGCATTAAAATGTCTTCATCATCGGCAAAGAAAGGTGCGGCCTGCTGCATCGCATGACCCGTACCCAGCTGCTCTGCCTGAAGCACCCAGTTCAGGTTGTCGTCTTTCAGCGCCTGTTTTAGCAGATCGCCGCCGTGACCGTACACCAGGTGAACGTGCGCTGCGCCTAATTCATTCGCAGCATCAATGACATGCTGAACCATCGCTTTCCCGGCAAGGGTATGCAGCACTTTCGGAAGATCGGAATACATGCGCGTGCCTTTACCTGCGGCAAGGATCACTACGCTCATAGCATTATTCAACATACGCGTCCTGACTGTAATTTGAGAACGAATTTAAACCGCTTCACCTTGAAAAAACTACATTTTTTTCATCGTGAAATGGACAGAGGATAAATTGTTCAATAACGGATTATCCCCGCTGACGAAAGCGCCATTTTCGACCATCGTCACGCCTTTTGTCTGCAGAAAATTAAGGCAATACCTTCATTTAAGCGTCAGGTGGATGTTTTTGCTCTTATTTCGATCAATGAATAAACGGGAAAACAGGGGGTTTTATATCAGCAGGATCTATGTGAACGCTCTTCAGGACGGGTCACGCGTAAAAAAAGCCAGCCTGTTTCCAGACTGGCTTTTGTGCTTTTCAAGCCGGTGTTACATCGCTTTTTTGGTCAACTCGATAACGCGCAGCTGCGCGATCGCTTTGGCCAGTTCCGCAGACGCCTGAGCGTAATCTACGTCGCCGTGAGAGCTGCTAATGTGCTCTTCAGCCTTACGTTTCGCTTCCATGGCTCGCGCTTCGTCGAGATCCTGGCCGCGAATTGCGGTGTCGGCCAGAACGGTCACGTTGCCAGGCTGCACTTCAAGAATGCCGCCAGACAGATAGATAAACTCTTCGTGACCGTGCTGTTTCACGATGCGAATCATACCAGGCTTAATGGCGGTGAGCAGCGGTGCGTGGCCAGGGTAGATCCCCAGTTCACCTTCGCTACCCGTTACCTGGATTTTCTCGACCAGACCAGAGAACATTTGTTGCTCTGCACTGACGACGTCCAGGTGGTAAGTCATTGCCATATCACCCTCCGATTAAGGCGTTAAAGTTTTTTGGCTTTTTCCACAGCTTCTTCGATGGAACCGACCATGTAGAACGCCTGCTCCGGCAGGTGATCGTATTCGCCTTCCATGATGCCTTTAAAGCCACGGATGGTGTCTTTCAGGGAGACGTATTTACCCGGAGAACCGGTGAATACTTCTGCCACGAAGAACGGCTGGGACAGGAAGCGCTGGATCTTACGAGCACGCGCTACCACCAGTTTGTCTTCTTCAGACAGTTCATCCATACCCAGGATGGCGATGATGTCTTTCAGTTCCTGATAACGTTGCAGGATGGACTGAACGCCACGCGCGGTGTCGTAGTGTTCCTGACCAACCACCAGCGGGTCCAGCTGACGGCTGGTGGAGTCCAGCGGGTCAACGGCCGGGTAGATACCCAGAGACGCGATCTGACGGCTCAGTACCACGGTTGCGTCAAGGTGCGCAAAGGTGGTTGCCGGAGACGGGTCAGTCAAGTCATCCGCAGGTACGTATACCGCCTGTACGGAGGTGATAGAACCAGTTTTGGTGGAGGTGATACGTTCCTGCAGAACGCCCATCTCTTCCGCCAGGGTCGGCTGATAACCTACCGCTGAAGGCATACGGCCCAGCAGTGCGGATACTTCCGTACCGGCCAGGGTGTAACGATAGATGTTGTCAACGAACAGCAGAACGTCACGACCTTCGTCACGGAATTTCTCAGCCATGGTCAGACCGGTCAGAGCAACGCGCAGACGGTTTCCCGGCGGCTCGTTCATCTGGCCATACACCAGGGATACTTTGTCGATAACGTTGGAGTCGGTCATTTCGTGGTAGAAGTCGTTACCCTCACGAGTACGTTCACCTACGCCCGCAAACACAGAGTATCCGGAGTGCTCGATCGCGATGTTACGAATAAGCTCCATCATGTTTACGGTTTTACCTACACCCGCACCACCGAACAGACCAACTTTACCGCCCTTAGCGAACGGACACATCAGGTCGATAACTTTGATACCGGTTTCCAGCAGTTCCTGAGAGTTTGACAGCTCTTCGTAGGAAGGTGCTGCGCGGTGAATCGCCCAACGCTCTTCTTCACCGATCTCGCCTTTCATGTCGACCGGTTCACCCAGTACGTTCATGATACGGCCCAGAGTCGCTTTACCTACCGGGACTTCGATCGGGTGTTCGAGGTCTTTTACATCCAGACCGCGACGCAGACCGTCGGAGGAACCCATTGCGATGGTACGCACGATACCGCCGCCGAGCTGCTGCTGAACTTCCAGCACCAGACGCTCATTACCATTTTGCACCTCAAGAGCATCGTACACGCGCGGTACGGCATCCTGAGGGAATTCGACGTCAACTACGGCGCCGATTACCTGGACAATCTTTCCAGTAGCCATCTTAAATCCTCTACGAAATAACCTGTTTAAACCGCGGCGGCCCCCGAGACGATCTCGGTGAGTTCCTGAGTAATGCTGGCCTGACGAGCTTTGTTGTATACCAACTGCAGCTCTTTAATCAGGCTGCCGCCATTGTCGGTCGCGGCTTTCATCGCCACCATACGGGCGGCCTGCTCGCTGGCCAGGTTTTCAACCACGCCCTGATAAACCTGAGATTCGACATAACGACGCAGCAGGGTATCCAGCAACGCCTTCGGATCGGGTTCGTACAGGTAATCCCAGGATTTATGTTTCAGATCATCATCATCTGATGCCGGTAACGGCAGCAGCTGGCTGATGGTCGGAACCTGAGACATGGTGTTAATAAATTTGTTGCTGACAATGTAAAGCTTGTCCAGACGGCCTTCGTCGTAGGCCTGCAACATCACTTTTACCGGACCGATCAGTTCGGACAGGGAAGGGTTATCCCCCATGCCGGTGACCTGGGCAACAACATTGCCGCCCACGGAGTTGAAGAACGACACGCCTTTCGAGCCGATCATTGCGAGGTCGCATTGAACGCCTTTGTCGGTCCAGGTCTTCATTTCCGCCAGCAGTTTTTTGAACAGGTTAATGTTCAAACCACCGCACAAACCACGGTCGGTCGACACCACCAGGTAGCCCACGCGTTTAACGTCGCGGTCTTCCAGGTAAGGGTGCTTATATTCCAGATTACCGTGTGCAAGGTGACCAATCACTTTGCGCATGGTTTCTGCATAAGGACGGCTGGCCGCCATGCGATCCTGCGATTTACGCATTTTGGAAGCGGCGACCATCTCCATCGCTTTAGTGATCTTTTGCGTGTTCTGGACGCTTGCGATCTTACTACGTATCTCTTTTGCGCCGGCCATGAGCTTCTCCTCAATGCCTTGCGGCCTGCCCTAAGGCAAGCCGCCAGACGTTACCAGGATTGGGTTGCTTTGAAGGAATCGAGGATGCCTTTCAGCTTGCCTTCGATTTCGTCGTTGTAGCCACCGGTCTGGTTGATCTCTTGCATCAACGGAGCGTGATCACGGTCGACGTAAGCCAGCAGAGCGGCTTCGAAGCTGCCGATTTTCGACAGTTCAACATCCGCCAGGTAACCACGTTCTGCTGCGAACAGAACCAGAGACTGCTGCGCTACGGACATCGGCGCATACTGTTTCTGTTTCAGCAGTTCGGTCACTTTCTGACCGTGGTCAAGCTGCTTACGTGTTGCATCGTCAAGGTCGGATGCAAACTGAGAGAACGCTGCCAGTTCACGATACTGTGCCAGAGCGGTACGGATACCACCGGACAGTTTTTTCATGATCTTGGTCTGTGCTGCACCACCAACACGGGATACGGAAATACCCGGGTTAACCGCAGGACGAATACCGGCGTTGAACAGGTTGGTTTCCAGGAAGATCTGACCATCGGTAATGGAGATTACGTTGGTCGGAACGAACGCAGAAACGTCACCCGCCTGAGTTTCGATAATCGGCAGCGCAGTCAGAGAACCGGTTTTCCCTTTCACTTCACCTTTGGTGAAGGCTTCAACGTATTCGGCGTTAACACGCGCAGCACGCTCCAGCAGACGAGAGTGGAGGTAGAATACGTCGCCAGGGAATGCTTCACGTCCTGGCGGACGACGGAGCAGCAGGGAGATCTGACGGTAAGCAACAGCCTGTTTAGACAGGTCATCGTAAATGATCAGCGCATCTTCACCGCGGTCACGGAAGTATTCGCCCATTGCGCAACCAGCGTACGGTGCCAGGTATTGCAGTGCAGCGGATTCAGACGCGGTTGCTACCACAACGATGGTGTTAGCCAGTGCGCCGTGCTCTTCCAGTTTACGTACCACGTTAGAAATGGTGGACGCTTTCTGGCCGATAGCGACATAGATACATTTGATACCGGAATCGCGCTGGTTGATGATGGCATCGATAGCCAGTGCGGTTTTACCGGTCTGACGGTCACCGATGATCAATTCACGCTGACCACGACCGATTGGGATCATGGAGTCAACGGCTTTATAACCGGTCTGTACCGGCTGATCTACGGACTGACGTTCGATAACGCCCGGAGCGATTGCTTCTACAGCAGAGAAGCCGTCGTGATCCAGCGGACCTTTACCATCGATTGGTGCACCCAGAGTGTTAACCACACGGCCCAGCAGGCCACGGCCAACCGGAACTTCCAGGATACGGCCAGTACACTTAACTTTCATGCCTTCGGCAAGGTCAGCGTACGGACCCATAACAACCGCACCTACAGAGTCGCGCTCGAGGTTCAGTGCGATAGCGTAACGGTTACCCGGCAGGGAGATCATTTCACCCTGCATACAATCGGCCAGGCCGTGAATGCGGATAACACCGTCACTTACAGAAACAATAGTACCTTCGTTGTGAGCTTCACTCACAACATTGAACTGAGCAATGCGCTGCTTGATCAGTTCGCTGATTTCGGTGGAATTCAGTTGCATGCTCCAGTCCCCTTAAGACTGCAAGACGTCTGCAAGGCGCTCAAGACGACCGCGTACGCTGCCATCAATGACCATATCACCCGCTCGGATGATAACGCCTGCCATTACAGACTTATCGATTTTGCAATTCAGCTTAACTTTGCGTGACAGACGTTTTTCCATCGCAGCAGAAATTTTCGCGAGCTGTTGTTCACTCAACGCGGCAGCGGAAATGACGTCTACCTCAGCGGTAGCCTCACTCACGGCACGCAGGTGAATAAACTGCTCCAGAACATCCGGGAGCGCGTTAAGACGACCATTTTCAGCCATTACCCGAATCAGGTTCTGACCGTTTTCGTCCAGTTGCTCACCACAAACTGCGATAAACGACTCGGCGAGCGTTTCTGGCGCAAGCGCGCCAGAGAGAAGCTCTGCCATTTGTTCGTTTTTGGTTACCTCGGCGGCAAACGCCAGCATGTCCTGCCAGCGTTCTACACTTTGGTGTTCGACGGCAAAGTCAAAAGCTGCTTTGGCGTAGGGGCGAGCTACCGTAATAAATTCAGACATCAGCCCCTCCCTCCTTACAGTTCAGCGACAAGTTTATCCACGATGTCGCTGTTAGCAGCTTCATCCACGGAACGTTCGATGATCTTCTCGGCGCCAGCAACAGCCAGGATAGCAACTTGCTTACGCAGCTCTTCACGGGCACGTTTACGCTCGGCTTCAATTTCCGCCTGCGCCTGGGCCACGATTTTAGTACGTTCCTGCTCTGCTTCAGCTTTAGCTTCGTCCAGAATCTGCGAGCGGCGTTTGTTCGCCTGCTCGATGATTACCTGGGCTTCCGCTTTCGCTTTTTTCAGCTGGTCGGTCGCGCTGGCCTTTGCAAGGTCAAGGTCCTTATGTGCTCGTTCTGCGGAAGCAAGGCCGTCAGCAATTTCTTTTTGACGTTTTTCGATGGCTGCCATTAATGGCGGCCATACGTACTTCATGCAGAACAGAACGAACAGGACAAACGCGATGGCCTGGCCGAGGATTGTTGCGTTAAGATTCACAGCACAATGCCTCTATTTAGTTAACGTTCTGATATTGCTCTTTAAATAAAAGCAACGCTTACTACGCGACAGCGAACATCACGTACAGACCCAGACCTACAGCGATCATCGGGATAGCATCCACCAGACCCATAACGATAAAGAACTGAGTACGCAGCAGAGGAATCAGATCAGGTTGACGCGCTGCGCCTTCCAGGAATTTACCCCCGAGGATGCCGATACCGATCGCAGCACCGATTGCCGCCAGACCCATCATCACAGCGGCAGCCATGTACAGCAGATCCATATTCAGGTTTTCCATGACAGTCTCCAGTTTGTTTCAGTTAAAACGTAGTAGTGTTGGTAAATTAATGTTCTTCAGACGCCATCGACAGATAGACGATCGTCAGAACCATGAAGATGAAGGCTTGCAGCGTAATGATCAGGATGTGGAAAATGGCCCACGGCACATTCAGAATCCACTGTGACCACCACGGCAACAGACCAGCAATCAGAATGAAAATCAGCTCACCGGCATACATGTTACCGAACAGTCGCAAACCGAGTGAAACTGGTTTGGACAGCAGGCTTACCCCTTCAAGGATTAAGTTGACAGGAATGAACGCCCAGTGATTGAACGGCTGCAGCGTCAACTCTTTCGTGAAGCCGCCGATGCCTTTCATTTTGATGCTGTAGAACAGAATCAGGATAAATACGCCCAGTGCCATAGACAGCGTTACGTTCACGTCCGCAGACGGAACCACACGCAGTGCCGGCAGCCCCAGTACATGTTCAGCAATGTACGGCAGCAGGTCGATAGGCAGTAAATCCATCAGGTTCATCAGGAATACCCAGACGAAGATCGTCAGGGCCAGCGGAGCAATCAGCTTGCTTTTGCCATGGTACATGTCTTTCACGCTACCATTAACAAAGCCGATCACCAGCTCAATCGCGGTCTGAAACTTACCTGGCACACCGCTGGTCGCCTTTTTGGCTACGCTACGGAATAAAACCAGGAACAACAGACCCAGCACCACCGAGAAGAACATGGAGTCAATATTGATTGTCCAGAAGGTGGCTGGGGGGTTATGTGGATCCACCAGCGAGAATGTACGCAGGTCCAGCTGAAGGTTGTTCAGGTGGTGTCCTATGTAATCCTGCGGCGTCATATTTTCTGAAGCCATGATGCCTTTTACCCTTTGTTGTTAATTACAGCCGGTGCCAGTATCTGAACCACCAGCACCAAAACCCACGTAACGATCAGCGGCAAGAATACCGCCTTTAAAACCGCCAACGCCACCACCAGTAACACCAACATCGCCAGAACTTTGAAAGCTTCGCCAAATGCGAATGTCCAGGCCACCCGGCCTTTCGCTGGTGTATGCGCCTGGTGACGCCAGGCAAATATCATAAACAAAACGTTAGGCAGAAAGACTGCCAGGCCCCCGCTTATTGCAGAGACGCCCCAGAAGGGGTCTTTGAGGCTGAACAGCAATCCACTTGCTATCACCACCAGTAACTGAACGAGCAGAAGCTTCCGAGCAACGTTTCGACTCACGAGCGACACAGACATCACGTTTTTCACTCCTGCTCCCTTCGAGGTATGCCGCGTGTCGTATAAAACTTTCTTTAAGGCTTAGAGTCAAGCATCAAAAAGCGGTCAAATTATACGGTGCGCCCCCGTGATTTCAAACAATAAGTAGCCAAAAGGTGAATAAATGTTTAAATATTTTTCCAGTGCATACAATTGCGACTTTTCTGCAAACCCTGTTCGATCATGAAAAACTGTAAATAACGCGTAAACACTGGTGATAAAGCGTGCTTCAGATCACATATTGAGCATGTTCGCGCACAGCATATTTATTTACTTGGCAAATGATGCCTTTGCAAGTTTATGATATTTCAGTCTAAAAACAGATACTGTTTTAATAAATGACATTTACACAACAAAAACCACCCATTGACATTTTTAATAATGTTTTAACAGCCAATGATGATTCTTAGCGCCGATTTTTAGCAGACTGATATTTTCACTTATGACTTATTTTCTGCTTACCAAAAAAAGCCACGTTACTTTGTTGATGCAAAAGAGTGAACGTGGCGTTAAATATAACCAGTTATATCAGTAGAAAACCGGGTTGTTGTTAACAGTCTAACCGGTCAATTTTTTATGATTTTTTTGATAAAAATTAAATTTTATTTGCTTTAATCATCACCAGATGACGTTCGCCATCCAGGGCCGGAACGTGAAGTTTAACCACTGATTCGACCTGATATTCTTCGGGCAACAAAGCGATTTCATCTTCCGGCATTTGGCCTTTCAGCGCGTAGAAACGACCTTGCTCACCAGGAAGATGGTGGCACCAGCTCACCATATCGTTCAGAGAGGCAAAAGCGCGGCTAATTACGCCATCAAATGGCGGCTCAGAAGGAAACTCTTCTACCCTGCTCTGTACTGGCTCAATATTCTCCAGTTTAAGCTCATGTTGCACCTGACGAAGGAAACGCACGCGTTTACCAAGGCTATCCAACAACGTGAAGTGGGCTTCAGGACGCACGATAGAGAGTGGAATGCCAGGCAGTCCTGGTCCGGTGCCGACATCGATAAACCGTTCACCTTGCAGATACGGAGCTACCACAATGCTATCGAGAATATGGCGTACCAGCATCTCATTAGGATCGCGAACCGAAGTCAGGTTGTACGCTTTATTCCATTTATGCAGCATATTCACGTAGGCAATAAGCTGGTTTTTCTGGTGATCGGTAAGCGAAATACCTGCGTCTTTCAGCAGTAAGGAGAGTTTGTTGAGCACGGTGATTACCTGTTCTTGATGCGTTGCCTGGTAAGCGGGTGCTTACCAGGCATTTTTAATGCGTTATGCGCTACGACGCAGCATACCCTGTTTTTTCAGCCACACCAGCAGAATGGAGATGGCCGCAGGCGTGACGCCAGAAATACGCGAAGCCTGACCGATAGAGGCCGGTTTGTGATCGTTAAGTTTGGCGATCACTTCGTTAGAAAGACCGGATACCTGGCGGTAATCCAGCGTCGCTGGTAGCAGGGTGTTCTCGTTACGCAGCTGCTTTTCGATCTCATCTTGCTGGCGCGCGATATAACCTTCGTATTTAACCTGAATCTCAACCTGTTCCGCCGCCTGTTCGTCTGTCAACGCAGGGGCAAACGGCGTCAGCGTGGTTAATTTTTCATAAGTCATTTCCGGACGACGCAGCAGATCTTCACCACTGGCTTCACGGGAAAGTGGCGCAGTCAGGTGAGCATTCACTTCGGCTGCAGCTTCCGCCGACGGGGTTACCCAGGTCGATTTCAGACGCTGACGCTCACGCTCGATATTCTCAAGTTTCTCGTTAAAGCGCGCCCAACGTTCGTCATCCACCAGGCCCAGTTCACGACCGATTTCAGTCAAACGCAGATCCGCATTATCTTCGCGCAGCATCAGACGATATTCTGCGCGCGAGGTAAACATACGATACGGTTCTTTGGTTCCTAAAGTGCACAGGTCATCAACCAGTACGCCGAGATACGCCTGAGAACGCGCCGGAGCCCAACCTTCTTTGTCTGCAGACAGACGGGCAGCGTTAAGACCAGCCAGCAAACCTTGCGCAGCGGCTTCTTCGTAACCGGTAGTGCCGTTAATCTGACCAGCAAAGAACAGCCCCTGGATAAACTTGCTCTCCAGCGTCGGTTTCAGGTCGCGTGGATCGAAGAAGTCATACTCAATGGCATAACCCGGACGCACGATCTTCGCGTTTTCCATCCCCTGCATGGAGCGGACGATTTGCATCTGCACATCGAACGGCAGGCTGGTGGAGATACCGTTCGGATAAATTTCGTTAGAGGTCAGCCCTTCCGGTTCAAGGAAGATCTGATGCTGATTTCTGTCGGCGAAGCGCATGACTTTGTCTTCGATCGACGGGCAGTAGCGTGGGCCGACACCTTCGATCACCCCTGCGTACATTGGGCTACGATCGAGGTTACTGCGGATCACATCATGGGTTTTCTCGTTGGTATGAGTGATATAACACGGCACCTGCTGGGGATGCTGGGACGCATTGCCCATAAACGAGAATACCGGCATTGGGTTATCGCCATGCTGTTGCGCCAGTACGCTAAAGTCGATGGTTCGAGCATCAATACGCGGTGGTGTCCCGGTTTTCAGACGACCAACGCGCAGCGGCAGTTCACGCAAACGGCGAGAAAGCGGAATGGACGGCGGATCACCAGCACGGCCACCGCTGTAGTTATCCAGACCGATATGAATTTTACCGTCGAGGAACGTCCCAACGGTGAGCACGACAGCTTTGGCACGGAACTTCAGTCCCATTTGGGTAACGGCTCCGACCACGCGATCGTTTTCGACAATAAGATCTTCAACTGCCTGCTGGAAGATCATCAGGTTCGGTTGGTTCTCCAGCGCCGTACGTACCGCCTGCCGGTAGAGCACACGATCCGCCTGAGCTCGGGTAGCGCGAACTGCCGGTCCCTTACTTGCGTTTAGTATCCTAAACTGGATACCCGCCAGATCGATCGCTTTCGCCATCAGACCGCCGAGTGCATCCACTTCTTTTACCAGATGTCCCTTCCCAATACCGCCGATCGCCGGGTTGCAGCTCATCTGCCCCAGAGTGTCGATATTGTGTGTCAAAAGCAGAGTCTGTTGACCCATACGCGCCGCGGCCATCGCGGCCTCGGTGCCTGCATGACCCCCGCCAATGATGATGACGTCAAAAGGATCCGGATAAAACATGGTGATTGCCTCGCATAACGCGGTATGAAAATGGATTGAAGCCCGGGCCGTGGATTCTACTCAACTTTGTCGGCTTGAGAAAGACCTGGGATCCTGGGTATTAAAAAGAAGATCTATTTATTTAGAGATCTGTTCTATTGTGATCTCTTATTAGGATCGCACTGCCCTGTGGATAACAAGGATCCGGCTTTTAAGATCAACAACCTGGAAAGGATCATTAACTGTGAATGATCGGTGATCCTGGACCGTATAAGCTGGGATCAGAATGAGGGGTTATACACAACTCAAAAACTGAACAACCGTTGTTCTTTGGATAACTACCGGTTGATCCAAGCTTCCTGACAGAGTTATCCACAGTGGATCGCACGATCTGTATACTTATTTGAGTAAATTAATCCACGATCCCAGCCATTCTTCTGCCGGATCTTCAGGAATGTCGTGATCAAGGATGTTGATCTTCAGTGTTTCGCCTGTCTGTTTTGCACCGGAATTTTTGAGTTCTGCCTCGAGTTTATCGATAGCCCCACAAAAGGTGTCGTATTCACGACTGCCAATACCGATTGCGCCAAAGCGTACCGCAGAAAGATCGGGCTTTTGTTCCTGTAATGCTTCATAGAAAGGAGAAAGGTTGTCCGGAATATCTCCGGCACCGTGGGTGGAACTGATAACCAGCCAGATCCCCGAGGCAGATAATTCTTCCAACAGCGGACCGTGCAGCGTTTCGGTGGTAAAACCCGCCTCTTCCAGCTTTTCAGCCAGGTGTTCTGCTACATATTCGGCACCGCCGAGGGTGCTGCCGCTGATAAGAGTGATATCTGCCATAAACCGCCACCTTTATTAAGAGTGGCGTATTGTACGCTGTGAACGCGCTGGGATCTACCTGTGGAAAAGTATGGGATTAAAAAAGCCGATCATGGCTTGATGGTACGCATGATCGGGTTTTGCAGGACGATCAGTGTCTCGGTGGACTGAATTTCATCAATTGTTTGGATCTTGTTGATAAGTACATGCTGGAGGGCGTCGATCGAACGGCACATCACTTTGATAAAGATGCTGTAGTGGCCGGTGGTGTAGTAGGCCTCGGTGACTTCATCAAGGCTTTCCAGCTTTGCCAGCGCGGAAGGATAGTCTTTGGCACTCTTCAATATAATGCCGATAAAGCAGCCTACGTCATAACCGAGCTGTTTCGGGCTGACGTCAATACGCGCCCCTGTAATGATTCCCGCCTGCTTCATTTTCTCTACACGAACGTGAATCGTCCCCGGGCTTACACCAAATTGTTTCGCCAGTTCGGCGTAAGCAGTGCGTGCATTTTCCATTAATGCTTCCAGGATGCCGCGGTCCAGATTGTCGATCAGATAATTTTCCATAGGTTTTTCTTATGAGAATTAATGATTCACTCTATTTTAGCCTTATTTTTTAATGAATCAAAAGTCACTATGGCTTTTTATTGAATGAATATTGCATGAGGGCCAATTTTTGTTGCTTAATCTTAATCAACAGGACGCAGGAGTATAAAAAATGAAAACCGCTTACATTGCCAAACAACGTCAAATTAGCTTCGTGAAATCTCACTTTTCCCGTCAACTGGAAGAACGCTTAGGGCTGATTGAAGTCCAGGCGCCGATTCTTAGCCGTGTGGGGGATGGCACGCAGGATAACTTGTCGGGCTGTGAAAAAGCGGTGCAGGTAAAAGTGAAAGCTCTGCCTGATGCCCAGTTCGAAGTGGTTCATTCACTGGCGAAGTGGAAACGTCAGACATTAGGGCAACACGACTTCAGTGCGGGCGAAGGGCTTTACACGCACATGAAAGCCCTTCGCCCCGATGAAGACCGTCTTTCTCCGTTGCACTCGGTCTATGTTGACCAGTGGGACTGGGAACGCGTAATGGCCGACGGCGAGCGTCAATTCTCGACTCTGAAAAGCACGGTAGAGGCGATCTGGGCGGGAATTAAAGCAACCGAAGCTGCGGTTAGCGAAGAGTTTGGCCTGGCACCGTTCCTGCCGGATCAGATCCACTTCGTACACAGCCAGGAGTTACTGTCTCGTTATCCGAATCTTGATGCCAAAGGGCGTGAGCGGGCGATTGCGAAAGATCTTGGCGCGGTATTTCTCGTCGGGATTGGCGGCAAGTTGAGTGATGGCCATCGTCACGACGTGCGCGCACCGGATTATGATGACTGGAGCACCCCGTCAGAGCTGGGCTATGCGGGGCTGAACGGCGATATTCTGGTGTGGAACCCGGTACTGGAAGATGCGTTTGAGCTTTCTTCCATGGGGATCCGCGTTGATGCCGACACGCTGAAGCATCAGCTGGCGCTGACCGGTGACGAAGATCGCCTGCAACTGGAGTGGCATCAGGCGCTGCTGCGCGGTGAAATGCCGCAGACCATCGGCGGTGGTATCGGCCAGTCTCGTTTGACCATGCTGCTGCTGCAACTGCCGCATATCGGCCAGGTTCAGTGTGGAGTATGGTCAGCGGCAGTTCGTGAGAGCGTCCCTTCTCTGCTGTAATCGTTTATCGTCGCCAGCGTCTGAGCAGGCGGCTTCGCATCCCGGTATCAAAGCGCCAGATATGATCGAAAATGCGCATGATGCCGGGTTTGCCATGTGCCGACATCGCCACGGCATGAAAGCGATGCTGATGTACCCGCTGCAACTCTTTCACTTTACTCGTCACGTCGTCAGGCAACCGCTGGGCGATAAAATCAGAAATCACCACCGCATCGGCGTCAAACCATTCCCGGCTTTGCAATCGTTCCATAATGGCGCGAAAACAACTGGCAAGATCAGTACCACCACGAAAACGCTGGCTTAAAAAACGGATTGCCTGTTCGATGCCTTGTGGGCCTGAAAGCTCATAACGGACGATCTCGGTGGAAAATAGCATAATATAGCAGCGCCGGTTTTCAGCGAGAGCAATGCGCATCAAGGCCAGGCAGAACGCTTTCGCACACTGTTCATTAAAGCCGCCCATTGAGCCGGAAGTATCCACACAGACAATAAACGGTCCGCGCGGCTGTTCGTCGTAATCTTTATGCACCACCGGGCGTTCGATCACTTTTTCACGCCACGACTCACCGTGCAGGCGATAGGTGAGCAACTGTTTTTCCACCAGCCGACGGTAAAACTCATACTCCAGTTCTGTTATCCCTAGTGTCGCCAGTTCTGGCGGCAGGAGACGTAAAATATCATCGCTTTGTTGCAGACCATCAACCTGCTCAGGAACCGTCGCCGGTTCGCGCACCAGGGTGCGGAAGGTTTCCATCTGCGCATCGTTGCGCGGTATTGATTTGGCTTCCCGGGAACGCCCCAACTGTTCTGCCAGGCGTTTCAGTTCCGGCTGTTCGTTCAGAAATTCACCGTATTTCACAATCAACTGATAGTCGCCACGTTTAAGCTGACCGGCGCTCATATCCCACAGACGACCAGCTGCGGTATTGTTATCTGCGAGAATCGGTTCAAGTTGTCCGCTCTGCGTCATGCGTTCCTGAACTTCACTCAACAGTTGTTCGCGTTCTTCTTCTAATAGCTGTTGATTTAACGTCGTTGCTTGCACGATCAGACTTAAACGCCAACGCTGGAGAAAAAGCGTGTGTAACGCTGAAGTGATCGTGCTGTTAGCATCAACCAACTGTCGGGCTTGTTCTGCCCATGGGGAATTCAGACGATGCAGTAAGTCCAGGATCTGTGGTAGCTGCACAATAAACTGCGGCGTGGAGAGGAGCTGGCTTTGCTGATAGCACATCACCTCTTCGGTGAGTTCCGGCGGGACTCGGGCATCTTTCAGCCGACTGCGCAGCGCCTCACGCCAGCGGGGAACATCATCAGTGATAGCCGCCTTCAGTCGTGGGAATTTTTCAAAGAAGACCGCCAGCTGCGGTGAGGCCAGCAGCGCGATGATCATCTCTTCGATCAATCCCTCTTCGCTGACGGCCAGCATCACATTAAGCGTATCCAGCGTTAGCATTGTTGCGCCTGGCGAATCTGTGCACCGACATCCTGTAGGCTGGCTTCAATGCGACCTAACCAGTCGCCAGGGATAAACAGACATTTTTGCTGTTCGCTGAATAAAGCGTGTTGCTTGCGCCAGTCGCTTTCAAGCTCTTCCAGTTGTTGTTTTATTTCACCTGGCAGACCTTCAGCCGATGAACCGGGAAGTGCCAGCGTACTGCCTTGTAAACTTACATCGCGTACAACAAGATGTTGGGTGCTATCAACTTCCAGATTCAGTTTCTGGGCAAAGCCGATACCGTTTAGTTTGCCGCGAATTTCACCACCTTTGCTCAGCCACTGTTCCAGCGCGCTACGCTCAAAGGTGATATGAACCACTTCCATATCATGCAGTTTTAACGGTTTTTGCAGCAGCAGAGTCAGAGTGGAAGCAGTAACGTTAACAGGGAGTTGATACTGCTGACGACGGCTGAAAATGCCGCCCAGACGAATTACCGTTAAGGCTGTTTTATCGCTTTGTTGCTGCTGTAGTTGCAGGTGACGTTGCACAATCGCGCCCAGGCGGGTCAACATCCCTTGCTGTTGCCAGGCATGACCGGTCATCAATACATCGATTTGTTGTTGTATCAAATTCAGGCTTTGCGCGTCATACCACAGGCAATCTTTCAGCAAAATGAGATCAACCGGGGCAACAGCACTGCGACCGCTAAAAAAGGCGCTGGCCTGCAATAATCGAATCGCTTTTTTCCAGCGACGATCCGAGACATAAGGCGCATCCGGTAATTTATCCAGTTGCTGGCGCAGCATAAAAATCAGCTCAAATACATGATCGGGCAGCGTAATTTCACCAATCTCTTTCTGCCAGCGTTCATATTCTTCATCTGTGACCTGCAAGGAGGTAGGAACCGGATTGTCGTTTTCATCCTGTTGACTGGTCAGCATGGAGCGGAAATTCGCTTTATCCTGCACTTTATCTAACCACAGACGAATCAGCATGCGGTCATATAACGCTTCCAGACTGCTGTCTGCTTCCGGCAGCTCGTTGGAGGCCGCCACCAGCAGGCGCATCGGGATTTTTTCTATGTGTGCACCGTTGCGGAACTGGCGCTCGTTAATGGCGGTGAGCAGGGTATTAAGAATTGCCGGACCCGCTTTCCAGATCTCATCCAGAAAGACGATTTCTGCTTCCGGCAGGTAACCGCTGGTTAAACGTTCATAGCGCCCTTCATCTTTTAGCGCCTGAATAGAAAGGGGACCAAAAACCTCTTCCGGCGTGGAGAAGCGAGTCATCAGATATTCAAACGCGCGGGCATTCTGAAAGGCGAATTTTAAGCGCCGGGCGATCAAACTTTTGGCAATACCTGGCGGGCCAAGGAGGAACACACTTTCACCACTTAATGCCGCTAATAAACACAAGCGGATGGCGTGGCTACGTTCATAAAGCCCCTTTTCCAACGAACTGCTCAGGCGGGAAATTCTTTCCGCTAATAAATGAGGGTGAGCCATAATGAAGTGGCGTCCTTTCGTCAAAAGTTCTGCGTAAATTGCGAGTATAGACGTTTCTTGCTGGTGGCTAAAATAGTCTCAAAGGGGGGGTATTTTTCTTTGAGCCAGGTTAATGTGGCCGCATTTAGGAGTACGATTTTGCCGTTAATCGTGCATACTGTGCGCTTTTTTGTGGGCCAAGGGACTAAGCACACATTTCATATTTCAACGAAAGACTAGTCTATGAGCACTGATAATAAGCAATCATTGCCCGCGATTACCCTCGCGGCGATTGGAGTTGTCTACGGCGATATTGGTACCAGCCCGTTATATACACTTCGTGAATGTTTGTCCGGCCAGTTTGGTTTTGGCGTTGAACGCGATGCCGTGTTTGGCTTTTTATCGCTGATCTTCTGGCTGCTAATCTTTGTGGTTTCCATTAAATATCTCACCTTCGTGATGCGGGCAGATAACGCCGGTGAAGGGGGGATCCTGACGTTGATGTCGCTTGCCGGGCGTAATACGTCGGCGCGAACCACATCAATGCTGGTGATTATGGGGCTAATCGGCGGCAGCTTTTTCTATGGTGAAGTCGTCATAACACCCGCTATTTCGGTGATGTCAGCCATTGAAGGTCTGGAAATCGTCGCCCCGCAGCTGGATACCTGGATAGTTCCCCTCTCAATTATCGTTCTCACTTTATTATTTATGATTCAAAAACATGGCACGGCTATGGTCGGTAAGCTGTTTGCACCGATCATGCTGACCTGGTTTTTGATTCTGGCAGGGCTGGGGTTACGTAGCATTATTGCTAACCCGGAAGTGCTGCATGCACTGAATCCGATGTGGGCGGTGCATTTCTTCCTTGAATACAAAACGGTTTCTTTTATTGCATTAGGGGCAGTGGTGCTGTCGATTACGGGGGTCGAGGCGCTGTATGCTGATATGGGGCACTTTGGTAAGTTCCCTATTCGTCTGGCGTGGTTCACCGTCGTATTGCCTTCCTTAACCCTTAATTACTTCGGCCAGGGAGCGCTGTTGTTAAAGAATCCGGAAGCGATTAAGAACCCGTTCTTCCTGTTGGCACCGGACTGGGCGCTGATCCCGCTGCTGATCATCGCCGCACTGGCGACGGTAATTGCCTCGCAGGCGGTTATCTCTGGCGTCTTCTCATTGACGCGTCAGGCGGTACGTCTGGGATATTTGTCGCCGATGCGCATTATTCACACCTCCGAAATGGAGTCAGGGCAAATCTATATTCCCTTTGTGAACTGGATGCTCTATGTCGCGGTCGTGATTGTGATTGTCAGCTTTGAGCACTCCAGCAACCTGGCGGCGGCGTACGGGATTGCGGTGACCGGAACCATGGTGCTGACGTCTATTCTCTCGACTACCGTGGCACGTCAGAACTGGCACTGGAATAAGTATTTTGTTGCGCTGATCCTGATTGCTTTCCTTTGTGTCGATATTCCCTTGTTCACCGCTAACCTCGATAAACTGCTCTCCGGCGGCTGGTTGCCATTAAGCCTCGGTACGGTGATGTTTATCGTGATGACCACCTGGAAGAGCGAGCGTTTCCGCTTGCTGCGGCGGATGCATGAACATGGTAACTCTCTGGAAGCAATGATTGCTTCGCTGGAGAAATCACCGCCCGTTCGCGTGCCTGGGACCGCGGTGTATATGTCGCGTGCAATCAACGTCATTCCCTTTGCGCTGATGCATAACCTGAAACATAACAAGGTATTGCATGAGCGGGTGATTCTGTTAACTCTGCGCACCGAAGACGCGCCATATGTCCATAACGTCCGTCGGGTACAGATTGAACAACTGTCGCCCACTTTCTGGCGCGTGGTGGCAAGTTATGGTTGGCGAGAAACGCCAAACGTGGAAGAAGTTTTCCACCGCTGCGGTCTGGAAGGATTAAGTTGCCGGATGATGGAAACCTCCTTCTTTATGTCGCATGAGTCGTTGATCCTCGGCAAACGCCCGTGGTATTTGCGTCTGCGCGGCAAGCTGTACTTGCTGCTGCAACGTAATGCGCTGCGTGCGCCGGATCAATTTGAAATCCCGCCAAACAGGGTTATCGAACTGGGTACTCAGGTCGAAATCTAACGCCAGACGCCTCCTTTCTCCATAAGGGGGCGTTTTTGTTTTCATGGTTAATCACCATGTAAAACGTTTCGAGGTTGATCACATTTCCGTAACGTCACGATGGTTTTCCCAACTCAGTCAGGATTAAACTGCGGGTCAGCGAAACGTTTCGCTGATGGAGAAAAAAATGAAAAAAGGCACCGTTCTTAATTCTGATATTTCATCGGTGATCTCCCGTCTGGGACATACCGATACGCTGGTGGTGTGTGATGCTGGTTTACCCATCCCCAAAAGTACAACGCGTATCGATATGGCATTAACCCAGGGGGTACCTTCTTTTATGCAGGTGCTGGGCGTCGTCACAAATGAAATGCAGGTCGAAGCTGCCATTATCGCGGAAGAGATCAAACAACATAATCCGCAACTCCACGAAACGTTGCTCACTCACCTTGAGCAGCTGCAAAAACACCAGGGAAATACCATTGAAATTCGTTACACCACGCATGAACAATTCAAACAACAAACCGCAGAAAGTCAGGCGGTAATTCGCAGCGGAGAATGTTCTCCGTATGCGAATATCATTCTCTGTGCTGGCGTGACGTTCTGAGGCCGTCATGGAAGCATTACTTCAGCTTAAAGGCATCGATAAAGCCTTCCCGGGCGTAAAAGCCCTCTCGGGCGCAGCGTTAAATGTCTATCCGGGCCGCGTGATGGCGCTGGTGGGCGAAAACGGCGCGGGTAAATCCACCATGATGAAAGTGCTTACTGGTATCTATACTCGCGATGCCGGCACGCTTTTATGGCTGGGGAAAGAAACGACATTTACCGGGCCGAAATCTTCCCAGGAAGCCGGGATTGGGATTATCCACCAGGAACTGAACCTGATCCCGCAGTTAACCATTGCCGAAAACATTTTCCTCGGTCGTGAGTTTGTTAATCGCTTTGGCAAAATTGACTGGAAAACCATGTATGCCGAAGCGGATAAATTGCTGGCTAAACTTAACCTGCGCTTTAAAAGCGACAAGCTGGTGGGCGATCTTTCCATCGGTGACCAGCAAATGGTTGAAATTGCCAAAGTGCTGAGCTTTGAGTCGAAAGTCATCATTATGGATGAACCGACCGATGCGCTGACCGATACCGAAACCGAATCCTTGTTCCGCGTCATCCGCGAGCTGAAATCGCAAGGCCGCGGTATTGTCTATATCTCCCACCGCATGAAAGAAATCTTCGAGATTTGCGATGACGTTACCGTTTTTCGTGATGGGCAATTTATTGCTGAGCGTGAAGTAGCATCACTGACCGAAGATTCGCTGATTGAGATGATGGTGGGTCGCAAGCTGGAAGATCAATATCCGCACCTGGACAAAGCGCCGGGAGATATCCGCCTGAAAGTCGATAATCTCTGCGGACCTGGCGTTAACGATGTCTCTTTTACTTTACGCAAAGGCGAAATTCTTGGCGTCTCTGGTTTGATGGGCGCAGGTCGTACCGAACTGATGAAAGTGCTCTACGGCGCACTGCCGCGCACCAGCGGTTACGTCACCCTGGATGGGCATGAAGTCGTTACCCGTTCACCGCAGGATGGCCTGGCAAACGGCATTGTGTATATCTCCGAAGACCGTAAACGTGACGGTTTAGTGCTGGGCATGTCAGTAAAAGAGAACATGTCGCTGACAGCGCTGCGCTACTTCAGCCGCGCTGGCGGCAGTTTGAAGCATGCCGATGAACAGCAGGCAGTAAGTGATTTCATTCGTCTGTTTAATGTGAAAACGCCGTCGATGGAACAGGCAATTGGTCTGCTCTCCGGTGGCAATCAGCAAAAAGTGGCGATTGCCCGTGGTCTGATGACACGCCCCAAAGTGTTGATCCTCGATGAGCCTACCCGTGGCGTAGATGTCGGCGCGAAAAAAGAGATCTATCAACTGATTAACCAGTTCAAAGCCGATGGCTTGAGCATCATTCTGGTGTCATCGGAGATGCCAGAAGTATTAGGCATGAGCGATCGCATCATCGTCATGCATGAAGGGCATCTCAGCGGGGAATTTACTCGTGAGCAGGCCACCCAGGAAGTGTTAATGGCTGCCGCTGTGGGCAAGCTTAATCGCGTGAATCAGGAGTAAAAAAATGACAACCCAGACTGTCTCTGGTCGCCGTTATTTCACGAAAGCGTGGCTGATGGAGCAGAAATCGCTTATCGCTCTGCTGGTGCTGATCGCGATTGTCTCGACGTTAAGCCCGAACTTTTTCACCATCAATAACTTATTCAATATTCTCCAGCAAACCTCGGTGAACGCCATTATGGCAGTCGGGATGACGCTGGTGATCCTGACGTCGGGCATCGACTTGTCGGTAGGTTCTCTATTGGCGCTGACCGGCGCAGTTGCTGCATCTATCGTTGGCATTGAAGTCAATGCGCTGGTGGCTGTCGCTGCCGCTCTCGCGTTAGGTGCCGCAATTGGTGCGGTAACCGGGGTGATTGTAGCGAAAGGTCGCGTCCAGGCCTTTATCGCTACGCTGGTTATGATGCTTTTACTGCGCGGCGTGACCATGGTTTATACCAACGGTAGCCCAGTGAATACTGGCTTTACTGAGAACGCCGATCTGTTTGGCTGGTTTGGTATTGGTCGTCCGCTGGGTGTACCGACGCCAGTCTGGATCATGGGAATTGTCTTCCTCGCGGCCTGGTACATGCTGCATCACACGCGTCTGGGGCGTTACATCTACGCGCTGGGCGGCAACGAAGCGGCAACGCGCCTTTCTGGTATCAACGTCAATAAAATCAAAATCATCGTCTATTCTCTTTGTGGTCTGCTGGCATCGCTGGCCGGGATCATTGAAGTGGCGCGTCTCTCCTCCGCACAACCTACGGCGGGGACTGGCTATGAGCTGGATGCCATTGCTGCGGTGGTTCTGGGCGGTACGAGTCTGGCGGGCGGAAAAGGTCGCATTGTTGGGACGTTGATCGGCGCATTAATTCTTGGCTTCCTTAATAATGGATTGAATTTGTTAGGTGTTTCCTCCTATTACCAGATGATCGTCAAAGCGGTGGTGATTTTGCTGGCGGTGCTGGTAGACAACAAAAAGCAGTAATAACGACTACAGGACATCTTGAATATGAACATGAAAAAACTGGCTACCCTGGTTTCCGCTGTTGCGCTAAGCGCCACCGTCAGTGCGAATGCGATGGCAAAAGACACCATCGCGCTGGTGGTCTCCACGCTTAACAACCCGTTCTTTGTATCGCTGAAAGATGGCGCGCAGAAAGAGGCGGATAAACTTGGCTATAACCTGGTGGTGCTGGACTCCCAGAATAACCCGGCGAAAGAGCTGGCGAACGTGCAGGACTTAACCGTTCGCGGCACCAAAATTCTGCTGATTAACCCGACCGACTCCGACGCAGTGGGTAATGCTGTGAAGATGGCTAACCAGGCGAACATCCCGGTTATCACTCTTGACCGCCAGGCAACGAAAGGTGAAGTGGTGAGCCACATTGCTTCTGATAACGTACTGGGCGGCAAAATCGCCGGTGATTACATCGCGAAGAAAGCGGGTGAAGGTGCCAAAGTTATCGAGCTGCAAGGCATTGCCGGTACATCCGCAGCCCGTGAACGTGGCGAAGGCTTCCAGCAGGCTGTTGCTGCTCACAAGTTTAATGTTCTTGCCAGCCAGCCAGCAGATTTTGATCGCACTAAAGGTTTGAACGTAATGCAGAACCTGTTGACCGCACATCCGGATGTTCAGGCTGTATTCGCGCAGAATGATGAAATGGCGCTGGGCGCGCTGCGCGCACTGCAAACTGCCGGTAAATCGGATGTGATGGTCGTCGGATTTGACGGTACACCGGATGGCGAAAAAGCGGTGAATGATGGCAAACTAGCAGCGACTATCGCTCAGCTACCCGATCAGATTGGCGCGAAAGGCGTCGAAACCGCCGATAAAGTACTGAAAGGTGAGAAAGTTCAGGCTAAGTATCCGGTTGATCTGAAACTGGTTGTTAAGCAGTAGTTTTAATCAGGTTGTATGACCTGATGGTGACATAAATACGGCATCGACAGATGAACGTGTAATATAAAGAAAAGCAGGGCACGCGCCACCCTAACACGGTGGCGCATTTTATGGACATCCCGAATATGCAAAACGCAGGCAGCCTCGTTGTTCTTGGCAGCATTAATGCTGACCACATTCTTAATCTTCAATCTTTTCCTACCCCAGGCGAAACCGTAACCGGTAACCACTATCAGGTTGCATTTGGCGGCAAAGGCGCTAATCAGGCTGTGGCTGCTGGGCGTAGCGGTGCGAATATCGCGTTTATTGCCTGCACTGGCGATGACAGCATTGGTGAGAGCGTTCGCCAGCAGCTCGCCACTGATAACATCGATATTTCTCCGGTCAGCGTGATCAAAGGCGAATCAACAGGTGTGGCGCTGATTTTTGTTAATGGCGAAGGTGAGAATGTCATCGGTATTCATGCCGGCGCTAATGCTGCCCTTTCCCCGGCACTGGTGGAAGCGCAACGTGAGCGTATTGCCAACGCGTCAGCATTATTAATGCAGCTGGAATCACCACTCGAAAGTGTGATGGCAGCGGCGAAAATCGCCCATCAAAATAAGACTATCGTTGCGCTTAACCCGGCTCCGGCTCGCGAACTTCCTGACGAACTGCTGGCACTGGTGGACATTATTACGCCAAACGAAACGGAAGCAGAAAAGCTCACCGGTATTCGTGTTGAAAATGATGAAGATGCAGCGAAGGCGGCGCAGGTACTGCATGAAAAAGGTATCCGTACTGTACTGATTACTTTAGGAAGTCGTGGTGTATGGGCTAGCGTGAATGGTGAAGGTCAGCGCGTTCCTGGATTCCGGGTGCAGGCTGTCGATACCATTGCTGCCGGAGATACCTTTAACGGCGCGTTAATCACGGCGTTGCTGGAAGAAAAACCATTGCCAGAGGCGATTCGGTTTGCCCATGCTGCCGCTGCGATTGCCGTAACACGTAAAGGCGCACAACCTTCCGTACCGTGGCGTGAAGAGATCGACGCATTTTTAGACAGGCAGAGGTGACGCTTGGCTACAATGAAAGATGTTGCCCGCCTGGCGGGCGTTTCTACCTCAACAGTTTCTCACGTTATCAATAAAGATCGCTTCGTCAGTGAAGCGATTACCGCCAAAGTTGAAGCGGCGATTAAAGAACTCAATTACGCGCCATCAGCTCTGGCGCGTAGCCTCAAACTCAATCAAACACATACCATTGGCATGTTGATCACTGCCAGTACCAATCCTTTCTATTCAGAACTGGTGCGTGGCGTTGAACGCAGCTGCTTCGAACGCGGTTATAGTCTCGTCCTTTGCAATACCGAAGGCGATGAACAACGGATGAATCGCAATCTGGAAACGCTGATGCAAAAACGCGTTGATGGCTTGCTGTTACTGTGCACCGAAACGCATCAGCCTTCGCGTGAAATCATGCAACGTTATCCGACAGTGCCTACCGTGATGATGGACTGGGCACCGTTCGATGGCGACAGCGATCTTATTCAGGATAACTCGTTGCTGGGCGGAGACTTAGCAACGCAATATCTGATCGATAAAGGTCATACCCGTATCGCCTGTATTACCGGCCCGCTGGATAAAACTCCGGCGCGCCTGAGGTTGGAAGGTTATCGGGCGGCGATGAAACGTGCGGGTCTCAACATTCCTGATGGCTATGAAGTCACTGGTGATTTTGAATTTAACGGCGGGTTTGACGCTATGCGCCAACTGTTATCACATCCGCTGCGTCCTCAGGCCGTCTTTACCGGAAATGACGCTATGGCTGTTGGCGTTTACCAGGCGCTATATCAGGCAGAGTTACAGGTTCCGCAGGATATCGCGGTGATTGGCTATGACGATATCGAACTGGCAAGCTTTATGACGCCACCATTAACCACTATCCATCAACCGAAAGATGAACTGGGGGAGCTGGCGATTGATGTACTCATCCATCGGATAACCCAACCGACCCTTCAGCAACAACGATTACAACTTACTCCGATTCTGATGGAACGCGGTTCGGCTTAGATTTACGCTGTCTTTTGATCAAATTATTACCATCGGTTGTTTTCAGAAGCATGAACATTGCTGCTGAAGCAACAGTAATAATGCCCATCGTGATAAACGTATAGTGGAATTGTTCGACAGTCGTTGTGCCTTCCATCCCTTCATAAACGCGAAGGACGGCCGCACTTACAGCAACGCCTAAACTGATAGACAGTTGCTGCGTGACCGCCAGAACACTGTTACCGCTGCTGGCGTTGTCATCGGTCAGATCGGCAAGTGTGATGGTATTCATCGCGGTAAATTGCGTCGACATAGCCATCCCTAATATAAACAACGGCAAGATCAGCATCCATATCGCCATTGCCGGTGATTGCAAAGAGAACTGAGCGATCATTAGCCCAATAATCACCGTGATCCCCACTAACGTATGGCGATAGCCCAGACGACGTAAGACTTGGGTAACCATCGATTTTGCAATAATGGAACCTAACGCTGTCGGTGCCATCATACAGCCGGCAATAAACGCCTGATAACCAAATCCTACCTGTAACATCAATGGCATAAGGAACGGTACACAACCGGTCCCCAGACGGGTTGCAATATTGCCTACGATACCGATCGAGAAAGTGCGGGTTTTAAATAAATCTAATGAAATTAATGGGTTTGGCGTGCGTCGTGCATGGAGAATATAGAGAAGCAGTAACCCGATGCTGGTGACAATTACCGTCAAGGCAATCCAACTGGCGACAATCTTTTCCCCGAATAGCTCTATTCCGCTTGAGAAGAGAACAAGGCTAAGGCCAAACAGCAAAAAGCCAGTGATATCGAATCTGCGTCGTGCGGTGGTGAAATTGGGCATATGTTTGCGCGCGTAAAGAAGGCCCGCAATACCTATGGGGATATTGATTAAAAATATCCAGTGCCAGGTTGCCCAGGTGACCAGCACGCCGCCAAGAACGGGGCCTAAAATTGGCCCCACCAGACCCGGCATGGCGACAAAATTCAATACAGGAAGAAGCTCATTACGAGGATAAGCGCGCAGTAAGGCCAGCCGAGCAACAGGCATCATCATTGCGCCGCCTATCCCTTGAATAACCCGGAAGACAACCAGCTGTGGTAGCGAGTTAGAAAGTGCGCAGGCCAGAGAACCCAACGTGAACAGACTCACGGCAAGGGTAAATATGCGACGCGTACCGAAGCGATCGGCTAGCCATCCGCTTACCGGAATAAGCATCGCCACCGTCAGCGTATAACTGATGATGGCTGATTGCATCGCGAGAGGAGAACGATTAAGGCTATGAGCGATTGCGGGTAAGGCGGTATTCAGAATAGTGGCATCAAGTGCCTGCATGAAGAAGGCCATCGCCGCGATCCACGGCAAACCCGCCATACTGCGCTTCTTTTTATCGCTCATTCAATGTCCTGTTATCGGGTTATCACTTATCTGGTGAGCGTAGCAGCGCCTGACAAGCTTTAAATGCCGCGTCGCCATCGCTTTGGATAATCGCATCGACAATCGCCTGGTGCAGATCCAGCTTTATCACTGTGTCGCTGGTTATTGACGTGAAGTAAGTGTGATAAACCGAATGGAATAGCGAGGCGAATGAGGTCAAAAACGGATTGGCGCTCATTTCATAGATATGCTCATGCCAGGCCATATCGACCTCAATCCAGCGTTCACGGCGAAAGTTCTCTTTTAATGCCACCATTTCGGCCATTAACGTATTGAGATGCGCCTTCTGTTCCGCGGTGCCAACCGTTGCAGCCAGTAGGCAAGCTTGCGGCTCCAGACAGATACGCATAACCAGAAAGTGATCGATGACCTGATGAAAGTTCTCTTCTGTCATCCACCAGGTAAGCAATTCCTGATCAAGAAAATTCCAGTTTGATTGTGGCATGACCCGGGTACCAATTCGCGGTCGCGGTAAAACCATCCCTTTTGCCGTTAACGTTTTGACCGCTTCGCGTACCGCTGTACGACTCACTCCAAATTGCTCGCCCAGCTCAATCTCACCAGGCAAAATGGTGCCGGGTTCATATTCACCTTTTAAGATGCGTTGCGCCAGCTTCTCAGCCAGAACATACGAAAGGTTTTTCTGTGCAGCTAACTGTTGTGCGCTTAAAGGCATTACTAATCTTCCTTTTTCTTTTTATTCCTCCTTAGTATGCCACCAGGAAGTGTGATTACGGTTGCAAAAACGGCAAATTGCTTGTTTTATGGCACATTAACGGGGCTTTTGCTGAAAAAATGCGCGGTCAGAAAATTATTTTAAATTTCCTCTTGTCAGGCCGGAATAACTCCCTATAATGCGCCACCACTGACACGGAACAACGGCAAACACGCCGCCGGGTCAGCGGGGTTCTCCTGAGAATCTCAACAGAGAAAGCAAAAAAATGCTTGACTCTGTGGCGGGAAAGCGTATTATGCACACCCCGCGCCGCTGAGAAAAAGCGAAGCGGCACTGCTCTTTAACAATTTATCAGACAATCTGTGTGGGCACTCGAAGATACGGATTCTTA
>NZ_JBJQMC010000015.1:0-128475 GCF_046486085.1 Escherichia sp. WS568
GACAACTGCTCAGGTTCAGGTATTTCATCAGCCGTCCGGCACGATAACGGCTCATCGGGACGCCGTTTTGGGTCAGCATTTCAGCCAGCGTGCGCGCGCCTGCAGAGCCCCGGCTCTGGTTCCATGCCCGGCGTATTTCGCTGCACAACCTGACGCGAGCCGAATTAACCGTATCGCGTCGTTTTCGCCAGTACCGGTAACTGCTGCGGTGTATTCCCAGTGCGGAACAGAGGCTGACAACTGAGTGGCTGTCACTCAGTCTGGAAACTATCGTAAACCGTTCAGTGAGTCGGACATCAAGAGCGCGGTAGCCTTTTTTAATATCGTATTTTGTTCCTCCAGTCGGCGAACCTGCTTTTCCAGCTCGCGAATACGTTGCTGTTCAGGGGTAATGGGTGTTGCAGAGGGCGCAATACCTTGGCGCTCTCGCCTGAGCTGACGTACCCAGCTCTCAAGCGTGGTAGAACCGACATTCATCGCCTCACTGGCTTGTCGATACGAATAGCCCTTATCAACAATCAGCTGTGCACATTCCAGCCTGAACTCAGGGGTGAAAGTACGTTTGGTTTTCTTGTTCATTAAGTCACCTGTTTTGTGTTGAGGTGAGAATATCACCTTTAATCAGGTGGCCAAATTTACTGTGCCACTACAAACTCATTAAAGAAGCCGTTGAATATGGACGTGCAAAAAGTGGATAGCGCACGCTCCCTTATTGCCGGGGTGATGCACTGGGCGGTCACTACCGGCGGCTTCAACAGTGAAACAGTACAGGACGTCATGCCAGGAGCGGTGGAACGCCGCTTCGGCAACGAGCTTCCGGCGTCTCCAGTGGAGTGGCTGACAGATAATGGTTCATGCTACCGGGCTAATGAAACACGCCAGTTCGCTCGGATGTTGGGACTTGAATCGAAGAACACGGCGGTGCGGAGTCCGGAGAGTAACAGAATAGCAGAGAGCTTCGTGAAAACGATAAAGCGTGACTACATCGTGTTCATGCCCAAGCCAGATGTTAATGACGGCATTGCATAACCATGCAGTAGCAATCGAACATTACAATGCAGCATAGTTCTAAGTTATCGCTCGCCGCAGGTATATATGCGGCAGCGGATCAGTAATGGGTTAAATGATAACAGATGTCTGGAAGTATAGGGAGAAATTCCCTGAGGGATTCCCAAAAAATTTAGTAAACCAATATCATATTGGTATACCGTTGTTGTAAAATGTTCAGCCCTGCGTCAAGTGACAAGGTGTTTAGTATGAGTGGGGAATGTCGGAACCTGTTTAGGATTCTGTGTAAATGCCTTTTTTCAGAAGTGACAGGCAGTCACCGAACTCGATAATAAAGCGGCTCATTGCCATACACCTGTCCTTCAACGACACCGTCCATTTCTGGGACGCAGACTGGATTGCCAGCCACACCACTTTTTTCACCGAGTCGTCTGTCGGGAACACTTTACGCTTTTTGATCGCATGGCGGATCACACTGTTTAGTGACTCGATGGCATTCGTCGTATAGCGCACTTTGCGAATGTCCGTCAGATAAGCGAAGAACGTGGTAAGATTCGGTCAGTTAGCCTGCCAGCTCCGACTTATCTAGTGCTTGCTAGCCTGTCTCTTCCGTGGGTGCCTGATTAAATCTCTTTCAGGTCGCGAGTGACGGCTTTGTAGTCCTTCCATGACACGAAGCGCAGGCTGTTGCGCACCATATGCACGATGCATAACTGGATGCTGGCCTCCGGATATACTGTGTTGATGGCATCTGGAAAGCCTTTCAGGCTATCTACACAGGTGATGAGGATATCGTTCAGACCGCGGTTTTTCAGTTCAGTCAGCACATTGAGCCAGAACTTCGACCCTGTACACGATTCTGTGTGAAACAACGGGGAGCAGGTCATCGCTTCCCAACCCGTTATTTCAGCGTGCCGAACTGTTTGTCTTTCAGTGCATATAGTCGGTCGAACTCAGCATAGGGCTCTCCCGTTTCAGCCGCGTGCCGGGTTTTAGCATCCAGAAGGTCGGGTAAAGGGATCCTATGATTCAGTGAGTGGTAAAGATCATAACCACTGACACAGATAACCCGCTTCCCTTTACCAAAAGCCGTCAGGCCTTCAGGCGTAAAGCCCATCCAACTGATAAAAACACCGCGTGTCCAGGTTGCCTTGGTACTGAGCTTTCCTTCAAATACATGGAGGTCGGCAGCCGACGTTCTTTTCTGATGCCACTTTGCCTCCATCAGGTAAAATTCATCATTCAGTCGGAAACTTCCGTCAATCTGTTCGCCTGTATTTCGGAAAGACGAACGGGGAGCAAGCTTAAAGATACTGAACAGTTCAGCAAGCCAGGCTTCAAACCGAAAACCACGTGGATGTGGCGGCAGAGATTTCATCTCGTTCATTTCAGCGATAAGTGAATGCCAGTCAACACCATGCCATGCCTGGACAGGCTTAACGCCTTTGGCTTCATCGGTGTCAGCGTTTTCTAAGCGGGAAATCAGTGCAAGATAGTCATTACGGCTTTGTTCAGCCTGTTCAGGCATGGATTCCGTTTTATACTGCCAGAGCGCACCAAGAACCCGCAGAGCGGTCTCACGATCAACCTGTTTCAGCAAGCATCTAACTCGTTTGGCTTTTGACGTCCCCTCTTTCTGATAACGTTCATCATCAATATCAATGTTCAATTCTTCATCGAAAAAAGCAGACAAGGTGCGGTTAGAGAAATCCAGTATCCAGCCAGGATCGCTCTCGAACACAATATTAAACAGCCTCAAATCCTGCATTTTCAGTTTCACGCCTACCTCCTTTTTTCACAGTATAACGGGATGAAAGTGGGGGAGGAAATGAGTCAGAACCTGTACACCAGCATTAGGGGATTCCGCGTCTGGTACAAAGCAGACTATGAGAAGAGAGACGCTATAACATTTGAGTCCTACCAATCGATCTGTTCATTTCTATGAATGGCAGTAAATGCAAATAACCAGAACAACCAAAGGTTTTTCGACTTATGTGTCACGAACGGAAGTAGATGGCAATCCATTGCATTACTTCAGGACGACTTTTCAGAAAGCGAGCTAAGGGCGTTGGCATAAACTCAGGCATCGGATGCTGTTTTACAGGGTTCACCTGCCATCCAGTAGACGCCCCAGCCCACGACTGCAACCATAATTACGTTGACCAGAACCGTCATGCTGCTTCGTCTCATACTTCACGAGATAACGGGCTCTCTCCATGGCTTTCTGCATCGCTTCCACATCACCACGCTTGACCCAGAGAACAGCGGATCCACCAGATTTTTTGTCAGAATCCTTCCGGGTATCAGAACATCCACCAGGCACAGGCGTATCATCGGAAGAAGGGCGAGCATCAGATGATGTCGGTTTACGGAAAGGCGTCCGCCTGGAAAAATGAACCAGTCCATTACCCTGCCAGGGCTCAAGATGCAGAGCACTGCACCATGCCAGTTGGATCAGCGTCGCCAGCGAAGAAGGAACGGTGAAATCCCCTGGCGAGCACCAGGTATCTTTGTTGAGCAGTAATATCACGTGATAATGTTTCCTGCCTTTTTCCTTGCCAAACTCCCGACACCAGAAATAACGCAGAGTGGTTGCACGCACACGCTTGTTGGCACGTCGTTTTTTCCGCTGGTAAGCCTGAATTTTTGCTTTCAGGGATGCAAAAAAACGAGAAATCACCGCTGAATCTAAATCGGTATCCATGATGGTGGCAGGCATATACTCAGGGAAACGTAAATCCACCCGGATTAACGAGACGGCACGGTGTTGCGCCAGGGCACCGTTGAGAATACTTTCAAAACGGGATAACCAGTAAGCATTGTGTATTGGTTGATTCATGATGAGAGATCTCCGTTGATTTGGATTGACTTCACATCATTAATCACCGCGGTAAAACTTTACGGCATCCGGCATTGAGCAATGCTACAACTTTCTGATTAAGAGTGATTGAAACGGAACAAAAAGATAATCCTACACACAGGGTAAAAACACTCAAGAACAGCGAATGGATTTAAAAACGACATGGACAACGAGAAAAGTCAGAAGGGAAAAGGATCCACAGAACATTCAAACAAAACACCAGAAACGCAACCAGAACGCTTCCTGGTAATGCAAATCAACAACAACGCCAAAACCTACAGCTTAATCACACAACTTAATCACGGATGCGAATGACATGTTTAAAACCTGTTTACAGATAACGCCGTTACACGATCATCCCCATCAGAATCGATTTTCCCTTCCTGAAAGCGTTACGTTTCACTACGCACCATAAAAACGATTAACCATCGATAACGTAAACTTCATCTGAATCAAAACACCAAAACCGTTCATCACACTTTCGCAATGCAAGAAGAAACCTCATGACGAAAACAATGACCTTACACGGAAAAGAAAAACGTCAGGAATCGTTAATGCCTAAATCTGATTGTTATCAAAACATCCAGAAAGTCGTTTAACAGAATCGTCGTAAGCACATCGAAAAGAACGTCAGATTACTTCAGGAAAGTTCGGGTTGATTTAGCGTAAAGATACTTTTCTCATGCTAACGTCGAAACTCGAAATATCAGGAAAGGTTAAACGTAACATCAGTAAAATCGAATAGCAGATTGATTGCTGAAGCAGAAAGGTTTTACAGCAGCATTAAACTGATTTAGTTAACGTAAAGATTTACTAAACTGGATGTGTATAGCAATGCTTAACGAAAACACTTGTAGAAGTGTTTATGAAAATACGTGTATAACACTTACTGAAATGCTTAGTAAAAATACGTGTATATAGTATCATACCGACATTCTCAACTCTTCCAAACATCCATGCAGACTGAATGTTGATTACCCGTTTTCACATCAGGCATGGTTCTTTACTGACCAAAAAACAAACTGGTTTACTCTTGAATTATTTTCTCTACCTCAGAAAACATGGTCTCAGGAATCTGTTATGGCTTCGTAGTTTCTGTTGTTCTTTTCATAAAAGTTATAAGTTATTGTCATAATCATACGATAATCACTTTATGTTAGTTTTTACTGTTACACGCTACTGACTTTTTCAGTCATTGCCAGAAAGGGGCTCTTTTTACTTCCATTTCACCACTCAACAAATGCAAAACTCGTCCAGTAAAGCGGACCACCACTTGCTCACAAGCAACGAATCGTCTCCAGGAACAGCCCTCAAACATTGCAGAAACAAAAACAACAAAACCCTCATTATCACTGATGTTCGGAAAATTTCCATGACCCAAAAAACGAAATTTAAATGAGACGCATTATCATGCGTGTGATCAAAAAGACGTTATGGTAGCTTTCAGTTAAATGGTGCTATTTCTCATAAATCCACTTAACTTTTTTTACTGATTCATCCCAGAGAACCACTTTATCAGTAAAAAATGAATTATATAGATTGACGAGTTTTTCTGTTTCAGTTATTCCCAATGCATTATGTATCAGTTGTAGATATGCTTTTATCCAGATTTCTTTACCCTCCCTCCACTTATCTATAAAAATTTCCAACTTACTTAATCGTTGATTTATAAAAAATGAATCAATATCATGAAAAAACTCAACAAGAAAACAGCACGAGATAATCTCAACAAAAAACAAATTCTCCTTAAAAGCATTATAAAACTTTATCAACACATAACGAAAAACACCTCCTGTTAACCTTTCCTGTTCATAAAACAACAAGCCCAAAATAGGCGGAAATCTTTTAACCACACCACTTTTAATCCAGTAAGGATGATGATTAGTCTTTACTGGCAGTGAATAAAAGAACAATTCGGTTTCTCTTTTCCCACCACAAACAGACAAAACAGTCTTATAAAGACTTTTTGAATCACTATATCCTGACACTCCAGACGAATTAGCAGGGTATTTTCTTTTTACTTTTTGCCTTAATGGAGCTGGAAGAATAATAAAACGGGATGGTAGATAACAATCGCTTTCAGAAGACCTGCATTCGCACACATGAAGATTTATATTTACATCCGGACAATTCAAAAACCACACAGAATAATTATCGCTCCGTTTGCAATATGAAACCCATGAATAAATTGCATAAAGTTCAGAAAGTACATCTAACTCTGCTTTTGATTTAAATGTGATACCGTTTCTTCGAATTCTCGTTTCCAGCGTTCTCCATGCCGGAGTTTTCAGTATCTCACGAACTTTTTTATTAAGTTCAACCAGCGATGGTCCCTGCTCCTGTTTATGTTTCTTCCTGCTGTTAATGATTTCTCTTTCTTTTACTAATTTTTTCTTACTTTTGGGTCCTTTTATCTTTCTTGGCAATGCTTCATTTAATCTGTGAACAGGATTTTGCTCTCTTCTTTTTTTGAGCTCACAAAACCTCTCATAATGTTTTCTGCACAGTCTTTTCTCCACTGCCATTTTTACTGAGAAAACCTGATTGTTACAATTTTTTCTGACGCATTTGTTTTTACGTCCGGTCATCCTCTCATCTCCTGAAACCGCAGTATGTCATTAGTTCCCGTTCTGAAAAACTCACTTCATACTCCATTACACTTTAACAATAATATCCGTAATTCAGACATTCCATCATTTTTCACGTCCATATTACCTGAATGATAAACCGGATTAGTGTGATCCGGTTCAGTGAAATCAACAGGATACCGGTATGTCATTCAGCCATTCTTCCCTCTCCGCACAAGTGAAATCATATCTGACGTTTCTTCCTGAAGAAATTCGTCAGAAAATTCTTGAACATCTCCACAGCGTTATTCATTACGAACCCGTGATTGGCATTATGGGTAAATCCGGCACCGGCAAAAGTAGCCTGTGTAATGCTATTTTTCAGTCCCATATCTGTGCCACACATCCCCTGAACGGCTGCACCCGCCAGGCTCATCGTCTTACCCTGCAGATCGGTGAACGCAGAATGACGCTGGTCGATCTGCCCGGCATTGGAGAGACGCCGCAACATGATCAGGAATACCGGGCGCTTTACCGTCAGTTACTGCCGGAAGTGGATTTGATTATCTGGATCCTGCGGGCAGATGAACGCGCGTATGCCGCCGACATTACCATGCATCAGTTTTTACTGAATGAAGGCGCAGATCCCTCGCGTTTTCTGTTTGTTCTCAGCCATGCCGATCGCGTGTTTCCTGCTGAAGAATGGAATGCCACAGAAAAATGCCCGTCCCGTCAGCAGGCGCTCTCACTGGCGACGGTGACAGCCCGGGTGGCAACCCTGTTCCCTTCATCATTTCCGGTACTCTCCGTTGCTGCACCTGTCGGCTGGAACCTTCCGGCGTTTGTGTCGCTGATGATCCACGCACTGCCACCACAGGCAACCAGCGCGGTGTATTCACATATCCGGGGAGAAAACCGCTCTGAACAGGCCCAGAAACACGCACAACAGACTTTTGGTGAAACCATCGGGAAAAGTTTTGACGTCGCCGTTGCCCGTTTCAGTTTTCCGGCCTGGATGTTACAGCTTCTGCGTAAAGCCCGGGACCGCATTATCCACCTGCTGATCACACTGTGGGAGCGTCTGTTCTGACACACTCACGCCGACAGGATGTGTCGCTGGATTAACGAGCATTCTTCTTTTTATGAAATCATGCTTAAAAATCAGATAATTAAAAGAATATTTTTTCTGCTGCATTTTATTCCTGATTATCCGGATGCGACACATCCTTTCAACATCATGATGCATAATAACATCATGAAATAAAAGATGTTTTCTTACGGAGTGCACATCTATGTCTGATAATCGTTCCCGGCATGATCGCCTGGCGGTTCGCTTATCACTCATTATCAGCCGACTGATGGCCGGAGAATCTCTGTCACTAAAAACACTGTCAGATGAATTTGGCGTTACAGAACGTACTTTACAGCGCGATTTTCATCAGCGTCTGGTTCACCTGGATTTAGAGTACAGAAATGGCAGGTACAGCCTCAGACGACAGAGCAGCCCAGGTGCGATCCCTGAAATGCTTTCTTTTATACAGAATACCGGGATCGCACGGATACTTCCGCTCCGGAACGGACGACTGATAACCTGTCTTACCGACAACCAGGAGCCCTCTCCCTGCCTTATCTGGCTACCGGCGCCGGATATCACTGCAACGTTCCCCGAGTGTTTCTCGCAACTCATCCTGGCAATAAGACAGTGTATCCACATCTCTCTGATGACTGAGCGATGGTATCCGTCACTGGAGCCCTGCCGGCTCATTTATTACAGCGGTAGCTGGTATCTGATCGCGTTACAGAAGGGAAAACTGCAGGTCTTTCCTCTGGCAGATATCAAATCAGTCAGCCTGACATCAGAACGGTTTGAACGGAGAGGCCACATCCACAGTCTGGTCGCTGAAGAGCGTTTTATCTCCGCCCTGCCACATTTCTCTTTCATCCATAAACTTATCAACACCTTTAACCTGTGATTGCCGGCCTGCCAAAGCCGTCCCGACAGGTATGGAGACAATATGTTGAACAGAAAACTAAATATACGGCTACGTCATTCCCTGAACAGTCACTGCATACCTTCCATCATTATCAATAACACCGTACGTTCATTTCAGAGGTCAGTCATGAATACCAGAGCTCTTTTTCCCCTGCTGTTCACTGTGGCATCATTCTCCGCCTCCGCCGGCAACTGGGCTGTCAAAAACGGCTGGTGTCAGACCATGACGGAAGATGGTCAGGCGCTGGTAATGCTGAAAAATGGCACGATTGGTATTACCGGCCTGATGCAGGGATGCCCGAATGGTGTACAGACGCTCCTGGGCAGCCGTATCAGTATTAACGGTAACCTGATCCCCACATCACAAATGTGTAATCAGCAGACGGGATTCAGGGCTGTTGAGGTGGAAATCGGACAGGCGCCGGAAATGGTCAAAAAAGCCGTTCACTCCATAGCAGAGCGTGATGTGTCCGTTTTACAGGCATTTGGTGTACGAATGGAATTCACCCGCGGTGATATGCTGAAGGTCTGTCCGAAATTTGTCACATCACTTGCCGGTTTTTCCCCGAAACAGACGACCACTATTAATAAAGATTCCGTCCTGCAGGCTGCCCGGCAGGCATACGCCCGGGAATATGACGAGGAAACAACAGAAACCGCTGATTTTGGCTCTTACGAAGTAAAAGGCAATAAGGTTGAGTTTGAAGTATTCAATCCTGAAGACCGTGCGTACGACAAAGTGACCGTCACGGTTGGTGCTGACGGTAATGCCACCGGCGCCAGCGTTGAATTTATCGGAAAATAGCCGGTATGTAGGACTGCCACCCTGTTTTATTGCCCGAAGGCCCTTTCTCACGCGAACAGGCGGTTGCCGTCACAACAGCTTACCGCAATGTGCTTATTGAAGATGACCAGGGAACGCATTTCCGGCTGGTTATCCGCAATGCCGAAGGGCAGCTACGCTGGCGGTGCTGGAATTTTGAACCTGATGCCGGAAAACAGCTAAATTCGTATCTCGCCAGTGAGGGAATTCTCAGGCAATAAACGTCTTCATTTCATCCATCAGGCCGCGTCTTCTCCGGGAGACGCGGCCTTTTCGTTTATACCGCTAATTCATTCATAAGGAGCAAAGTATGCAATTAGCCAGTCGTTTTGGTTATGCGAATCAGATACGCCGTGACCGTCCGCTGACACACGAAGAACTGATGCACTATGTACCCGGTATTTTTGGGGAAGACCGGCATACCTCCCGCAGTGAACGCTATACGTATATCCCCACCATCACCGTGCTGGAAAGTCTGCAGCGGGAAGGCTTTCAGCCGTTCTTCGCCTGCCAGACCCGTGTGCGCGACCCGGGCCGCCGGGGATACACCAAACATATGCTGCGTCTGCGGCGGGCCGGAGAGATAAACGGAGAACATGTCCCTGAAATTATTCTGCTCAACTCTCATGACGGTACCTCCAGCTACCAGATGCTGCCGGGTTACTTCAGGTTCGTCTGCCAGAACGGATGCGTCTGTGGTCAGTCTCTGGGGGAAGTGCGTGTTCCGCACCGGGGAAATGTGGTGGAGAAAGTTATTGAAGGGGCTTACGAGGTGGTGGGGGTTTTTGACCGGATAGAGGAGAAGCGTGATGCCATGCAGTCGCTGGTCCTGCCGCCACCGGCACGCCAGGCGCTGGCACAGGCGGCACTGACTTACCGTTATGGTGACAAACATCAGCCAGTCACCACTGCCGACATTCTGACACCACGACGCCGGGAGGATTACGGTAAGGACCTGTGGAGTGCTTATCAGACCATCCAGGAGAATATGCTGAAAGGCGGAATTTCCGGTCGCAGTGCCAGAGGAAAACGTATCCACACCCGTGCCATTCACAGCATCGACACCGATATTAAGCTCAACCGCGCATTGTGGGTGATGGCAGAAACGCTGCTGGAGAGCATGCGCTGATGCTGTTTCCCTGAAAGTGCAGCCCTGACTCACGTCTGTACCAGTCCCCAGGCATTCTTCCATTCATTTGCTTTTTATAAGGAATAATCTCATGACAACCTCTTCGCATAATTCCACCACACCTTCTGTTTCCGTAACTACTGCATCAGGGAATAACCAGTCTCAACTGGTTGCCACTCCCGTCCCTGATGAACAGCGCATCAGCTTCTGGCCGCAGCACTTTGGCCTCATTCCACAGTGGGTGACCCTGGAGCCCCGTGTCTTCGGCTGGATGGACCGTCTGTGTGAAGACTACTGCGGTGGTATCTGGAATCTGTACACCCTGAATAACGGCGGCGCATTTATGGCGCCCGAACCGGATGAAGATGATGGAGAAACCTGGGTACTGTTCAATGCCATGAACGGTAACCGCGCTGAAATGAGCCCGGAAGCCGCCGGCATTGCTGCCTGTCTGATGACGTACAGTCATCATGCCTGTCGTACGGAGTGTTATGCCATGACGGTCCATTATTATCGGTTGCGGGATTACGCCCTGCAACATCCGGAATGCAACGCCATTATGCGCATCATTGACTGAAAGGGGCCGGAACAATGCAACAGCTTTCCTTTCTGCCCGGAGAGATGACGCCCGGCGAGCGCAGCCTCATTCAGCGGGCCCTGAAAACCCTGGACCGCCATCTTCATGAACCCGGCGTGGCCTTCACCTCCACGCATGCGGCACGGGAATGGCTGATTCTGAACATGGCAGGACTGGAGCGGGAAGAGTTCCGGGTGCTGTATCTGAACAACCAGAATCAGCTGATTGCGGGTGAAACCCTCTTCACAGGCACCATCAACCGCACAGAAGTCCATCCCCGGGAGGTGATTAAACGTGCCCTGTACCACAATGCCGCTGCCGTGGTGCTGGCGCACAATCACCCGTCCGGTGAAGTCACCCCCAGTAAGGCAGACCGGCTTATCACTGAACGTCTGGTACAGGCGCTGGCCCTGGTGGATATCCGGGTGCCGGACCATCTGATAGTCGGTGGCAGCCAGGTATTCTCCTTTGCCGAACACGGTCTGCTTTAACCCGTCACCGTCACAATCACCTTCATATCACTTCAGTTTCTCTTTCTCAGCTGTTTCTTACTTTCACATTCAGGAGGACTATTCTCATGAAAATCATCACCCGTGGTGAAGCCATGCGTATTCACCGTCAGCATCCTGCATCCCGTCTTTTTCCGTTCTGTACCGGTAAATACCGCTGGCACGGTAGCACGGATACATATACCGGCCGTGAAGTACAGGATATTCCCGGTGTGCTGGCTGTGTTTGCAGAACGCCGTAAGGACAGTTTTGGTCCGTATGTCCGGCTGATGAGCGTCACCCTGAACTGAGTCTGGAAGGGCATTCAGAAGAGCAGAATTATCGCCACCACCGGACCATTCTTAACCAATTTTCTGTGAGGATTTTATCGTGTCAGACACACTCCCCGGGACAACGCTTCCCGACGACAATAACGACCGCACCTGGTGGGGACTGCCCTGCACCGTGACGCCCTGTTTTGGGGCACGTCTGGTGCAGGAGGGTAACCGGTTGCATTACCTTGCAGACCGCGCCGGTATCAGAGGCCGGTTCAGCGACGCGGATGCGTACCATCTGGACCAGGCCTTTCCGCTGCTGATGAAACAACTGGAACTCATGCTCACCAGCGGTGAACTGAATCCCCGCCATCAGCATACCGTCACGCTGTATGCAAAAAGGCTGACCTGCGAAGCCGACACCCTCGGCAGTTGTGGCTACGTTTATATGGCTGTTTATCCGACGCCCGAAACGAAAAAGTAACTCTCCAGAATAACCTTCTTCTCCGGCCTGGTGCTTTCACCACGCCACTTTTCCATTTTTCATCTCTGCATATCAGGAAAATCTTCAGTATGAACACATTACCCGATACACACGTACGGGAGGCATCGCATTGCCAGTCTCCCGTCACCATCTGGCAGACACTGCTCACCCGACTGCTGGACCAGCATTACGGCCTCACACTGAATGACACACCGTTCGCTGATGAACGTGTGATTGAGCAGCATATTGAGGCAGGCATTTCACTGTGTGATGCGGTGAACTTTCTCGTTGAAAAATACGCACTGGTGCGTACCGACCAGCCGGGATTCAGCGTCTGTACTCGTTCTCAGTTAATAAACAGTATTGATATCCTCCGGGCCCGCCGGGCAACCGGCCTGATGGCCCGCGACAATTACAGAACGGTAAATAACATTACCCTGGGTAAACATCCGGGGGCGAAACAATGAAACTGGCCCTGACGCTGGAAGCCGACAGCATTAACGTGCAGGCACTGAACATGGGGCGCATTGTCGTTGACGTCGATGGTGTTACTCTCGCTGAACTGATTAACGTGGTCTGCGATAACGGTTACTCCCTTCGTGTTGTTGATGAATCTGACCGGACATCAGCAGAGCGCACGCCACCATCTGCGGCCCTTACCGGCATACGCTGCAGTACCGCACATATCACGGAAACGGACAATGCCTGGTTGTACTCGCTGTCAAATCAGACGAATGACACCGGCGAATCAGAATGGATTCATTTCACAGGTAGCGGATATCTGTTACGTACCGATGCGTGGTCATACCCGGTTCTGCGGCTTAAACGCCTGGGGCTGTCCAGAACGTTCCGCCGTCTGGTTGTCACACTCATCCGGCGTTATGGCGTCAGTCTCATTCATCTGGATGCCGGTGCTGAATGTCTGCAGGATTTACCCACTTTCAACTGGTAACCAGGACAAAAGACACAGGATGAAATCATTAACCACAGAAACGGCGCTGGATATTCTGATTGTGTGGCTGCAGGACAATATCGACTGCGAATCGGGAATTATCTTTGACAACGATGAGGATAAAACGGATTCGGCAGCACTGTTGCCCTGTATCGAACAGGCCAGGGAGGGTATCCGTACCCTGCGCCAACTGCAGCTTCTGCACCAGAACCGATAAATATTACTCACCATACTTCATTCCACTGACGCCAGCCTGAACAGGGCTGGCGTTTTCATTTATCTGCAAAAAGGAATATCAATTATGTCTGAAATCACAGCCTCCCGTCCGGAAGTGGTCAACGGGGACATTATCTGCTCCACCTCAGTCAGCCACATTCTGGCTGTACAAAAGAGTACACAGCTGCAAATCGACACACTTATCCGGCATCAAGTGAGCGATATCAGTTAACAGATATAGATGGAGAAGATGCTTTTATCCGGATTGGTTCTATCGCGATGGTGCGAGTACTACTTGATGCAATGAAGCCTGTCGAGGAAGATGACGAGTAACAGAGCTCGGTATCTCAATCAGGAGCTGATTGTCCTGGTTCGATGCCGAAAACCAGTGATTTTTCGTGTTGGTATCTGTGTTGGTATAAGATGATATTGTTTATTATTAACAATTTTAAATCATGAGGTTAAGTCACATGTTCGAGTCCGGCCTTCGCACCAAAAGTATGTAAATAGACCTCAACTGAGGTCTTTTTTTATGCCTGAAATCCGCGCCACGCAAGGCTTTTCCAGCTTTTCTTCTCAACTGAAGTCAACCTGACTCAACCCACATCAACAGGCTTGTGAGTATACTTATGAGTATATTTGCCGATTCGATATTGCTTGTATACTCACGAGATACCAATGGAAGGAAGACCATTATTGCCCTAACGGATACTAAAGTTCGTTCTGTGAAGTCAGAGGAGAAAGAGTATTCACTTGTTGACGGCGACGGCATGTCTTTACTTGTAAAACCTGGCGGTTCAAAGTATTGGTGATTTCGTTTCCGTTTTGGTGGTAAACAACATTTGATGGCGTTCGGCGTTTACCCGGATGTTTCGCTGGCGGATGCGCGGAAGAAAAGGGAAGAGGCCAGAAAGCTGGTCGCTGCTGGTATCGATCCTCGTGAGCATAAACGTGCTGTGAAAGAAGAGCAGGCGAAAGAGATTATTACTTTCGAGAAGGTTGCCAGAGAGTGGCTCGTGACAAACCAAAAATGGTCGGAAGATCATGCTAATCGTGGAAAAAAGAGCCTGGAGGACAATATCTTCCCAACAATTGGTGCTCGCAATATTGCTGAACTGGGCACCCGCGATCTGTTAATTCCCATTAAAGCCGTGGAGAAATCTGGACGTTTTGAAGTGGCTTCCCGCCTTCAACAGCGCACCACGGCCATCATGCGTTATGCAGTGCAAAGCGGGTTAATTCATTACAATCCGGCGCAGGAGATGGCGGGGGCGGTTGCTTCCAGTAATCGACAGCATCGTCCGGCGCTGGAGTTAAAGCGCATCCCTGAGTTACTTGAGAAAATAGACAGCTATACCGGCAGGCCGCTAACCCGCTGGGCGACAGAACTCACTCTGCTTATCTTTATTCGATCCAGTGAGCTGCGTTTTGCTCGCTGGTCAGAGAGCGATTTTGATACGTCAATGTGGACCATCCCTCTTGATGGGCATTGCAGTAAGCTGAGGGTTGGACTGGTATTGTAAATATCCCGCATAATCGTGCCATTAACATTTAGAGATCCTCCGGCATAATCAATCTGCCAATGAAGGAGATCGCTATGCGTAAAGCCCCTTTTACTGAGCATCAGATTATCGCCGTGATTAAATCGCTTGAATACGGGCGAACTGTTAAAGATGTCTGCCGGGAGGCAGGCTTCTCTGAGCCACTTACTACAACTGGAAGTCCAGATACGGTGGTATGGAATCTTCTGATATTAAAATAATCAAAGATCTTGAGGATGAGAACCAACGTCTCAAATAGATGTTTGCCGACCCCATTATTTGGTCGGGATTTCAAAAGATGCATGGAACTATAACGGATCTATTTTCAGAGGAATTTAACTGAATCAGAAATTAATAAATCATAATTTTTAGATGGCTGGTGTTTAATGTTGCTGCACCATATCTATGATGCAGGAACAGTGAATGGCTATAAATTATTAGTAAACAGAATGTCTATCTCTCACCTGCATGGCGGTACTTATGAATAGGCTCCCCTGTTTGGGCGTGCACAGCTAGAACAGGGTAGATAAAGGGGCCGTGGCTGCTGGCGTCAGTAGCTTGTGCATATTCATCATCTGTTTTAGGCAGATTGTTTTCAGGGCATAAATAAAAAATCATTGGTGCACGAATGTTGAATTCAGAGGGTTCAAGTAAATAGTCCCGCTTAATTACCTCTTGTTGCGCTTTGTTTAGTGTTGGATTGGCTATAAAACGCACGGGGATTATGACCTCCCACGCGGTATCTTTGCGTGGCGGGGCGGGTGCAGGAACAATCAGTTCCGGCAAGTCCAGAAATCGCGCCAAAACAAAGTCCTTAAACGCCGAACTTCCCCAGTCATAGGCTCGCACATGCTGACGCCCGTTAACGGTGATAATTACCGTAGGGCTTAGTGTACGAGATATGCCTTCCGGGTTTTCCATTGACGCATAAGTCACTTTTACTTGTCCTTTCTGTTCGATTGCTGACAAAAAAATTGCCAGCGTGCGGCTATGCACTGCGCGATGGATGAGCGGGATTTCCTGCGCGTGGGCCGCTTGCGGCGGTTGAAATTCTACCGTCGTACGCCAGACCAGATCGTTGTCTCCCAGCAAAACAGGCGTAAACGTCGTACTGGGGAAATACCCTTTTCGGCCGGCCCCCTTCTCAATAGCATTGCCTGGAGCGACCTCCATATAGGTTCTTACATCAGTACGAGCTTGTTGCGCCGAGACGCCAAACTCTTCAGCAATCATGCGCGAAGTGACCTTTCGTTCCCACAGTAGCTGGCGCTCAATATAGCGCAAGCGCAACCATTGTGCGTGGCTGAGGGGGGATTTGTGTTTCTCAAGAAACTTTGAGTAGTACATATCAGTTTTATTCTTATTTGCAGGTTAATCAATTGCGGTTTGATATACCGACTGAGTATAGAAGGCGAATGACATCAAAACAAATAACATTGCTATAAATAAAAATTAAGCAAAGTTTCTTTGCTTAATTGGCGGGCGAGTACTATAGTGGCTTCCGTCTCAGAGGGAGAATGTTATGTCGCTAGGGTTTTTGGAGCAGGCTCGTAATGAATCAATGGCACGTCGTGAGCTGTCTATTCAGTCTCACGCCTTACTGGTCGTGCGGACGCTGGATTCAATATATAGCGCCCTTCAGCGAAATCCGTTCGATGGTGTTGAGCTTGATGCGCTGGCGGCAATCATGTATCTCTTTGACGCCATGCTTTATTATGCTGACCGCGAGCGCCAGCCTGGAATGACGCGTAAGGAAGCGGAGTTATGTCTGGTTGGGCACCTCAATGAAGCCTATCCGGGACAAGAAGAACCCGACTACGCACAAGTGGCCAGCAAGATTTTTGCGGCGATCAAAGATCCTTTCCGCCTCCGTTATTATGATTTCTCGCAACGAACGCATTCCGAAGAGCAGATAGTCCGTCTGGTACGCTATGACCAGCTATCCGGCTCAGATGATATTCTCTGGTCGCTGACTGATGAAGGAATGTTGTTCTATACCCTGCGCTTGGATGAAACGCCGATAGAACGCGCTGCGATTCTGGCCTGGCGCACGCTTAAAACCATCCGTCGCGGAGAGATCGACAAGGCAGTACACCAGATCCAATCAACACAGCGGCAACTGGAGCAATATCTGATTGGAATGCGGATGAAAGTGCGTGCCGCCCAGTCTGGTGATTTGAGTGCATCTTATGCACACGATATCCGTCCCGTACTCAATGATTCCTTTGATAAAACCCGAGAGGTTTTGGAACATATCCAGAACTCAATGTCGGCCATTACCGAAATGCTGGTTGAAGGAAGTTCGAAAATAAATCCCGACAAATTAAATAAGCTACGTAGGGCACAGGAGATTTTTGCTGAGGTCTGCGCTTTTACGCAGCGCTATCAAGACTGCTTACTTGATGTTAACAAAGATTTTGAGCGAGCTCGTCTGAAACTCATTATTCCCAGAGATAATACCCTCTTTCGGGAAACACTGGAAAAAGGTGCACTCAAGCCCTTGCTGTCTCATTCCCCCGACACTGTCGAAAAGGAAATCGATGATCTCACCGCACGCCTGTTGGCTCCCCGAAGACAGGATGATGATCGGCACATTCTGTTTGACCTTGAGGCGCTGCTGAACCTTTATCTCGATAGATTTGAACAGGCGCTTCCACATGAGATACAGGACCTCACCGATCAGCCTGTAGCTATTGAAACCAACCTGCGAGGTATCCCTGAATCTGTCATTAAAAAATGCAGCGATTGGGTTAGTGACCGATTGAAGAATTGGGGGCATGTGAGCTTTAGAGATGTTTTTGACGCCTATGAGGGCGAAGAATTATCCGAACAAGAGCAACAGGTTTGTTTACTCCATATTGGCAGCCTGGCAGCTAACAGCGATCCCGCAATAGAAGTGGAGATAGACGGCGCTATCGAAACAACGCTCTGGCGGGCTAACAATATCAAACTGTTAACGGTTGCTCCCTTATACCCCTTTGAGGAGTAGTTATGTACGACAACGCGCATCAACAAACTAAACGCTACGCCGAGATTGCCACGCAGGCAATTATGAATTCACTGGGATATAAAATGGGGGATGAGCTGATTCAACGTGCTCTTGATCTGCAAGGTGATGCCCTGTTCACAGAGATTATCCGTGGCGTCGCGACAGGTATGAAATTGCGGTATCTTGGGATTCATGAGACCTACGGGGTATTACTGGCTGCAGATGGCCGAGGTCCGTTTTCCCCATCTTTGGGTTGGCTGAACAAACGCTTGCTACCTGAAACAATGGCTGAGCAACAGGGTAAGGAACGGAAAGAACAGCGCCTGTTTGCAGGCTTAACTCTGATTGCGTTGCTGGCTGATTTGTTTCCAACTCCAGACACCGTTCGTGTCGAGTTCGGTCAGAGTAACGCCATTAATGCCGCCTCGGTGGTAGCCAGGCTCAATAATGTTGCCGACCAGGTGATTGCCCAGCGCAAGGCCGAGGGTGACGATACCGTAGATGGCCTACTTATGGCGGCCAGGTTTGTGCAGGAAGAACGTATTCCCCGTATACACGACGAAAAGGTAGGGCGTGTCTCAAGTATTCGCTCGCAAACAGAAATGGCAACGCGCTGGATACAACTGCTGCAGGAGGAAGGCTTTCTGGCCGAAGACAGCAGTCTGTCGGGAGAGTCCGACTGGTATCCGACCCAAAAACTCAAACATTATCTGCGCCATACTGGCATCGAAGAGACGGTGCGCTTTGTCATGAGCATCAGTCCAGCCGTAGAAGAACGGTCGCCCGATTTAGCTGAAAGCGATCTTGCAGCATTAGCAGATACCCTGGAGTTTCCTTCGCTCAATGAACGTCCAGTTACAACTGGAACCACAGAAACGCAACGCTTGACGGAGATTTAAGTATGTGGCTGATTAAACGGGTTTATATGGATGGTGCAGGCCATGAAGAAGCTTTCTACAAGGACCTCACACTGGACTATATTGGCCTGTCTCAAGCGGTCAGTAGCCCTGTTGTTGAAGGCCTGCGCTCGCCCGTCAGGAATGCGAAGGTGGTGACCAGTACTTATCAGCAGCTTGTGAATGGGGGTGGTAAGTCGACCTACATCGCGCTGCTGTTATCGATTTTTGAGCCGTCCGTTAGTGACTTCACCCAATATCTGGCAAATCATCGCCAGAGTGAATACCACTACCGCAATTACTTCTATAAAGAACTCTCTGTTGTTTTGGTTGAGATGGTCAATGAATCAGGACAAACGTTATTACTAGGACATGCTCATCAGCGTAATGGAGATGATGTTGACCGCACACTGTTTATTTGTGATGCGCCCGACTCCCTGATGGGCGCGCCGTTTGATGAAGTCCCTTCTTATTCCCGCGCGGAACGCAATTCTGAGCTGCGCCCCTATGCCAATAGCCTGCGCAGTTTTGATAGCTGGCTTAATCTCAAGGCCGGTAGTGAAGGCGGTATGCATTGGCGTAAAACCACCAGACAGAACGAGTGGCGCGCATTTTTACTGGAACAACAAATTAACGTTGATCTTATCAAAACAATGGTGACCTTCAACTCCGAAGAAGGTGGCCTGACCCGTTTTATCGAATACAAAACTGAACATGATTTCCTTGGCGCGTTCTTCGCCTGCACCATGTCTAAAGATGCGGCTGAGCGGCTGCGGGAACTGGTAGCGCATGAAGTTGAACGTCAGGGAGAGTTAGAGGGGATTCGTCGTAACGAGTCCTTCCTGAAGGATGTGCTGGCTAACTGGCTGGCGTTTCTTGATCCGGCTAAACAGCTGGAAAGCATCCAGGCACAGCAGCAACTGCTGGATGATGGCTTCCGAGAAGCAATGCGCGATCTCGCAGCCTTTGTCGGGGATGCTCAGGTTGAACAGACACAGCTTGAAGATAACATGGATAGTTTGCAAACGCATATTGGCCAGGCGATGTCTCTGCGTGAGCAGTTAGGTAAGCGCAGAGCACTGCTTGAATATGATCTCGTGCAGCATCGGTTCAACAAACAAAAAGCGATAGTCGATGCGCTTCAAGACGAGGCCGATACCAATCAGCGCCAGATTGAGATTACTCACGCTGCTATAGACTACAAAGCCTATGCTAAGGCCCTGAATGAGTACCGCCAGGCAGATGAAGATCTGAAGGTATTCCAAAGTGAAACGGAAAGGCCGCTACAGGTGATTTTCGAGCGTACTGCTGGCGAAGCCTTGGGCACATTAGAGTGGGCAATCGACAGACATCGCCAGCAGGAGGCTACGCTTGAGGAAGAATTAGGGCAGATGGACAGGGAAAGCCATGTCCTCAGACAGTCATACGATAAAATACAAAAGACGTTGGGTGGTCTGGAAACGGAGCGTGACGGATATAAAAGAGACAAATTTCAGGGCGAATCGCAACGGAATGAATTATGTGAAGCTGGGTTGATCCAGAAGGATGAAACACCAGTAGCAGCCCAATACCGACTGGAATTAACCTTACGCGATGCAAAGCAGAGTGAAGAACTGGCTAATACAATTCTTCATCAGAAAGAGCAGGCGCTGGAAGCACAGCTGAATGTTGTGCGGGAGGCATCAATTGAGAAAAGTGAGGCCCAGCAAAAACTCATTCTGGCTGAACAAAAACACCAGTCGGCTGTGGATAGTGCTTTAGTTTTAGCAAAAAACTATCAAAAACTGCCAACGTCAACGCGACATGATCTGGATATTGAAGACACGAGTTGGCACAGCGAGCTGTGTGGATTGCAGCTCGACAAAGTATTGAATGCGAACGCTCAAACGCTGAATGGAATGAAAGAGCGTTTACTGCAAGCCCGGCACGAACTGGACGAGTTGAGGGTGACGGGACATGAACTGGTTGCTAAGCAGGTCAATGAGGCACTTGAAGCGTTTTATGCTGCGGGCATTGCACGGGATAAGCTATGGACATTTCCACACTATTTGGCCTCTGCTTACAACGATGATGCACAAAAGATTGCAGCGGTGATCGATCAGAACCCTGGCCGCTACCTGAGTCTGGTCGCACTCGACAATGTAACGTTTGAACAGGTCCATAAAATTAGTGAGATCCTACCCTGGAAGAAGGCACCTATTGCTATTTACTTGCTGGATGAAGCACAAGATCTCCGCCGAGAAACGTCTGAATTAGTACAGGTTGTCCTCTCAAACCCCGATAAGCACGGATATAGCCAGGCCGCTTACGAAACCCGGCTGCAAGACCTGGAGAATACTGTAGCGTCGCAGGAAGTCAGTGTGAAGGCTACGGAGAGCGCCCTTAAAGTACTGGAATCTTTCAGGAATGACTGGAGTCGGCATTACGAACAGTATGGTAAGCATTGGGCGGGACTGCTTGACCAACGGGAGCTGGCTCTATTAATACTGGAAAATGCTGATGCAGCACTTAAGCAAGCTGAGCATGATGAGCAAACACTGCGTGACGAGAAGAGAGATGTCCAGGTGCGTTTAAACAACGCCCAACAGCAGAAAATTCAGGCAGAAAAAGCACATGATAAAGTGAGTCTTTTTGTAGAAAAAGAATGGGCGAAGCGTGAAACGGCGATAATGAAACTGGAGCAGTTAGCTGCACAGATTCAGCGAAGCAAGAACACTCTTTACACCCAGAGAGAGAGGCTGGAACGGCTGAGCGAGCTCGAGAAGAACAAACGCTCCGAGAAAACCCTTTTAATTATCCAGATAGGTAGCTGGAGTAATCTGTGTAACGAACCGTTCTATTCAGAGATTACGGCGACTGAAGGTATGGAAGGACGAAGCCCTGAATATGCCCATGAGATGGCTGCTCAGGCGCACAAAAAATTGCTCGAAGCAGCCAACGGTGATCAAGTGACCGTTCTCAAGCAACAACTGAAAGATGCTGAACAGGTACAACGTTACGCCTCTGATCGTTTGACCGCTCAACCCACCTACAATACATATCCGGATGAGGTAAAAGCTGCGGCCATCAATGAGCTAACGGTAATTAATAACAGCATCGTACGCCTCAAAGAACAGCAAAAGCAATTCACGCAAAATCTAATTAGCTCTCAGGTAACTCTGCAAAAATTTTCCCAAAGCTGTGAGGAGGCTAGTAAAGCACTTGACGAGGATTTTGTCTGGGAAGAGAAGCCCATTGAGATAGAGGCAATCCAAACGTCTCTGGCTGAAATCGTCAATAACCTTTATGCGATTGAACACCAGATCAAGTTCCTACTGGAACAAAAGACACTGCTGTTGAGAAAGATTGAAAATGTGAAAGAGCGGCTACAGAACGCCAAAACAGCTCAAGCGATGATCCAGCCCATTACGCCGAGCTCTGCCGCAGGTCTACCTGGTAGGATCCTGAGCATCACAGAATATGCTGACGATCTGGCTGCACAATGCCAAGTGTATGCCGGTTTAAATGAAACGCTAAAACAGCAAAATATGCGCGTCTCTACGGTCTGGGGAAAATTCCGCAAACGCATCGAAGAAGAGTTGGCCAAGGATCCAGACGCCCGAGCCAGTCAGGAATACTTACGGCAGTTGGACTCAATCGCAACTTATCATGAAGTGCTGGGCGATTTGGAGAGGGTCGGTACAGGGATCTCGCAGGTATTCGAAGCTGTGCAGGACAGCCTCGAGCAATTCCAACGTTCGATTGATCTGACTGTCACCCATCTGACTGCTCATCTGGAAGGGGCGATTAAGCTTCTCAGGCGCGCGATGTCGGTCAAAATTCCTGAGGATTGCCCCGTACTGCCTGGTCGGCCCATTATTAAAATGACCGACCGGTTGAATGATGTTGCCGCTGATCTCAGGGGTTTTGCCAGCAGCCGCTTGCAGCAGTGGATAGCCAGGGGACAGATACCCCGAGCGCCCAATCGGGACGCCTTGACAGCTGATTTGGTTCAGTCGGTATTTGGCGAAGGGGAACTGGAGGTGCGTTTGCTGAAGACGAATGCCAGCCGTCCACAATGGACTCCTGTCACCCGACTTGAAGGTTCGGGTGGACAGCGCCTTACATCTGCCTTTTTACTGTTTGTGACGGTTGGTAAAGTACGAGAGTACGATACGGGTATTTCAAGTGCAGGATTCTTGTTAGCCGATAACCCGCTGGGTAAATCGAATGCCAATGATCTAATGCGCATTCAAACCCAAATGGCCAAAGCCTATAAAATCCAGCTCATCTACCTGACTGGTATTTCGGATGAAAACGCCCAATCAATGTTTGATAACCATCTCTTCCTGAATAAAGTTCAAAAACTGAGGCGGCGCGATTTGGTAACCGTTGATAAAGAACGCCATGCCCTGTGGGCGGCTTCTCTGGCTGCTAAGCCACAGTTCGATCCAGTCATTTAAGGTTGATATGAGATGAGTAGCGTAATGATCTGGCTATCCCGACTGGAGTCGACAGCCAATAAACATCGTCTTGCCGCTGGTAAGGCCGCGCGTACAGTGAAAGCTAATGCGGTGCTGGATGAGGTATTACGCGCACACAACCAGGAGGCCTTGAGCCAGGAGGTGCCTGATTTGCTGAGTCAGGCTGTTACACAACTGCTTGAGAGGGACTGGCGGGCTCAGCCTAAGCACAAAGCGAGTTGGCAGCGCTACTGGCGGGGTATGAGCCTGCCAAGTACTTTTGTTTACGAAGGTGCCATCGTTCCTACGAAGACAACATCAGAAATAGCCTGGCATCCCTGGTTGGCCCGACGTATTACAGGACAACTTACCCAGCCAATCAAGGCACGCTTACAACAGTTGAATACATATCTTTTTCGCCAAACCGGGGGCGACAAGTCGCTATTCCCGGGCTTGCTTGGACATCGTGAGCGGTCTCTGCTTATATTTGGTGACGAAAAAGCTCTGGACTCCTTGCCACCTGATGGCTGGAAGCATGTCACTCTGACTTTGGCTGATATGGGCGCGTTTCGACGTGCGCCGCCTTTACCGTATGAGTCATCTCGTTGCCATGATCTTCCGGCTATCATTGTTGAAAACTCCGATGTGTATTATCGGCTATGCCAACTTAATCGAGCACAGACTCGCTGGTCACTGGTCATTTATGGCGCAGGTAACAAAGTTTCCGGTCAGGCGGAATGCGTGTCACAACTCCTTGAGGTCGAACAGGTAGAACAACTACTTTATTTTGGCGATCTGGATGTTGCGGGCTTAAAAATCGCTCATCAGTTGCGTTGTAAGTTGCTTAATGATTACGGTATCAGCTTGCATTTAGATGAATGGCTTTATAATAAACTGATCTTAAATGGCCTGATGACAGCGGAAGGGAACGCCAACAACGAACGGTTTGATTTCGAGTTACAGTGTGGCTGGATGCCAAAGTTTGTTTTACGAGAAATGAAGACTCTTCTGGCGATCCACCAGCGTCTACCCCAAGAAGGTGTGGCTTCTTTAGGTTTATTTATATAGTCATAATGTGCTTTTTAGGTGATATCATTCCCATTGAATGCATCAGCTTAATCGATTACAGCTCAGGAAATAAAATTTTTACTGTGTTAAAGTTCCTGTAAAATCAGTTAAAAAAGGAAGATAAACGTGGCGCTGTACAATATCGTAAATAAAGAACTACATGCTTTAGAAAAAACGACCTTTACTCTGGAAGGATTACAGGAACGTTATGATTTACAGGAAGCAATCAAAAAAAATATAGATATTATTGCTCCTGATTGTCTGGTGATTTCCGAAGAGTTTTCTGACTGGGAAGATAGCCGTCGGCGAATTGATTTATTGGCAATCGATAAACAGGCAAATTTAGTGGTTATCGAATTAAAACGTGATGAAACGGGGGCGCATATGGAGTTACAGGCACTACGATATGCGGCGATGATTTCCACAATGAGTTTTGCGAAAGCATGTGAATATTTCCAGACGTATTTGAAAAAACAAAACTGCGATGCCGATGCGAAAGAAAAAATACTTGAATTTGTTGAATTGGATGAAACTGAGCTTGTTGATTTCGGAAAAGATATCAGAATTGTTTTGGCATCATCGGATTTTAGCAAGGAACTGACTACCACTGCGATTTGGTTAAGAGATAAGGGGGTAGACATTCGATGTGTTCGTCTGACGCCTTATAGATTTAATGATGATGTTCTAATCAATGCAGAGCAAATCATACCGGTTCCTGAATTGGAAGAATATCAAGTTAAATTTCGTGAAAAACGTGATGAACAGCTAATTAGCAGTCAGAAAAAAGAGAAGGACTATACGTGGTATATATATAAAGATAAAGAACTTAATAAACGTAAATTAGCGCTTGAATTATTACGTGATTGGATAAGACAATTTAATCCTGCAAGTTATAATGATTTAATAAATGGATTAAGTGATGACTTTAAAAAACGTACGGTTATGCTTATCGATCAGATACCAGAGAAGCAAAAAAGTTGCTATCATATTAATGAAGATGCGTTGATTACACTTCCCTCTGGTGAAATTGTTGCTATTTCTAATCAATGGGGCATTGTTAATATTGAACTCTTGATTGAGTTTGTACGGCAAAATGGTTTTGTTGTTGAAAAAGCTGAACAATAAATTTTGATATTGCTATAAATGTCTACATTGAAAAATAGGGAGAACATTTGTAGCTTTTAACATCTCAATGCACGAGATGGCAAGATTATAGGGACGCGATAGTTATCAACCTCACCCCCTAAAAACCTCTTTTCGATGCCACTCCACAAACCCCTCAAAAGGGTAATTTTTACGCACCTGTGGCAACGCAATAGTTTTCCCATCAAAATCCCAGAATAATCTCTCAACGATCCCTCCGCCGTTTACCGCATCCGAGACCAGTACCCGCATATTTTCATCCAGGCCAATCGATCCTTTATCAAAGGCTTTATGGTGAATTGCGCAAAGCGCCAGGCCATTAGGAATTTCACAAGGACCGCCGTGCTGTTTCCATTTTATATGCGCCGCTTCCAGCGCGACGGTGGTGTCGTCGTGGCGCATATTAAAGCCACATATCGCGCACTGGTAGTTATAAGCGCGTAATACATTTTTGCGAAATAACGGGTCACGCTGTTTACGGATTTGCTGGAGATCAAAACCCAGCTCGTCAGCAATTTCCTCCTGAATACTCTCGGTGAAGTGCGCTTCGAGTATCTGTTGCGCCAGAGTATTGATGAGTTTTTTATTGCCGGTTACCAGGGCGTAGTGCTGTTCATCGAAACCGCCTGCAACGTGGTATTCGTTCAGTTCCTTCACTGGCGGTTGTCGGCTGCTCCCTGCTGTTGAGCAAAGCTCGGCATTGTGTAATTGCCAGAATCCGTCGCCTTGTAATCGCCAGAACGGCATATCAGGTCGGTACTGTGAACGCTGTGGCCCAAAACGTTCCAGTAAATTGTGCAGAGGTTCGTAGATTTCCAATCCATAATCGAAAAGGCGCGGATGCCCATTCAGGTATCCCGCTAATACGTATAGCAGTAACAATGGTTTATGCGGCGCGCGCTGTTCACCCTTGTGCCAGATTTTTATATTGGCGATTGCCTGCTGTAGCGATTTACTGGAAGCCATTGATATCCCTGGCAGTGAAATAGTTGCGATCATGCTCGCAAATTTTCTGCTGTTCAAGCCTGCAAGTGAAGATATATTACCTTGATCTCATTTGTTTTTTTGCTGCCTGTTCTGAGAACGTATAAGGACATTCTCCATGAATAAACTCCCCGATCATCTTCCGCGGCGGTATATCATCGAAGCTATCCATTTATGGGATGCGGGAGAAACTCATCAGTTCCAGCCTGCGCGGTTGTATAAGATTGAATATCATGGCCGACGTTACCCCTCGAAGGCGATTGCTGGCATCGCAGCGACATTGATGACGGGGACGCAATTTACCCCTGCGGATTTCACCGGCGGAATAAAATCTAAATGCGTCAAACTACTCATAGAGCAGGGATTTCATATTCATCAGGATAAAGCCGCTGCGGCTCCCATAGCCGACGTTCTGTTCCCGGATGAGTTGCCGTCGCAGGAGACATACGTTGAAGGTGCGGCGATAAAGGTGACAGTAAACCGCTATGAACGCGATAAAAAGGCCCGAGATAAAGCGGTCGAACATCATGGATGCCAGTGCAACGTATGCGGCGTTGATCTGGTGAAGATCTATGGCGATATCGCTGAGGGTTTTATCCATATGCATCACCTGGTGCCGCTTTCAGCCATTAAAGAGGATTACCAGCTGGATCCAGTTAATGATTTGCTTCCTGTGTGCCCTAATTGCCATGCGATGTTGCACCGACGCAAACCACCGTTTTCGCCGGAGCAGTTAAAAGCGTTGATGGATGCAAATTAATGAATGCTCACCCTTCACGCCAAAACCGCAAAATAGCGTCAACAAATTTGTCTACAATCATCCCCCGACTGAAATGACTGCTTCGTGGTGTCGTCGTCCAGTTCTCCGGCGTTCGGTATGTTGAATCTTTTCCAGCTTCGTTAAGATCTTCAAAATAGCCGTTGAAGATATTCTGGTTAACACCGCCAGTAACATAAGCCTTGCCGTTGTGTACAAATGTCACATGACCCGCCATGCCCATCGGCGCGTGCGACATCAATTTAACCCAGCTATTGGTTTTGGGGTTGTATTTGTGTACGTCATTAAATACCTGAGTCAAGCCCTCGCTGTTTTTGCCAATGCCGCCAAACACATACAGATTGCCATCAATAAATGCAGAGGTTGCTTGATCTCTCGGTCCACCAGGAAATGCAGCTAACGCTGTCCATTTTTTTATCTTTGGTCTGTTTCTCCAGCTTGTACCATGCCGTACCTGCGCTACCTAAACCAATGTAGACAGTGTTGTTATCAATTTCTCCGGTACCACTTTTAAATGGCACAGGCGTTTCCGGTAATACATACGCATTTACGGAAAATGAAGCCATCATTATAGCAAGCACCGTTATTGCTTTATTCATTGTGACTGTAACCTATCTACCAAGCTTTAACCTTCACCCGTATGAGGAAAGTTTTAAATATAAGGCTAACCATAGCATATGCCTTTATACCTATTACACCAAAAAAACAGACAAGTTATGCCATAAACGACTTTTGTAATTTGAGTCACAAATCAGGAAAATTTTATTTATCTTCCGTGAAAGTCTTAACTTTCACGGAGTTTCGGAATTTACAACGTTGCTGACGTAAAGGCTCCTGTTTGTATTTCTTTAACCAGCTCACCCACGGTATATATTCTCCATCCTTCGACTTCGGCGGGAGTAAGGTTAACTGCAATTTTAAGGCCTGGCCATGCTGCTTCTACGGTTGCAATAATTTCATGTTCTGAGTTTTGAAGATCTAACCCAGGAACAGGAGGTTGAAAGCCTTTATGTTGCATCATATTAATATCACCATGTACTGATGGATCAGTCAGGTCATATATTTCATTCCAGGATTCGGCTTTTAATAACCCTTGTTGGGAACGTAAACGTTGAATGATAGCCATCTCAGCTTGGGTAACGAATATACCTTCATGGAGGGGCTGTTTACGATGGCAATCCTTACACAGAACAAGAAGGTTTTCATGGTGATTATCATATTTGATGCCATTTTTATGATGGACATGGCACAAGTTTTTGGCGGTTGATAAATTCACACCACAATCATTACAAGTATACTTGGCCTTTTCTCGTATTGATTTTGATATATCTTTCCAGTTTTCGACATACCCACTATTTGTTTTGTCATAGATACCCTTAGGCATATGACGAAAACAGGTACTATAATCTGAAAAAAACTCATTTAATGAGAATGATTTAAAAATCTCTCTTTTCCTTTGTTTATCAATACTTCCTTTGTAATTAAGTCGTTCCAGACAATTCATACATACCCGTAAATCAACATCCTGGCTCCGGCCTGAACCATCATCAATTTCGAATAAACCATCTATGCGGTTAGTTGCATGATACCTTTCAAATCGATTTTTATGGCGCATTTCATCAAGAGTTCTGCACCAGGCAATATGAAAACGTTTTCCTTTTTCGCCATCGATGATAGCCGCATCATAACGCCCTGAATGGTCCCTAATATATAAAAGAACCTGGCGGCCATGATAAGAGATTAGCCCGCTACCAGGGTCAAGATCTTCGATACTAACTTCTTTACCCGTGGATAACTCAATATCTATAGGATCAAAGTCAATAGGGGATTCATCCAGAAAAAAATCGACTCCTTCTGGTAACATTTTCTTCCCTAATTGAATAAGTTCTGAAATGTCGATAGATAATTTCATCTCTTACTCCTGAATAATCTTTCTAATCTGCAACTCGGCATTTGTTACAACTTTGAAGGTGACACGACGAGAGCGATTAGGATCCTCCTTGCCGGTTTTATCAAGAATGGGATGTGCAGATGAATAACCTACTGCGGCAAATTTACTTTTAACCCATTGTTGGTGTGTCGCGATATTTTTTATATCATAAACGTATTGTAATACTGCACGTGTACGACCTTGTGATAGTGCCATATTATTAAAATAAGCAATATCAGGATTCGTTGTTCCAGTCCAGTCAGTACTTGTGTGACCTTCAATGCGGACTTCAGTAATATGTTCTTGATAATTATCAAGAACTTTTAGGTAGCGAGGAAAGAAGTCGTCAAGAATGAGTTTAAACTTTGGTTTAAGCTCTGTGCTTCCTAAGCCAAATAAAACATCCGGTGATTTAAATCGAACCTCCAGAGTCTGCTTATCGATCTCTGCATCCCAGTCTTGCAAATCCTTTGCAAACTCAATATCCAGAGCATTATAAAGCTGTAACTGAGCATTCTCGTAGGCTACGGCAACTTCTTTAATTTTTTCTTTTTCAATACGTACGTAGTGCATATAAGCAATAGATATGAACATAAAAACCATCATCAGCCCTGCCATTAGGTCTGACATGGATACCCAGTGTTCATTATCTTGATCTTTTTTAGGTAATTGTTTCCCTATAATCTTATCCATGATCGATTACCCTCGATGTTTATTAGCAGAAATTAATGCTTGTAACTGCCCCATAATTATTTGGTAATCTTTAATAAGTTTTTCATAGTTACCGACAAAACCTTTGCTGATTGAAAGCAGAGCATTACCTAATGATTGCATTTCACGGTTCATCTCACGTTCAGTTGCTTGCTCAAAAGCATGTAACTGCTCGTTGATGGATAGAGCAAATTTTTCAATTGATTCTCTGACTTGAGAAGTCAGCCCTGCACTTGCCTTATCAAATGATGTCTGGATTGAATCAAACATATTATCGGCATTACTGGATAGTTGATGGTTAATCTTTTCACCAGTCTTACTGAACATATCAATTACATTAGTCGTATTTTGTTCCATATTTCTATGCAATTCTTTCGAGTGCGACTCTAGTGACTTCAGGAATTCTTCACCACTTTGTTTCATTTCAGTAATTGTTTCACCTAACGTGCTGGTTAGAGTTTCGGAGGAATTGCTGACATCATGTGCCATCGAGGCAAATGCTTGTTGTGTTTGGGTAACCGATTGTCTGAATCCTTCGGTACCTTCATCCAGGGCCACGCGCATTGAATCTGCATTAAGAAGTATTTGCTGGCTGGTTTGCTCAAGAGATGCACTAACATTTGCAGCTCCGGATTTCAGCAGTTCACCCACTTCAGCCATTTTGTTCTGTATTTCAGGTAATACGGTTGTAGCTTTATCGCGGATGGCGACAAAGGTTTCTAAATGGCGGGAGAGTTCGCTGATTTGATGTTGGTTCACCTGAAGCACTTCACGCAGTTCAGACATAGCCAGAGGAATTTCTTTACATTCTTCCCAAATCCCGGCAACCGCAGTTTTTGTTTCAACCAGAGACTCGACACTTTGTTGATATTGTTCTGACATCAGCTCAACTTGCGTTTTATAATTTTCCTGCCACTCAACAAGTTTTTTTACAGAGGCATCAAGTGCTTTAAAGTTTTCACCAAACTGTTCAGTTAAATTTTCATTAAAATCAATAATGACTTGTCGTAAAGCATCAATAATTTGTTCTGTAGCACCTTTTGCCATTAGATCTGCAAATTGTTCAAGTTGTTCCCAAAGCTTATTACTGAAATGAGTGTGATTAGCTAATTGTGCCTGCGAGGAATCGCTAATCTCAGTACGTAGTAATTTTATTTGAGCAATAAGAGAACCTTCACTATCACCGTTAATACCCGAGACTAATTTAGTCAGAGTCTGGTTCTGCTCTTTTAATTCATGATAGATATGTTCAGGTGTAACAGATTCAGGGTTATTTTCTGCTAACGCACTTCGTTTATTGGCAAAAAAGAAAGCATCCATTCCATTAAATAAAATGGCAAAAAACATACCTACAATGCTTGTAATGAATGCTGTTTTTAGGCCGCCTAATAATACGGGGATGCTGGTATCAATACTTTCAGTATTAAAATTGAGTAACCCAATAATAATACCAATGAAAGTACCCAGAATACCTAATGCCCCCATTAAGGTTGGAGCATATTCTCTAAACTTACTATGTATATTTTTTTTGTCACACCACCACGCTGATAAAAATACGAATATAACAGCCCAGATGAAAATATTGGTGATCAGTGTAGAGTCTATCGATTGAAACAACTGCTCAAAAAGCTGCGCTAACATTTTGATACCTGTGTAAATAATGGATAGTTGTAATTGTTTAAAAAATAAACAAAACACACATAATTTATATGGTTAAGTTCGGTGTAGCGCTCATGATTGTAACAAGTTTTTTCGAGATATAAATGATTTGTCTCATTTTTAGCGAGTTCATCGGGTTGAGCTTTTTTATGATGATAGTAACCTGTTACGAATTGTATCAAAGGAAGGCAGGTTGCTTGTGAAAACTCCAGTTAACCCACTTTTGCAATGGCTTAACATGTTTTTTAGTCGCCGTTCATTATCCGGAGCTGATGGACGGGCGTTATATGCTTACCGTTGTACTGATACAGAGTACGAAAGTTTGGCAGAACTACTGCGTACATATGCCCCCCGTAGTTATCCAAGAACGATATTCATTTCCTATAGCGATGTTCTATTTAGCATATATGCCGCAGAGTTTATCCGCCGGACTCATACGGTCGGACACCCTAAATGGGACACAATTTTAGATTCTATTGACTGGAAAGTTCCGTATGTTCATCGACAGAAGCTGGTTAATGATGGCATTCGCTACTGGAAAAGAAAGATAAGAAACCTGGGGCAAGCTTCGGGTTATCTGCATACACTGGCTTGTGAAGGTGGTTTACCTATCCGCATGATTGAAAATGAGAGCGGTTATTTGATTACCTATTTCAGAAGGATATATCAGGCGCTTCGTGGGCAAGCATCTCAATATCCTGCCGCTAAAATTGCACAAGAATTAGGCGATACGATTCCTGTCACAATGCAAAACGAACTGGTCTATGAAATAGCCGGTGAATTCTGCGAGACTCTCTGCCGATTACTTAGTGAGCATCCACCTCAAAGCAGTGATCCCGTTTCTGCATTACGTAAGCTCTCTCCAGACTGGCACCTTCAACTTCCACTCGTTCTCCCCGAAGCGAATGCTGCAGAGATTGTAAGGCGATTACTTTCTCAATCTTCTGAAATACGCAGTGCAAGTAGTCTTCAGGTTGAAAGAATCTGGGTCGATGTTGATGACAGTTGGTATTGTGATGCCCGGTTCCGATTCCCGGCCACAATGCGTACAGAACAGTTAACCTCTTTGTTTGAATGCAATATTCAGCCGGAGCAGACCCGACTCATCATTTCAGGAAAATGGAGAAATGGCGGGGCAAGGTTGGCAATGCTAAGCCGTTATGAGCAGCAAGATTGGCGGGTCGAGTTATTACCTATTGCGATGCAAAAGCTCTCTGGTGCAGATGCAATGGCCGAAATCTCGTTGTCGCTTCATGAAGGTCCAATTCTGTTAGGCCACACAATTCCAAAAGGCGGTTATGAACTTACTGAAGAACTCCCCTGGGTTTTTGAAGCGATGAATGAGAGTGAATCGCAGCTAAAACTTGTCGGTATGGGGTCTGTGAGTTCCAGGCTAAATGCTCTGTTTATTTCGCTACCGAAAAATAGCCATTTAGATATTAGTGGAGAAGGTGAGTTTGATATCCCAAGGTTGCTGAAAAACAGTGAACGCAGCTTAACTAAAATAAGTGGAGTATTTAGCGTTGTTTTACATGATGGTGCAGTTTGTACAATTCGCACCCAGCAACTTTATGATTCTGCGATTGAATATTATATTAAATCGACAGAAGTTGAACTGGTTAAATCGGATTATCCTGTCCATCGAGCCTGGCCGAAGATCGGTTGGAAAAAGGATCTGCAATATGGCATTGTACCGGAGAAAGAACTTTTTTGGCGTTCCATTCGTTCAGGTAACAATGCCTGGTATTCTGTCGCATCAAAAATGCCAAAAGGACAGATAGAAGTCAGACGAATAGTTAATGATGAGGTTTTATTTAGCGGTAAAGTTGTAGTTTTACCAGCTGACTTCGATATTAATATTATACCTGAGAGTGCTCAGCAAGGCATCATAATGCTTTCTGGTATAACGGATACTAGAATTGACAAATATTCAAACAATGAAAAAGTAACACTTAAGTCCGATTATTCACAAAACGAGTGTGCTATTTATTATAATTCATCGGAGATGCTGGAAAATACCGTTGATTTACGGGTCTCCTGGAAAGATGGTTCTAATCTTAAACTATTATTACCTAAGCCGGTTAGCGGTGGCCGATTTGTAACTCATGATGGTTCTGTTCATTTTGATGGTGTGGCATCTATAGCGCATTTGCATGGAATAGATGCTGAGTTGTTAACCATATCTTGTGCTGGAAGAGGATATCTTAATATCGAGTTGTTGGATGAAAATCCAGTAGCTGAAAAATTCCGTTATTTACATGCCGACCTTCCTCTTTTATCAGGATGCAATGACAAATTAAAACAAATTTCACTTTATGAGAACTATAATTTGCTAAATGCTATGCTGGCATGTGCATGGAGCAGCAATAGTACATTATGTGTTGATTTTTACTCTGACAGATTTGGAAAGGATAAAGCAACACTCAGTATTAAACGCTACGATGGTAGTTTTATTGAACACGATCAAGGGTTACTGGTTGATATAAAAAATTCTGTTGTTTTTCCTGCAAATAGAATAGACGAGCTGGTTGTTGATGCTATTTCTCTTAAGGATCCTGGCTTACACATATCGTTGCTAAAAAAAGATGAATTTGCTTATGATCTTTCAGCTCTGAATGTTCAGGATAGCCCATGGTTAATTGTGGGGAAACTTGATGGTACAGCTCGCATTGCACCAGTAATTAAATGGGGGCTACCTGTATTACAGACAAATGATTTATTACTTAATGCTCTATGCGAAGCGGATTCCGAACAGCGAAAAAAATATTTTAATGAGCTAATTTTTGAAATAGATAACAATCCTTTGCAAAATTATTGCTGTTTATTAACGGAGTATATTAAGAAATACAAAATGAATAATGGCTTATCCTTGCTGGATCTGGATTTGTTCAGAGGTATTTCGAGTAATTACCGCGTAGTTGTTCAGTTGTTAATATCATCATGTCTTTCTGGTGATAGCGATACGATTTATGATATACAGGAAGAATTACCCTTTTCATGGGGATGGATTCCCGTTTCAATCTGGAAAGATGTTTTTCAAAAGTGTTGGGCTTATCTGGAAAAACAGATTAACGATAAAACATTAGCATTACATATATTGCAACCCTTTATTGCTTTTATGAACCATCGTGCACATATCGATCGTCGTCTGGCTCCCATTGCGAATATGTTACTTACATATAGCAAACTCCTACCAGCCGGTTGTAATGTCTTGCCAACTGTTAGTCGTGAGCAGTTTAATGAAGCTAAACAGATGCTATTAAGGAACCCCGACAGCTTTGGGCGTATCAGTATCTTCCCTAAAGAACTTTGGTCTAGTGCGATTACTCCAGAGTTAAAATCTGTTTTTAATAAGCTTTGGATTAAAAATAAATATCACTCACGGCTTGAAAAACGTTTTAATTTGATGTTAGTCGCAGCGCTGTTAACCCAAAAAGATAATAACTTGATACATCAACTGTCTGCGCTTTTTGAATTCCACTATCAGCAAGCCCCGCAGCAATTAGGGGTAATCTATCAATATTATTTTGAACAAGCAGGAGTATGTCATTGATGGACGTTCAGCAACTGCATTATGCGCCACTTCTAAATCAGCTTCATCAGCGCGCGGTGAGGTCGGTGGTAAGTCAGTTGGCATTGCGGAGCAAGTCGTTGACTCATTATCTGGAATCACAATATTTCCAGCCTCCCGGTCAGGAGGGGTCACTGCTTGCAGACCCGGTATTCGAAAGCACGTTCGGCTGGATGCCTGCGGATGAAACAATGGAGGATTTGCGGGACAAGCTAATTTCCAGCCCGCTGGTTGATGCATTGAGCAAAGCGCCGGTGCCATTTCGTCATCAACTTACGGCGTGGCGAACGATTCTGGAAGACAAAAAATCCTTGTTAGTGAGCAGCGGTACGGGATCCGGGAAAACAGAATGCTTTATGGTACCGGTTCTGGAAGATCTTATTCGTCAGCAAAAATCGACCCGTCAGTCACTAACAGGGACACAAGCTATTTTCTTGTATCCGTTAAATGCATTAATTAACAGCCAACAGGAGCGGCTTCGCGAATGGACGCGCGGATTTAAGGGGAAAATACGCTTCGCGCTATATAATGGCGAAACCCGGCATACCAAATACGAAGTTCAGGAAGATCAGTTGAAAGTACCTGAACAAGCTTTGAGTCGGGAAGCCATTTACGAAGCACCACCTTCCATCATGGTGACGAATACCACCATGCTGGAATATATGCTGATTCGTCGTAAAGATGCCCCAATCATCGAAAAGTCTCAGGGGATGTTAAAGTATATCGTCCTGGATGAAGCCCATAGTTATATTGGTTCTCAGGCTGCTGAGTTAGCGCTGCTTTTACGTCGTGTTATGCAGGCTTTCAATGTTGGACCGGGCACAGATAAACCTGTGCAGATTATCGCGACCTCTGCCACTATTGGTGAAGACTCTCCTGAAGGTAATAAGGAGCTTGCTAAATTTGTCGCTGATCTCGCGGGCGTTACAGAACGTGATGTCAAAGTGGTTCGCGGCTATCGACAAATACCGCGGGTATCGGAGTCGCTGATTCGTCATGAATATCCCACATCTTTAACTTCTCTTAAATCTTTGAGCCCTCAGGATCTTTACCAACAGCTTTGTCATTACCGTGTGGCCCAGCAATTGCGTCAGGCGTTAACTCATCCCGGACGGCAGGCAGTACGTTTGAGTGAGTTGCTCAATGTTGCCAGAAGAACCTGGCCAGATATTAATCACCGTGAGTTACTGCAACTCCTCGACCTAATGGCGAGATCGCGAGAAGGTGAACTGGCTTTTACGCCATTACGTATGCATGGGTTTATCAGAACACTGGCGGGTCTATGGGCATGTTCAAACAAACAATGCTCACATAAAGCGCATGAATTAAATCAGAGTGACTGGCCATTTGGTCAGGTATGGTTTGAGCAGCGCCAATATTGTGACTGTGGTGCGCCGGTATTTGAAGTTTTACGTTGCTCCGGGTGTGGTTCAGCTTATTTGTCTGCCAAAGAGGAGGTGCGCGGTGATGGAACGAACTGGTTGGTAGCGCAACCCGCCGCTGCCGAAGTGGATGAATTTGCTCTTGATGTAGATGTTTATTCTGAAGATGAAGACAACGACGAATTAGACAATAACTCTCAATTTGATCGTCTGATTGCGATCGATGGTGAAAAATATATCATTTCTCTGGAAGAAACGACGGCGGGGAAAATTGATAGTGAAGCGCAAAAGCACTATGAAATAAACCTGTTAAGACCGGAATCTCGAGGTGAGGGACGTAATAATTCCTTTGCTTGTGTTTGCTGTGGTGACACCCAACGAAAAAATAATCCTTTATTCCGTCCGCTTCGACTTGGCGCGCCCTTTTTTTTAAATGAAATTATTCCTACTCTGCTGGAGTTTTCACCATTACCGCAGACAAGAGAAGAGCAGTTAGGACCGTTTAATGGTCGACGTCTGCTCACCTTTACGGATTCACGTCAGGGCACTGCCCGCATTTCTGCCCGCTTACAGCAGGATGCCGATAAAGCGACGTTGCGAGCTCTTTGTTACCAGGAGTTGGCCAATATTAATGAGCCATCAGCAAAGCTCAGCCCGGCACACTGCGCATTGTTAGAGAGTTTTATTACCCAGTTTTCTATCCTTCCTTTAAAAAACTCTATTGACGCGCTGAAAAAAGCGATGGTTGCTAATGAAGAGCTTAGCCCGGCGGACATTCAGGCACTTAAAATTATCGAGCCGATGGTGAGTTCCTTAAGCCCGGATCATGCTGAAGCGATGCAAATACTCCAGGCTAACTCTGGCAATCAGCAGAAGAAAACCATGTCATGGCAAACACTGTCTGAACAGCTGGTTGGCAGTGTGGACCTTGCCGATAGAATGAGAGGCAGTTTTAAAGAATTGTCTGGGCTTGATCTTACTAAACAACAGTTTGCAGATTTTTGTTTATACAGTGAGTTTGGTCGCCGCCCTAAAAATGCCTGGACCCTCGAAAGTCTGGGTCTGGTAGCCATTCACTATCCATTTATTGATAAAGTTACAACCTGCCCGCAGGACTGGAAGACATTATTACCCGATCCCGATAAGCAATTAGCGGAATGGCGTAATTTATTGAAGATTACTCTTGATTTCTTTATACGTGAAAACAGTGCCGTTTTTTACGAAAACGAGCAATACCCTCGCTGGATGGGGGCTCGTTTCCCGGTAAAAATGCTCCAGGGTCCAGATAAAAAAAACAAAGGGCAGAAACGTGATCAACTTTGGCCACAAATACGCGATCGCCATTATAACCGGGTCATTAAGCTATTAATTGCAGTCTTTCCGGCAATACAACCTGAGCAGGCTCACTGGAAATCGTTAGTTAACCACTTAATGATTGAGGTCTGGGATGCAATTCGACCCTGCTTACGTCAGTTTGAGTCGGGTTATCAGCTGGATATTAAACAACAAGCTGAATTTTACAGTCCAAAGCAAGTGTGGCGTTGCCCCTATACTCGACGTGCGTTAGACGTCACGTTACTGGGATACTCTCCGTATTTGCCGGGTAGCAAAGAAATTGCACCTGAAAAAGCAGTGTTGATTGAAATGCCTGAGCTTCCTGTACGTCACTGGCGTTTGTCTGGTGGTGGAGAAATCGCCCGAGAAGAACGTCTGGAGTGGCTGGAAAGTAATGCGCTGATTCAACATGCCCGCGAGGAAGGATTATGGTCTACTCGCAGCGACCGACTGGCCCTGAAAGATAGCTGGTATCGTCTGGAGGAACACTCTGCGCAGAGAACGCCTGAGCAGAACCAGTTTAATGAAAAACAATTTAAGTCAGGCAAAGTTAATGTGCTGAACTGCTCCACGACCATGGAGATGGGGGTGGACATTGGTGGTATGAGTTTGGTGGCAATGAACAACGTTCCTCCAGCTCCGGCAAATTATTTGCAGCGTGCAGGCCGCGCGGGTCGACGTGGAGAGAGTGCATCTGCTGCCATTACGTTATGTAAAAACACGGCGCATGGAATGGAGGTATTCAAAGACCCCCTCTGGGCGTTCAACACTACTGCCAGTGCGCCACGGGTTCGTTTTGGGAGCAGCAGTATTGTTCAACGACATGTTAATGCCCTGGTTTTAGGTCTGTTTTTACGAGCTGAAGTTCCTGATGCGACAAAACTGAGTTGCAAATGGTTCTTTGAAGGTGATGAGAGCCAGTGTCTTCGTTTTCTCCATTGGTTAAATAACCAGGCCGATCAGCTGGCGGATAAACTTAAACGCCTTACTCAGGGAACCGTCCTGATGTCATTGACGGCAACCCAGCTCTTGACCCGCACACAAGCAATGATGCAGCAGGTTGATATCCGCTGGAGAAGCCAACTTGCGATACTGTTGGAAAATATCGAAGCGTTGAAGGCGGATAACAGCGCGTGGGAAGAAACGCCAGCAGGTAAAGCCATCGCTTATCAGCTTCGTGATTATCGCGGTGCATATCTGTTTTCTAAACTCATTAGTGAAGCGTTCCTGCCGGGGCATGGTTTCCCGGTTGGCGTCGTCAATTTCAATTATCTGACGGCAGATGAGCTGGAAAAACGTCGCGCAATAAAAGCCACTCAGGCTGACCCTAATGAAGGGGGAGAAAGCTTTTCTCGTCGTATTGAAAAATTGCCCAGCCGTGATTTGCCTACAGCATTACGCGAGTATGCTCCAGGTGCAGATGTGGTATTGGGCGGAAAAGTATATCGTTCCTCGGGCATTATGCTTGGCAAGGTACTTGCCAGCGGGCAGGAGCTGTCAGGCGATCATCATATTCCGTGGTTCTGGCATTGTCGTAAATGTGGTGCGGGGGCAACCAGTACTACCCGTCCTGTCGAATGTAGTCACTGCAAAGCGGATATACAGCAACTTGATGTGAAGCGTTATTTACAGCCTGTTGGTTTTGCGACAGATATCCGTTATCAGGCGCATAATGATGTATCCATGCCTGCACAACTTCCCTGGAAAGATCCACGTGTTCTTGTACCGTCTTCGGTGTGGGTTTCTTTACCCGATGCTGGGCTAGGACGTTACCGTTTTAGCCATAGTGGGGAATTGTTCCACTTCAGTGAAGGGGAATTTGGGCACGGCTACGCAATTTGCCTCTCATGTGGTCGGGCAGAATCTCAAAATCAACCCCAGCGTACCCCTGAAAATCTTAAGAACCCAGAGAGGGAAAATACGCATTACCTGTTGCGAGGGGGCAGTAACGATCGTCAGGGGAGCAATAAATTGTGCCACGGTCATGTGCATAAAGATCTGTGGTTGGGGTATAGCAGTCGTACAGATATGGTTGAGCTGCAACTCAATGATGATAATGGCCTGTTGATCCGTGATGAGGTTGCCGCGCGATCCCTTGCGGTCGCTTTGCGTGAAGGGTTAGCGCATAAATTGGGTATCGAAAATACTGAGCTGGGCGTGACGACGCAGCAAGCGCGCGATATCAATGGCTATACCGGATATTCCATCTTCATTTACGACAATAATGCGGGTGGTGCAGGTTATGCAGTGCAATTGATCGACCATTGGGCTGATGTCTTTAATTACGCCAGAAAATTGCTCGATTGCAGTTGCGATAAATTCTGTCACCACTGCTTGCTCAGCTACGACAGTCAGCATTATGTCAACAGATTAGATCGTCACCATGCATTAACCCTGCTTACCAATGTACGGTTGCAGCGACTTAACCTCGCGCCAGAATATCAGTACTTCGGCGATGGTAGCCGGGTTGAAACTAACCCGCTGAGTTTACGTATTGCGCAATGCCTGAACAGCGAGATTTATGACTCCTGCTCGCTGGTTCTTGCGGGGCCGCAGGAACAGTGGGATTTTGCCCAATGGCCATTATTTAAAGAGTTGCTCCAGTTTGCCTCCTCCGGTGGGCATGTTGAGTTGCTGGTGGCCACGCCGTTGGCAAACTTAACTGATAGCTCCAGACATCAGCTTTCCGCGTTGGCGGCGATGCCGGGAGGACGCTTACAAGTGAAATCCATTGCCACTGCGCAACTCATGCAAGGAAAGGGACGCTGGCTTGCGCAGGTGACTCGCGAAGGGCAAAGCCAACAGTGGGCCGCAGACGACAGCGCTACCGTTGCACCTGGTGAATTATGGGGACAAAGTGCGTCTTCACCAGTAGTGACACTTAAAGGAACGTCCGGAAAAACCTTCTTGGGTCAGATCTTAAGTGCAGAAGATTTACTGCCCGCCTTACCCACCGGGGCGGTGCGCATCAATCTCTGCGAACAACTGGACGGGCCGCTGGAAGGTTTTGGTTCGCGTTTCTGGTCGTTAGTCACGCAACAGCACGCTGGCTGGAAGCAGGCATTTACCCGCCACAAAGAGATAACGCATGTTGAGTACAGCGATCGTTATCTTAATAGCCCATTCACGGCGCGTTTGTTAGGTGAAATCTTAACTGAGCTGGTTGAACAGGGAATGGCGGAACGCGCCAGCCTCACTGTTTGCGTCAAAAAATTGGATTACAACTCTCGCCAACACGACGCTCTCTATAACGCGTGGCTTAATGAGGAAGATCGTCAGCAGGTTGTGACCACTTTACTTGAAGAAGGATATCTGGGGCCAGCGTGGCTGGGAGCAATTAGCTGGTTAACGGGGGATAACCAGAGTACGGAGCATGGACGAGAACTGACAGTCACCTTCAGCGATGGCAGTCAGCATTATGTCCTGCTCGACATGGGGCTTAGCTACTGGCGCTGTATTGAAGACACCTTCTTTGATTTTGCTCTACGAGTACCGCAGCAAGTTGAACGGCTGGCAAACACGCGAGCGCGAGCTGTTGCCCCGGGTAATGACCTTAGGAGTTATATTATCGCTGGATAAATAATTGCTCCCCTGAGGATATCTTCCAGGGGAGTTGACCCAGCTCACTTTTTAATAATTTTTGTTTGAAAATCATGCGCAAATTATGCGCATTCCCTCCCATTTTGTCACTTTGCCGGGGGCCTTCATGATATCTTTAAGGCCCTCTTTTTTATCGCAGTGTGCCGCGCCACATTTTTCAGGATGACGTTACCGCCACTGCCCCAAATAGACAGAAAAACCGATGAATAAGCAAAATTATGCACCTGGTATGCGGGTGGTTATTCGTGATGCCGAATGGCGTATTCGCCGGGCGGATGACAGTGGTGATGGTGGGTATTTGCTGACCTGCGATGGTATTTCAGAGCTTGTGCGCGGTAAAGAAGGGTTATTTCTGACCAAACTGGAACAAAAAGTAGAGATCCTGGATCCCGCAAAAACGCATTTGGTGGAAGATGAATCCGCCAATTATCAGGCGGCGCAGTTGTATATCGAAAGTCAGTTACGCCAACGCGTACCGACAGACAGTAAAGTCCATTTTGGTCATCTGGCGGCGATGGATTCCATGCCGTTTCAGCTCGACCCTACGCGGATGGCTCTGGCACAGCCGCGCCAGCGGATACTCATTGCCGACGCTGTCGGTCTGGGTAAAACGCTGGAAGCCGGTATTCTGGTTTCGGAGCTGATCCGTCGTGGGCGCGGAAAACGTATTCTGGTTCTGGCGGTTAAATCGATGCTGACACAATTCCAGAAGGAGTTCTGGAGCCGTTTTGCGATCCCATTGACCCGCCTGGATTCTGCTGGTTTACAAAAGGTGCGTAACCGCATCCCTACCAACCACAACCCGTTTCACTATTTTGACAAGACCATTATCTCCATCGATACGCTGAAACAAGACATTGAATATCGTCACCATCTGGAAAATGCCTGGTGGGATATTATTGTCATTGATGAGGCCCATAACGTCGCAGAACGTGGAACCAGTTCGTTACGCAGTAAACTGGCAAAACTGCTCGCCGGGCGTAGCGATACGCTGATTATGCTTTCAGCGACGCCGCATGATGGTAAGGCTGAAAGTTTTGCCAGCCTGATGAACATGCTTGACCCGACGGCGATCGCCAACCCGAAAGAGTATGAATACGCCGACTTTGCCGATAAAAATCTGGTTGTCCGTCGCTTCAAAAAAGACGTGAAAGATCAGATGTCCGGCGAGTTCCCCGAGCGCAATATTGTCAAACTGACTCGCCTGGCATCCGGTGCCGAAGAAGAAGCATACCGTCGCCTGGTTGAGAGTCAGTTCCGTGATGATGACGATGAACAGGCCCAGTCTAACAAAGGTCGTCTGTTCAAGATAACCCTCGAAAAAGCGCTATTTTCCAGCCCGATGGCGTGTGCCAGCGTAGTGGCTAATCGTCTGAAGCGTCTTGAGAGCCGTAAAGATCATAATAGCCAGAGCCAGATCAACGAACTGGAGTCATTGCTGTTGGCGCTGAATAACATTGATGCCAGCCAGTTTAGCAAATACCAGTTGCTGCTCGACACCATCCGAAAAGACCTCGCCTGGAAAGCCAATAACACGGAAGATCGCCTGGTGATCTTCACTGAAAGCATTAAAACGCTGGAGTTCCTCGAACAGCAACTGCGAGCGGATCTGAAATTGAAAGATGATCAGATCGCCACGCTGCGCGGCGATCAGGGCGATACGGTGTTGATGGAAACCGTAGAAGCCTTTGGTAAAACGCAGTCGCCGTTGCGTCTTCTGGTTTGTTCGGATGTGGCATCTGAAGGGATCAACCTGCATCACCTTAGCCACAAAATGATTCACTTTGATATTCCGTGGTCGTTGATGGTATTCCAGCAACGTAACGGGCGTATTGACCGCTATGGGCAAAAACATCAGCCTCAAATCCGCTATCTGCTTACCGAGGCCAGCGAACCGCAGATCAATGGCGATATGCGCGTACTGGAAGTGTTGATCAACAAAGACGAACAGGCGCAGAAGAACATTGGGGACAGTTCGGAGTTTACCGGCAAATTTACCCAGGAAGAGGAAGAAGAGCAGGTTGCAGAGTTCATGATGCAGGATGATGGTGCCAGCCTGTTTGATCAACTGCTGAACAGCAACGTCTCGGAAAGCGCCGAACATGATCTGTTTGGCGAAATATGCAGTGCGGTTTCCAGCGATGCCTCAATGGTCACCGAAACAGACACCAGCTTGTTTGCCAGCGAACAGGCGTACTGCGAAAGAGCATTGGGTTACCTGAAAGCCAGTGGTCAAACTATCCAGTATGAAACCTTGCCTGATAATACCTTGTCGCTGGTGGCGCCGGAGGAGTTACGCCGCCGCTTCAATCAGCTACCGCCTGAAATCGCGCCGGAGAACTGGCAGCTCTATTTAAGTCAGGATAAAACCGTCATCACCGACGCGATTGCACGCGCTCGCGGTGAGCAACATGCCTGGCCCGATGTGCAGTATCTCTGGCAAATCAACCCGGTAGTGCAGTGGCTGGACGATAAAATCTCTTCGGCTTTTGGTCGTCATCAGGCACCGGTTATCCGTCTGCCATACCTGCTTGAACCCGATGAAGATCACTTCATTCTTTCCGGGTTATTCCCGAACCGTAAATCACATCCGATGGTGAACCCGTGGATAGTGGTGAGCTTTAACCGTGAATCGCTAATCGGCAGTCAGCCATTTGCTGAGTTTTTACAACGTCATCCGCAGTTGAGTAACAAGCTGACTAACAGCGGCGGTAAAGATCGTAATCACCAGCGCCAGCAGGATTTACTGGAAGCGGCTATTGCTCATGCCCGGGAGGTATTCATCCATGATCGGAATGCGTTTGAAACGCACATTAACCAGCAACTGAATGAGCATCTGCAAAAGCTGGACGTTTTGCGTGGGCGGCAGTTGAGCCAACTTGAGCTGGATTTTGCCGATAACAAACAGCAATTGTCAGTTAAGCAGAGCCGTAAAGAGCAGAGACAACGCGAAATCGAACACAATTTTGACAGCTATATCGAATGGATTGAGGACACCATGACGACTGAAAAAGAACCCTACATTCAGGTAATTGCTGTTATCACCGGAGCGGAGGGTTAATCATGGCGCTGGTCGGTATTAATAACGAAAACGAATTTTACTCTAACCACTATTTGGGTGAGGTATTCACCAGTGATATCCGCGATGTGCTGGAACCCTGGATAGCCCAGGAAAATGCAGCGCGTGAAGCGGAGCGTGCCGCTCGTGAACAGGGCAAAGACGTAGAGCCGGGATACCGCGCTCCGTGGAACCAGTTTAACAGTCTGGCGACTGAGTTTTTCCGCAAACTTGCCGAGCACGAAAAACAGCGTCAGATCCCGCAGCGTCTGGCCGATCAACGTAATCGCTGGCAGCCATTGTTAAAGGCGCTGGGCTACGAAATTACGCCGCAGATCCAAATGCTGGATGACGATACACCACTGCCAGTACTGGCGCGTTACAACAGCACTGACGGTAGCCCGTGGCTGTGGATTGTTGAAGCACACGATCAGGAAGAAGGAACGCTGGATCCGCTGGCGCTCTCCTTACTGACCGCGCAATTCCCGGCGGATACCGACAAACATAAGCGCGACAGCCTGCGCAAAAAAGCCAACGGTGAATATCGCAGCTGGCAGGATCTGCTCTCTACGGCGGTCTTCACCCAAAATGAACCGCCGCGTTTTGTGCTGCTGCTCGGTAACCGTCAGCTATTGTTGTTGGACCGTACTAAGTGGGCGCAAAACCGTCTGCTACGTTTTGATTTTGAAGAGATTTTAAGTCGTCGTGAAACGGATACGCTGAAAGCGACGGCAGTGTTGCTACATAAAGATTCGCTGCTGCCGGGCAGTGGGGCACCATATCTTGACTCGCTGGATGACAATTCGCACAAACATGCGTTTGGTGTTTCGGAAGATCTGAAATATGCCCTGCGCGAAAGCATAGAGTTGTTGGGCAACGAAGCGATGCATTATCTGATCGACCGTGGCCTGGCAAACTATACCGGTAACCGTGCGGTGGACCCGGATGAACTGAGCCGCGAATGTCTGCGTTACATGTACCGCCTGCTGTTCCTGTTCTACATTGAAGCGCGCCCGGAGCTGGGTTATGCGCCAATGACAGCCAAAACCTATCTGCAAGGTTACAGCCTGGAAACGTTGCGCGATCTGGAGATGATCCCGCTGACCAGCGAAGAAGATCGCAACGGGCGCTACTTCCACGACAGCCTGAATATGCTGTTTAAACTGGTGCGCGAAGGCTACAACGGCGGCGTGAAAATGCAGAGTGACCTGGAGAGCGGCGACCGGATCACCATCCATAGTCATCAGTTCAGCGTCCCGCGTCTGGAAAGTCATCTGTTTGATGCCAACAACACGCGCATTCTTAACCGCGTGGTATTCCGTAACGAAACCCTGCAACAGATTATCCAGGCGATGTCGTTAAGCCGCCCGGGCAAAGGGCGCTTTAACCGCCGCGGACGTATTTCTTATCGCCAGTTGGGTATCAACCAGTTGGGTGCGGTGTATGAGGCGCTGCTCTCCTATCGCGGATTCTTCGCCAGCGAAGATCTCTACGAGGTGAAGAAAGCCGGGGAAGAGTTTAACGAGCTGGAGACGGGTTACTTCGTCAGTAAGGATGAGATTGGCAAATACCACGAAGACGAGAAGGTCTACGAGAAAGACGGCAGTCTGCGCATTCACCGCAAAGGCAGTTTTATCTACCGTATGGCCGGGCGCGACCGTGAGAAATCTGCCTCTTATTACACCCCGGAAGTGCTGACCCGCTCACTGGTTAAATATGCCCTGAAAGAACTGTTTAAAGAGCAAATTGATCCGATTACCGATCTGCACGCTAAAGCTGATGCCATCTTAAACCTCACCGTGTGCGAACCGGCGATGGGCAGCGCGGCGTTCCTTAACGAAGCCATCAACCAGCTGGCGGAAGCGTATCTGTTCCACAAGCAGCAGGCGGAAGGTCGCCGTATTCCGCAGGATCGTTACACCCAGGAGTTACAGCGGGTGAAAATGTACATTGCCGACAACAACGTTTTCGGCGTGGACTTAAACCCGGTGGCGGTGGAACTGGCGGAAGTGTCGCTGTGGCTGAACGCCATCAGTGGCGATGCCTTTGTACCGTGGTTTGGTTACCAGCTGCACTGCGGTAACTCGCTGGTGGGCGCGCGCCGTCAGGTGTTCAACAAGAGTGAACTGACCTACAAAAAAGCCAAAGATCCGAGCTGGCTTAACAGCGAGCCGGTCGAACTGGCGATGAACACGCCGCGTGAAGAGACGCAGATTTTTCACTTCCTGCTGCCCGACGGCGGTATGGCTAACTACAGCGATAAAACCGTTAAGCAGCGTTATCCGGATGACTTCAAAGCCCTGGACAGCTGGCGCAAAGAGTTTATTAAAAGCTTTGCCGGGCATGAGATTGCTGATGTGCAGCGTATCAGCGAAAAGGTGGAAGCTCTGTGGAACACCTATCGCCAGCAACTTAAAGCAGAACGTCTGAAAACCGCCGACAGCTACCCGGTGTGGCCGGCAGAAAACAGCGAGCAGACGCGTTCTTCGCTGAGCAGTAAAGATGAAACCTTCAGTGGTCGTCTTGAAGATAACAGTGCCTACCAGAAGCTGCGTTGGGTGATGGACTACTGGTGCGCGCTGTGGTTCTGGCCGATCGACAAAGCCGATGAGCTACCGGATCGCGGCACCTGGTTGTTTGAGATTGAAACCCTGCTCGACGGGATTGTAATCACGGAAAAAGTCACTGAAGTTGCGGAGCACACCACCGGCGATCTGTTTGCCGAAGAAGGTCTGCTGCGAGAAGAGTCTTCACTGTTTTCCGGCGCAGGTCGTCTGAAAACCGAGGTGTTGTTCCGTCATTTGCCGCGTCTGGCGATTGTCGATGCCCTGAGAAAGCAGTACCGTTTCTTCCACTGGGATCTGGAGTTCTGCGACCTGTTTGCCGAGCGCGGCGGTTTTGACCTGATGCTCGGAAACCCGCCGTGGCTAAAAGTTGTATGGGAAGAACGCGGAATATTGGGAGATTATAAACCTGAGCTTGTACTGCACAATCTTAGCGCTGCCAATATATCTTCTCTCCGAGAAGAATCTTTTGCACGAGTCTATGGATTAGAAGATGCATGGCGAAGTGAGTTTGAATCTGCCGTTGGATTACAGAACTATCTAAATAGTCAGCAAAATTTTTCATGCTTGTTAGGGCAAAAAACAAATCTATATAAATGTTTTTTACCAGTCTCATGGCGACTTATTTCTGAACATGGTGTTTCAGGGTTATTGCACCCTGATGGAGTTTATGATGATAGCAAGGCGGGGGAACTTCGTGCCAAAATTTACTGCCGTTTGCGTGACCATTATCAATTTCAAAATGAATTAGGGCTTTTTCCCGATGTTCATCATGCAACAACATTTAGTATTAATATTTATGGTCCATTGCAAGAATCGCCTTCATTTACACACATGTCAAATTTGTTCTCTGTGTATACAATAGATTCAAGTATTTTGCATGATAATCAAGGGGAAATTCCTGGTATCAAGGAAGAATCTTACAATGGGGATAAACTGAAAATAAATTGGAATATATCACCCCATAAATCAAGAGTATTAACAATTACTATTGATGAGTTACGTTTGTTTGCGGGGATATTTGATGATAATTCAACACCTGCACTGCACGCAAGGCTTCCAGCTTTACATACAGTACAATTATTGGAAGTTTTACGTAAATTTGATGTTAAATCAAAAAAACTATCTTCAATAAAAAATAATTATTATTCTACAGTGATGTTTGATGAAACATTTGCTCAAAGAGATGGTACAACTAAAAGGAAAACGGAATTCCCCTCTGGAATTTCACAATGGATATTATCTGGACCACATTTCTTTGTGGGGAATGCTTATTACAAAACGCCACGGACTTTATGTAAATTAAATAGTGACTATGACTCCATTGATTTGATGACTATTCCTGATAATTATATGCCTAGGGTTAATTATATTCCTAATTGCGAGTATTCCGATTTTCTAAATCGAATTCCGACAGTTTCTTGGGATGGTAATGTCTTTCCTGTGACTAATGGCTATAGATTTGTTAATCGGGAAATGATAGGTTCAACTTCTGAACGAACTTTCATCGCAACTATAATACCTCCCGGTATTTCTCATATTAATACGTGTCTAAGCACTATTTTTAAACATGACTATGATTTACTTGATTTCTTTTCGATGTCTTTGTCCATTGTCGTAGATTATAGAGTCAAGTGTACTGGCATGGGGCATGCGAATCAGTCATTAGTTAATCAACTTCCATTATTAAGTAATGAGAAGTTTAGAGCCTCTTTACATGCAAGGTCGATGGCTTTGGTTAGTATAACAGAGCATTATAAAAAATTGTGGTGTTCCATTTATTCCTCAGAATTTAAAATACAATATTGGAGCCGCGATCTCCCACAGCTCCCCCAGGATTTCTTCACCAATCTGACCCCAGAATGGCAGCGTAACTGCGCCTTACGCTCCGACTACAGCCGCCGTCAGGCGCTGGTGGAAATCGACGTGCTGGTGGCGCAGGCGCTGGGGCTAACCCTCGAAGAACTACTCGCCATCTACCGTATTCAGTTCCCGGTGATGCGCCAGTACGAAGCGGACACCTGGTACGATCAAAACGGTCGCATTATCTTTACCCCAAGCAAAGGGCTGGTGGGCGTTGGCTTGCCTCGTACCGCGCGTAAAGCTGACCTGAAAAACGGCTTTGTCTTTAACGTCGACAGCCCGGACTGGACCGGCGGTGACTGCACCGATCAAGCCATCGGCTGGGATGATGTCAAACATCTGCAAACCGGTACCGTCAGCGTTACCTTTGATGACTATACCCGCAGCGACGAAGGCGAGCGCCGTACCGTCACCTGGCAGGCACCGTTTATCAAGCCGGATCGCGAAGACGACTACAAAGTGGCCTGGGCGTTCTTTGCACAAGATAAGGAGAGCGCCTGATGTTGCCGTCCGTTGTCAGTCGGCAGGTCGCCGACAGCGTTGCCGCCTTTTTACGGGCGGCGTTCCCGCTAAACAGCCCGCTGTTTAACGGTGAGAATAACGATAATGTCTCAATGCTGGAGCAATTTCTGGCCCAGCCCGAAACGCTGCTGAAAGGACCATACCTTTCCGCCCAGTTGCCGTTTCGTAAAAGTGACTTACCGCTGAATTTTTTCCCTAATCTGACGCTGCCGTTCCCGCCGCACGCGCATCAGGCCCGGGCATTTCAGCGTCTGGGAAGCGACGCGCCACAGCCGACGCTGGTCGCAACCGGTACCGGCTCCGGTAAAACAGAATGTTTTATGTTCCCGCTGCTCAACCACTGCGCGGGCGCGTCACAAGCCGGGGTTAAAGCAATTATCATCTACCCGATGAACGCCCTGGCAACCGATCAGGCCAGCCGTTTCGCCAAAACCATCGCCAGCGATCCACAACTGCATGGCAAGGTGACCGTCGGCTTGTTTGTCGGCGACAGCGAAATCGAACCCAGCAAGAAAATGTCGGCAGAAAAGGTCATTACCTGTAAGCACACGCTGCGCGAAAGCCCGCCGGACATCCTGTTGACCAACTACAAAATGCTCGACTACCTGCTGATGCGCCCTGGCGATCAGCCGCTCTGGCGTTACAACCAGCCCGGCTCATTGCGTTACCTGGTCGTGGATGAATTGCATACGTTTGATGGCGCGCAAGGGTCGGATCTGGCCTGTCTGGTGCGACGTCTGAAGCATCACATAGGTGTGGATAACCAACGATTCGCCTGCGTCGGGACATCAGCTACCGTCGGCGACGAACTGGGGCAACTGCTCGATTACGCAAAAACAATCTTTGACCAGCCGTTTACCGATGACGCCGTTATTCGCGAAGATCGCTACACGGCAGCGGAGTACTTGCAGGATTATGCCATTGCGTACAGTCAGTATCCGGGGCCGGAGGTCGCTTCGGCCCTGGACCCGCAGAGTTACGCTACCCCGGTAGCGTATCTTAACGGGCAAATCCCTTTGTGGTTCCCCGACAGCGACTTGCAACTCCCGGACGATCTGGAGAGCGACGACGGGCGTGAAAAGCGTATTGCGCTGGGGTCACTGTTACGCCGCCACAGCGTGATGCATGTCTTACTCCATGATCTGCAAGGCGGGATCCTCTCTGAACGAGAGTGTCTGGAAAATCTCCAGGTTATGCTGGCAGAAAGCGCCGACCATGCCCGACGCGTGCTGCAAAGCATTCTGGCACTGATCGCGCAGGCACGTCTCGAAGTACCGGAAACGGAACACGATCGGCAAAAACGTCTCCAGGCGAAGAAAGTGCGTCCGGTGCTGCCATTTGTGCAACTGCGCTCCCAGTTGTGGCTTCGTGAGATGCGTCGTCTGGTCGCCAGCGTGGCGAAAACGCCGCGACTGGTGTTTGCCGATGATGTGGCGGTGGAAGACCGCGAACACTATTTGCCGGTTATCCACTGCCGTGACTGCCACGCAACCGGCTGGGCCAGCCTGCGTCATGGGCAAAGCGTTCAGCTGGAAACAGACCTCGACGGCATTTATCGCCAGTTCTTTGAAAAAGGGCGCTCCATCGTCCTCGCTTTCCCGGATAACAACGAAAAAGCGGTCAGTGGCGCACACCAGAAACTGTGCCCTACCTGCCTGAAACTGAACCGACAGTCCAGCGTCCAGTGTGGACATTGTGGTCATACAGAGCTGTTGCAGGTACTGATCCCGGATATGCTCAAAGAGCGTAAGGACGAGCTGGAGTTTGCTAATGAATGCCCGTACTGCAACAGCAAACAGGGGATTTCGATTTTGGGGTCACGGGCTGCCAGTCTGTCGGCGGTGATGATTCACCAGCTTTATGGCAGCCAGTTCAACGAACATAAAAAGCTGATTACGTTTTCTGACTCGGTACAAGACGCCGCGCATCGTGCCAGCTTTTTTACTGCCCGAACCTGGCCGCTGATGATTCGTGGGCAAATCGCCAGTGTTCTTGGCGAAAAAGAGACATTACCGCTGGATGCGTTCGCGGCGCGTGTTTGCCAACAAACGCGTGAACGTTCACCGGACGATGCTCATTTTGCAGCGAACTTCATCGCACCAAATATGCAGTGGCTGAATGATTATCAGACGCTGAAAAATGAAGGCAAACTGGCGGAGAACTCCGATCTGCCGGAGCTGGTTTCCCTGCGCCTCGACTGGGAGGTGTACAGCGAATTTACCCTGCGCGCGCGTATCGGACGTACGCTGGAAGCCACCGGTTATGCCGTTGCCGGAGTGGATAAAGAACGCTTTAATCCGGCAATTACCGCCCTGCATCAACAGCTTTGTGAAGAGCTGGGTGATGAGATGTCCGGTGTGAGCGTCGAGCAGGTCGCGCACCTGGCGCTGGGGGTTATTTGGTATCAACGCCAGGCCGGGGCCGTTATGCATCCGGCGTTCGAAAGTTATCGCCGTGATGGCACGACCTTTATGATGACGCAAAAAGAGCGTACCTCGCGCTATATGCCTTCTATCGGTCCGAAAACGCGTAAACCGGCTTATGCGTCGTTTGAAAAAATTAATGGTTTCCATCGCCTGATTGGCGCGAAGTCTAACCCCAGTTGGTATCAGCATTGGATCAATCGCACGCTGAGTAACGGCAATAATCTGTTTATCAGTAGCGTTGCGGAAACGGTGTTACGACGCCTGTTTACGGCGTTGAAAATAGCCGGAGTAGTAAAAGATTTTGACACCAAAGGGCGTGAAGCCTGGGGACTGGTGCCTTCGGCGCTGGTGGTGAGCCGTGACGTCGTTCAGCTTAATTGCTCATGTTGCCGTGAGGTTGTCCGGGCTCCGGCCGATCAAGGCTGGCAGTGGCGTAATGCGCCTTGTCTCTCTTTACGTTGTGAAGGTCGTTACCAGGAAGTCGACAATACGGCGACCTGGCGTTGGGAGAACATGGACATCGCGCGCGTGCAGGGCGCAGAACACACGGGGCTGCTTAGCCGTGAAGATCGCGAAGCCACCGAAAAATCGTTCTACCGCGGCAACCAACCGTGGAATATCAACCTGTTGTCGGCAACACCGACGCTGGAGATGGGTATCGACGTTGGGGATCTTTCCACCGTTTTACTCTGTTCTGTCCCACCTGCTCAGGCCAACTACTTGCAGCGTATTGGTCGCGCCGGTCGTAAAGATGGTAACGCGTTAAACATTACCGTGGCAGAAGGGAACCCGCACGATCAGTTTTTCTTTGAAGAACCACTGGAGATGATGCAGGGCCAGGTGCAGGCTCCTGGCGTCTTCCTCAATGCAACGGCTATTCTCGAACGCCAGCTGGCAGCTTTTTGTATGGATAACTGGGTGAAAACCGGTGTACCAGAATCCGCTATCTGTAAAAACGTCAAACAGATGCTGGATGAGCTGGAGTTCGGGCGTAAATCGGGTTTTCCGTATAACTTACTGAGATATATCGAACAGCATCATGCGGAGATTGCTGCACAATTTACGGCGATCTTCCCCGATCTTGCCGCAGAAACTCGCCAACAGTTGTTGTCTTATCTTCAGGGTGCGCCTGGACAGCGTTCGCTGGTGCAGCGTATCGAAGAAGCGTTAAAACTGCTGGTGGAAGATCGCAAATCTCTGCGTTCACGCATCGATAAACTCAAGCGCAGTATCGATAAGCTGGAGAACGCGCCGCGCGATCAAAACTTTGACAGCGATATGCGCGAGTTAACTTCAGAACGGCAGGCGCTGATGGCGCTGGTAAATCAAATCAACAATAAGCAGACGCTGAATTTCCTCACGGATGAAGGTCTGCTGCCTAACTACGCCTTCCCGGAAGCCGGTATTACGTTACGTTCTGTGCTCTGGCGGCGTAAAGAAGGCGGGGAAGCGCGTGAATATCAAAACACCACTTTCGAATATGAACGCCCGGCATCAACGGCGCTGGCTGAGCTGGCTCCGCTGAATAATTTCTATGCCGGTGGGCATAAAGTTGAAATTGAGCAGATAGACCTGAAGGTCTCTGAGCCGGAGAACTGGCGTATCTGTAGCCACTGTAACTACAGCGAAAATATCGACCAGACGGGCGACCAGCATAAATATTGCCCGAAATGTGGCACACCGGGGTGGGCCGACGCCGGACAAAAAACCACGCTGCTGAAACTTCGCCAGGTGTATGCCCGCGCCAGCGCACGTGATAGCCAGATCAGCGACGAGAGCGACAGCCGTGAACCTGCTTTCTTCCAGCGTCAGCTATTGGTTAGTTTCGAAAAAGAAGATGTATCGGCGGCATACGCGATTGAGGAAGGCGAAGTTCCGTTTGGTTTTGAATTTTTAAGCAAAGTCACCCTGCGGGATATCAACTTCGGCAAAATGGCGGATGATGCCAATGAGTTGATGATTGCCGGAGAAGCGAAGAAGCGAACCGGGTTTAAAGTTTGCCTCGGGTGCGGCATGGTGCAGCGTCCTCGCGATCATGAACCACGTCATGATTTGAGCTGCAAATATCGCACGGAACCCGAAAAGGCGAAGTTCGAAGATTATCTCTATCTCTATCGCCAGCTGGAGTCAGAAGCGTTGCGTATTCTGCTCCCGGTAAGCAGTTACAGTAATGACCGTGTCGTGGAGGCTTCTCTTGGGGCGGCGATCCAGCTAGGTCTTAAACATTACTTCAAGGGGAATGTCGATCACCTGAAAGGCGTTGTGTACCGCGAGCCGGAAAATGAAGGCGAATCCTGGCGGCAGTATCTGGTGATTTACGATACCGTCCCGGGGGGAACTGGTTCTCTTAAAGAGCTGATGCGCACTCCCGACAATTTGCTGAAATTACTTGAACTGGCCTATCAGGCGATAGTGGAATGCAGTTGCAACCATGATACGCATAAAGATGGTTGTTATCGTTGCGTTTACGCTTACCGTGACCGTGGGCGCATGAAGTATGTCTCCCGCGATCAGGCGCGTCTCTTGCTGGCGAAAATTTTGCAGGCAAGAGATTCGATACGGGTAATTGATTCCATCAAAAACATTTCCCTCGAAGCCATGATGGGCAGTGAGCTGGAAAAACGGTTTATTAGCTGCCTGCAAGAAAATAAAAACCTGATTGTCAGTCGCAGTTACGCGCATCAGGGCGCTGGGTGGATTATTAACACCCGCAGCGAACCGATGATGAGCTGGCATCTTAAAGCTCAGGTGGATTTAGGCGCTAAAGAGGCGGTGGGGATCCCTTGTCGCCCGGATTACGTGCTATATCCGCTTATGCAGTCTGATGCCATTAAACCGGTAGCTATTTTCCTTGATGGCTTTGCGTTTCACAAAAATAGCGTCGCAGAGGATGTGCAAAAACGCCAGGCGATTCGGGATAGCGATAATTTCTGGGTGTGGACAGTCACGTGGGCCGATCTCAAAGAGCCTGGGCTTAAACATGTTCAGGATGTCCTGGGGCTTGGGCATAACCCGGATATGAAACAGCCTAAGTTTTATAACCTGTTTCACGATACCAACTTTGCGGCCCTTGAAGCGTCGTTCCGGGAACGCAACAGTTTTGCACTGCTGCTGGATTATCTCGCCGATCCGGGAGGAAGAACGCAGTTATGGCAGAAAATGGCTGCTGCACATGCCTGGGTGTGGTTGGATGTGAAGAAGTCACAGGACGCGGGAACGAAACAAAAGTATGCCTATGAAATGCAGGAAAACGCGCCAGCCTGGCGGCTAGCAGAGCTTTTGCCAGACGAACCGTTTGTCTTTGGTGGTTTACTCGATAGCTGTAACTCATCGCAGCAATTTATTGAGCTGGCTTCGGTGTTGCCACAACAAGCCATTAAACCGACGACCAGTGTCGCACAAATGCGCAGCTGGCTGCGTTTGCATATCTGTTTTGACGATCGCTATACGCAGGATGACGGTTATGAAGCGGGACTCAATGGCTTCTGGCGACTGGTAAACCTGTTACAGTTCCTGCCGGATATGACCTTTACCAGCCGTAAAGCCGTGCATTTACCGCAGGAAAGCGTTGACGTTAAAGTTACGGCAACGCCAGAGGCAGTACCAGAGACTGATGAAAGTTGGGCTGAGATTATTGAGTTTGGCTTATTAAGCGCTGAAGAGATCGCGTTGCTTCAGTCTCATTCTCTCTCTGCGCCGACTCTCGGCTACGAATTGCAAAATGATGAAGGTGAAATTATTGCGGAAGCCGATCTCGCCTGGCCATCACAAAAATGGGCATTGATTATTGATAATCAAGAATTTATTCCATTATTCACAACCAGGGGTTGGCACGTTGCATTCGGGCCAATTGACGAAAATACATTGCAACATCTGTCCGGAGGTGACAAATGACGGTGCAAACGCCCAAGGTGGCACTTTCTGATGGTTTTCTGGGCGCATTCGCGCGGATCCCAAAAGCACAGCAAAAAAAGGTGCAGGAATTCATCTCCAAATTCCGTCAGGACCCGACCAGTAATGGACTTAACTATGAAAAGATCCACGATGCGCGCAGTAAAAATGTCCATTCGGTGCGAATCGATCAAACTTATCGCGGCATTGTTCTGAAACCTGAACAGGGTGCCCTGTATATGCTGATGTGGGTGGATAAACACGACGAAGCATACGACTGGGCGCGGCGGCATGATTGTTCAATTCACCCGGTTACCGGCGCAATTCAGGTTATTGATATTAGCTATATCAAACCGGCAGCGGAAACAGTGGTTGATAAACCGAAACTCTTCGCAGCTTACAGCGCGGAACAGATTCTGGCCCTGGGTGTGCCGCCTGTCTTTATTGATCAGGTGATGGCGCTTACCGATGAAGCCGGGCTTAATCAACTTGAAAGCATAATGCCAGCAGAAGCCTGGGAACCCCTGCATTGGCTGGCAGAAGGGCTGGATTACCAGGAAGTGCTGGAAGAGTTTAACGATCATCGTGATGAGCCTGTTGATACCAACGACTTTATGGAGGCGATTGAACGAAGTAAACGTCGCTTCTATGTCGTTGAAAATGAACAGGAGCTGTTGCAGATGCTTAATGCGCCTTTAGAAAAATGGCGTGTATTTCTGCATCCGAGCCAGCGAAAACTGGTGGAGTCGCCCGCTAATGGTCCGGTACGAGTACTGGGCGGTGCAGGTACAGGGAAAACGGTTGTTGCAATGCACCGTGCGCGGTGGTTATCTCAGCGTCTGGTAGATAAACCCGGTAAGAAGGTACTTTTCACGACCTTTACGCGTAACCTGGCGGCAGATATTCGCGCTAATCTCCAGCGGTTGTGTACGCGAGAAGAGATGGCGCGTATTGACGTCGTTAACATTGATGCCTGGATGAGCGACCAACTAAAACGCCACGGTTATGATTTCCGCGTGGTATACGACAGCGATGAAGGGCGACGTAAATGCTGGAACTATGCCTTGCAGCAGGCACCTGCCGAACTGGGGCTACCTGACAATTTCTATGCTGAAGAGTGGCAACGCGTTGTCCAGCCAAATGCGGTTTACACCCGGGAGGAATACCTCAAAGTCAGCCGGGTTGGACGTGGTACAGCGTTATCCCGTATTCAACGGGCGAAAATCTGGCCAGTTTTCGAAGAATTCAGAGCACAAATGGCGCGTGCCAAACTGCGCGAAATGGGCGATGCCATGCATGAGGCTATTGTTCTGTTTAAAGAAAAGCAGGTCCAACTACCTTATAGCAGTATTGTCGTCGATGAAGCTCAAGATATCGGTGCCCCGGCATTTACTCTTATTCGCAGCCTGGTTCCCGAGTCGCCCAACGATCTGTTTATTGTCGGGGATGGGCATCAGCGTATTTATCGCAATAAGGTCGTTCTTGGTCAGTGTGGTATTAACGTCCGTGGTCGTCGCAGTAAAAAATTGAAGATTAACTATCGGACCACAGAAGAGACGCGTCAATTTGCTGTTGGGCTGTTAACTGGTGTGAAGGTTGATAACCTCGATGGCGAAGCGGATACCAGTAATGATTATTTGTCATTACTGCACGGGGAAAAGCCCATGATTACGCATGCGGCAGATTTCAAAGAAGAGGCTGCAACACTCGTCAAGCAAATTCAGGCATTGCTGGCGAATCAGGTTCGTTCTCAGGATATCTGCATTACTGCGCGTACTAAACATGCTTGCGACCGCTACGCATCAGCACTCAATGACGCCGGAATTGAGACATTTAATTTAGGCAATGATAGCGGTGACAGCGATGCACGCCCAGGCGTGCGAGTTGCAACGATGCACCGTATTAAAGGGCTTGAGTTCCAGTATGTGTTCCTGGTGGGGATTAACGAAGGCGTTGTGCCGGAAATAAAAGCATTAGCATCCGATGATCCCGTTGAACAGCGTGATGCATTATTTAATGAGCGCGCGTTACTGCATGTGGCTGCAACCCGTGCCGTAAAAGGGCTGTTTGTTTCATCATCTGGTATCCCTAGTCCGCTATTAGTGGCTGATTGATAATATGTCCGAAACAGACCAGGAGCCGAAACGCTCCTGGTCTATATAACCGTTCTGGCAACTGGCGATATTTATATTGTTTAGCTCCCAACAGCCAGACAATATCAGCTTAGAAATTATATTCGCTTATGCGGTTAGCATATTGCACAGTACAACCTGTTTTCTCTATATCTAACGTAACATCAGGATGTGGATGATTTTTGGATGGGGTAACACACTGGACAAATATAGCTGGCACGAAAAGGCTGGCATTTTCTGGTGACCAATAGTCTTTGGAATCATGATTATAAAACAAACACCTTAAATTTTAAACGTATGATGCCAGGATTACCAGAATTATAAACGAATGTATGAGTTCTTTTCTGTTTGTTCTGGGGAGGGTATAAATATTGTAATTGTTAATAGTATCGTCAGGACGATAAAAATATAATCATGACAAAGGAAATTGAACTAAAATGATTGACCTTTTACAGGTGGTTTGTCAGTGATTTCTTGTTATTAATGATTCATCTCTTATTCATGAACTGAATTATTCGTATGGTTACTGTTACTATTGCGATAAATCGCAATTCCTTTTCTTAATTGTTCGACATTCATTTCGATTTTTGACTTTTCAATGAGCAGGTTTTTTCCGGTAAGAATATATCCAGGAAGTATGCTTATTCCTTTCCAGACTAATTCGCTATTCATCAGTTTGTACGTCGGAGTTGAAGGGATGGCATGTTTACGTGTTTGCTTTTTCGCGATGATGTTAAGGCATTTTCGCGCGATATCGCCGCCAACGAAAATAACTTTTATATTGGCAAAGAGTTCGAGCTCCCATTCTACAATAGGTGACCAGAGAATGATCTCCGCGGGTGTGGCTGTGATCTGTGTTTTAGGTAGTTTCAGTGCGGAGGTCAGGTAGATACCATGGTTGAGTAAGACTTCGCCACTACTTGCCGATAATCCAGCCAGCGCTAACTGTCGGGCGACAGTCGTAAAATAACCAGACTCTGGTGTATAAAAATCTTCTTGCGGTGTTATAGCTACCACCTCATTAATCATAACCATTTTTATGGTCGATGGCATAATTTCATAAGTGGGGAAATACAGTAATATATCTTTAGCCTGTTGAGGGTATTCTGCATAGATTCGGTCATGTAATGATTGACGGATATTCATGATTTATTTTCCGTATAAAATAGTAAGGTGATCGCCTGAATAAATGTAATCTCATATTTTGATGAGTATAGTGATTTTTTATTTCTCTGGTGAGGAATGAAGAAAATATCAATGGTGAGGATCGTCAGAGATTCAGGGAAAGTTAAGGCCAGTCAGAAACACAATGCCGTCACTTAAGCGGGGCGGCACTGTGTTTCACCGGATAACGGGTTTTTGATACCTTAACAGCCCTCGGCCTTGATAGTCGTGGGAACACCGCTTCCAGAGCACCCCGCAGATGCTCCAGCCGTTTCGGGATGGTTCCTGGTGACGCCGTATTTCCCTGCACTATCATTTCTGTCACGATAAACTGGAATGCGAACTTAAAGCTGATTTCTGACGCCGCTTTAGTTGCCTCACGCTGTATCGCTCCGCCGGTAGGCCGAGGTCATGGCATTCAGCAGAATGTGATTCCCAGATTCATTAACGCCACCAGACGCATGACCGGGTAGGCGCTCTGCCGCTCAGTGGATGTGTTGGCAGAGCCATAATATTCGCGCAACTCAGGTTCATAGGTGTCCTGAACTGTGCGCCATCAATGGCAAAAAGTTGCAGGCCGTGCCAGTCATCCTTCAGGTAACGTTCCGCGCCCCATGTCTGTGCGGTCTGGCGGAAGAGCCATTCCACCAGGGGGCCCCCACGCGCTGGCGCTCCTGGGTGACAGCGCTGCGGGCCAGCAGGCTAATCCCCGCTTCGCCATCCGCGCTCAGGTTAAGACGACAAATGGTCGCATGAGCAGAAAGCGTCAGGAGGTGCTGTATCCACTCGGTGGGAAGGTGCTCTGCAAACAGTTGCGTAGAGGGCGGTGGCATAAGCGGATGGTCTCTGAAAGTGGTATAAGAAAATGGCTCCTTGTTGTGAAAACCATTATAGTGCCGCACGCCGGAGCAGTTAAAAGCGTTGATGGATGCAAATAAATCAAATTAATGAACGCTCACCTTTCGCGCCAAAACTGCAAAATTGCTTCTACAAACTTGTCAGAAATAATCCCCCGACGGGCTGCCGCGCTGAAATGACTGCTTCGCAGTGCCGTCGTCCAGCTCTCCGGTGACCGGTACGCTGAACCGTAATATCCCGTGCTTAAATCGTCCGGGTCTTCAACAGGCGCGTTCGTCAGTCCTCTTTCACCTTGTTGCTGGAAGTCGACGAAAATAATATTGGCTAAAACATTATTTTGATAATTGCCATAAATAGCTTCATACGCATGAGGGAATTTTTCTTTCCAGTACCAGGTGGTATCGCCGCAAAACCACGGCGCGTCAGTAATATTATTAAGCTGAGAATGGTATTGTTTTAGATCCCTACGAAAGGCTTCAACCATATGATTAAAGTGTTGAGGGTGTGACGCGTAGTCACTGGTCGTTAAGTCAAATTCGCCTTGCATCCAGCATACGCCGAGGAATTTGTTCTGCGGATTTTTTGCCAGTGCGGCTCGCGTTCTGCTGACTAAATCCCGGTATAGCGGAGTATCCGATCCCCAACGACAAGCATCATGGCTGGCTCCGTGCCGTTCTGAATATGTCCCTTCGCTGCCCGCGGTAAAAGCCGATCCGCCACGGCAACACGGAACGATGAGAACCCCTGCGTTATCAGGAATAAAGGGCAGTAATTTTCGTGCAATATGCAGTGCCTGGCCAACGGTGCCGTACTGTGTTTGATGATTCGTTGCCAGAGGATGGTGATAACCCTGCATATCCTGAACATCGTGTGGGCAGTGAGTCAGAGGAATAATGTCGTTAAAGTGACATGACGGGCCTCCGGGATGCGTATGCGCAAATCTCGCTAATTGTTTAATTCTGGAATGAGGCGCATCTTCCCTGTCCGGTAATGGCAGTCCTTCGCCATACGCCATGGCATTAGACTGACCAGCAACGGTAAGAACATAGTAATAATCGGGCGATATTATTGCGTTCATATAATTTTCGCGTAATACAAATGACAAATTGATAGCAGGGCCCCTTTACCGGGGCCCTGAAGCGTTAGTTTTGTACTGTGACTTTATTATCCTTCACAGAAATTAAAACTGAATCCGTCACCGCTTTGCCGCCTGCAGTTTCACCGCCAATAATTAATAAACTATTATTCCAGGGCAATGATACTCCGTAGGCCCGACCTTGCGATAATTCACCCGATTTATCCCATTTCCCGTTATGCCAAAGATGAATATCAGTGCTATATGATTTTTTCAGGCCTTCATGCGCATAGTTCTTACCGTTCTGGTAATTTTCTCGTGAACCTTTGAATCCGGCCCCTCCGGCAAATATAAGAGAATCATTGCTTATCCCCGCAAAACCGCCAGCGACGCCATCTGGTGATGAGACGGGATCAAGCTTATTCCATTTTAAATTATTACCGGTGAAATCAAGTTCAAATACGGCATCCGTTCGCAATCCTGGTTTGGCTTCGCCATTAATAAGCCAGGTTTTATCACCTTTATTCACAACCGCCGCACCAGCCGTTCCGTACCAGGGAGATTCGCCAGCGTAACTCCATTGCTGTGTTGAGGGATCAAAAGACAACAGAAACTTATTGAAGAAATAATCTTCTGCTTTTTTGTCAAAATAGTGGGCGTTGATTTTATCTATAGCGGTTGAATCTTTTCCAGCCTCGTTGAGATCTTCAAAATAGCCATTGAAGATATTCTGGTTAACACCGCCAGTAACATAAGCCTTGCCGTTGTGTACAAAAGTCACATGGCCCGCCATGCCCATCGGCGCGTGCGACATCAATTTAACCCAGCTATTAGTTTTGGGGTTGTATTTGTGTACGTCATTAAATACCTGAGTCAAGCCCTCGCTGTTTTTGCCAATGCCGCCAAACACATACAGATTGCCATCAATAAATGCAGAGGTTGCTTGATCTCTCGGTCCACCAGGGAATGCAGCTAACGCTGTCCATTTTTTATCTTTGGCCTGTGTATCCAGCTTGTACCATGCTGTACCTGCGCTACCTAAACCAATGTAGACAGTGTCGTTATCAATTGCTCCGGTACCACTTTTAAATGGCACAGGAGTTTCCGGTAATACAGACGCGTTTGCGGCAAATGAAGCCATCATGATAGCAAGCGCCATTATTGTTTTATTCATTGTGACTGTCTCCTGTCTACTACAGTTTAAATGACACACCAATGCGATAACTGTTTTCCGATAAATTATCTCTGCCGTTGTAAACACCCTGGCGGTCAAGGTAGTCATATTCTATGTATGGCGTAATATCGGGCGTCATATGGTATTGTAGAACAAATGCATTTTCCGTCGCCCATTTCTTGTGGTTTGCATAGCGATAATCGTTCTGTTTGCTGTATAGCGTCGTTTGCCATGCGAAGGTGAAATCACTATTAATATGGTAAGTGACATATCCATCCCAACGATGAACGTTATCACGAGACATATCACCGGATAAGTCTTGTTGTCGGTAAGCTTTCCAGTCGTAACGATAGCGAATGCCAAAATTAAGATCTTTTGTCGCGTCCCAGGACAGTTTTACGTAGGGTCCGTAGCGTGTGCCGTTGCTGCTAAAATGCGTTAACATTCCCGGGCGCACCGTCCATTGATCATCAAGTTTAATCGCGTAATTAACTTCAACCTGAACATCATTGAGTGCGGCATTTTCCTTTTTATTATCATGAATGGTATTCCAGGTATTACTTTCCATGCTTGCCCACCATCCATTTTGCCATCCCTCACTGACTTTGAGTCGAGTCTCATAGGCATGGCTTCCGCTACGATATCCACCACGTACGTCCAGTGTCGCAGCCTGAGAAATTAATGGTGACGAAAAGCACAGTAATAATACGCCAGAAAGTATTTTAGCCTTTTTCATAAATTTCACTCATTTGTAGGATACAGAAAGCAATACAAAGCCCGCATAAACAATTAGCATTTATGTTGTGTAATATTTTTTGCCAGGCTTATAGTGTCTTTGGCAACGAGTAGCTGTATTTTATATTTTTTGTATAAGGTCTCCTGTGAAAATTCTCTTTCCACATTATTTAAATAAACAGAGAGCCAGATTAAATACCTGAGTATAAAATCTATTCTGATGTTTAATTGATTTGAATGTTCGTAAGCTATATCACTTACTCAATTCATTTTACCCAGAGTCATAAAATAGAGTGTCTGTTGATCTCATTTTCATATTCCTTTCTGACTGAAGTGCGTTTTCATCACCCGATGAGAAAGAACTGAAGTGATGTTTGCCATAGATTACGAGATGCCCAGTCTCATTGACTATCGTGGTGCACCTTTATACCTGTTATACCAGATCAAAAATCACGCAATCCATACAACAAAACCAGATTTGCAATTCGTGTCACAAAATATGTCGATCTTTTTCTAAGAAGAAGATGCCATGTGAAGCCAGACGAACACTTGCGGTGGTCTTCAAAAAACTAAAGATTTTCTTTTAACTATCTGTTTTATAAAAATTTTATTTAGAATCTAAACAAGGAAAGCTTTGCAAGCTAACGCAGTGAGCTTGGTGATAATAAGGGTTTACCCGCCATCAGGCTGAGCATAATTCTCATCATGAAATATGTTTCTTGGTTTGTGGTTTGTAACTGGTCACTCCTGATGTCGATCTGGAGAGGCTTGTTGATGTTGGTGTTTTCAGGATGATGTTTCACTTAGTTTGTTTGCCGTATCGCCCGGCGAATAGCTGTGATTGAGGAAGGTTTAAGTCGTAGTGACCAAAGCCATATTTACCAACGGATGTAGATGAAAAAATCATCTCCTGCGTTCCCCCATATCTCCAGGATAAAAAGGAATGTAACAATCTCATGGCGTAAGCTGATGAACCAGGCAGGAATAATCGCTAGGGACCTAAGAATTAGCATGATAATAGCCACTAAGAAATAACTGCGTTCCATGAAATAGCCATTTTGTGGCAAATGCAGTTGACTAATAATGTCATATGTGAGACGGCTAGTTGAACGAATATTAAATTTTGCTGAATTTTTTATGTTGATTTTACTTGTTACAGAACATATCACATGATATATAGATAAGATTAGTTGCATTAATGATGAGGGTTATTATTAGATTCGTATCAGATTGATAAATATATAAAGGTACATAGCATGCAAGAGCATGGCGTTTGTATGGCAAAGTTATTATAAGTAACTATCGCTACTCCATTTAAGTTCGCTCAGAAGAACTGGTCCACTTACGTTAGTTATTAAGCAAACGTTCGCTTTTATAAACATAATCAGGATTAAAATGTTGGATTATTGCTAACTCAGCACAGCTAGTGCGCGTCTGTAATTATAAGGGAAAACGATGAAGAATAAGGCTGATAACAAAAAAAGGAACTTCCTTACCCATAGTGAAATCGAATCACTCCTTAAAGCAGCAAATACCGGGCCTCATGCTGCACGTAATTATTGTCTGACTTTGCTTTGTTTTATTCATGGTTTCCGGGCGAGTGAAATTTGCCGATTGAGGATTTCGGATATTGATCTTAAGGCAAAGTGTATATATATCCATCGATTAAAAAAAGGCTTTTCAACAACGCACCCGCTATTGAACAAAGAAATTCAGGCTTTAAAAAACTGGTTGAGTATCCGTACTTCTTATCCGCATGCTGAGAGCGAGTGGGTATTTTTATCACGTAAGGGGAATCCACTTTCTCGGCAACAGTTTTACCATATTATCTCGACTTCCGGTGGTAATGCCGGGTTGTCACTGGAGATTCATCCGCACATGTTACGCCATTCGTGTGGTTTTGCTTTGGCGAATATGGGAATAGATACGCGACTTATCCAGGATTATCTTGGGCATCGCAATATTCGTCATACTGTCTGGTATACCGCCAGCAATGCAGGGCGTTTTTACGGCATCTGGGATAGAGCCAGAGGACGACAGCGTCACGCTGTTTTATAGAGATAGTTGAGATACCATGGATGGTGTTAAAAACTACATTATTCTTACGATATATCAAAAATGATTAACCATTTATTAATTGATGTTATTGTAAGTGTAATTCTTAATTATCATAATAAACATTAAGTTAACCATATCCATACAAAATACAATGGTTTATGTTCTTCAAAATAAATAAACAAAATCATTCATAAATTTACACATCACTTAAATTCTCCTGTTTCCACACTTTTTTCTTTATTTTTTAAGCAACTGGAAGTTAATCTTCTGCAATCTATTGTTATATTGAATCAAATCAATGAAAATAGATGTTGTCACATCGGTGATATTTTATTTTTGTATGATATTTAATGTAATTGACTGATAGCCACATCACTTCGTGTATGGTTATCTTTTTATCTATTGGGCTAATTTTGACCGATTGAGGTTTCCTATAGGTATTCATTCAAATATATCTCAGTCAGGAGTACTACTATTGTGAGTAAACGTCGTTATCTTACCGGTAAAGAAGTTCAGGCCATGATGCAGGCGGTTTGTTACGGGGCAACGGGAGCCAGAGATTATTGTCTTATTCTGTTGGCATATCGGCATGGGATGCGTATTAGTGAACTGCTTGATCTGCATTATCAGGACCTTGACCTTAATGAAGGTCGAATAAATATTCGCCGACTGAAGAACGGATTTTCTACCGTTCACCCGTTACGTTTTGATGAGCGTGAAGCCGTGGAACGCTGGACCCAGGAACGTGCTAACTGGAAAGGCGCTGACCGGACCGACGCTATATTTATTTCTCGCCGCGGGAGTCGGCTTTCTCGCCAGCAGGCCTATCGCATTATTCGCGATGCCGGTATTGAAGCTGGAACCGTAACGCAGACTCATCCTCATATGTTAAGGCATGCTTGCGGTTATGAACTGGCAGAGCGTGGTGCAGATACCCGTTTAATTCAGGATTATCTCGGGCATCGAAATATTCGCCATACTGTGCGTTATACCGCCAGTAATGCTGCTCGTTTTGCCGGATTATGGGAAAGAAATAATCTCATAAACGAAAAATTAAAAAGAGAAGAGGTTTGATTTAACTTATTGATAATAAAGTTAAAAAACAAATAAATACAAGACAATTGGGGCCAAACTGTCCATATCATAAATAAGTTACGTATTTTTTCTCAAGCATAAAAATATCAAAAAACGACAAAAAGCATCTAACTGTTTGATATGTAAATTATTTCTCTTGTAAATTAATTTCACATCACCTCCGCTATATGTAAAGCTAACGTTTCTGTGGCTCGATGCATCTTCCTCATTCTTCTCTCCAAAAACCACCTCATGCAATATAAAAATCTATAAATAAAGATAACAATAGAATATTAAGCCAACAAATAAACTGAAAAAGTTTGTGCGCGATGCTTTCCTCTATGAGTCAAAATGGCCCCAAATGTTTCATCTTTTGGGGGGAAACTGTGCAGTGTTGGCAGTCAAACTCGTTGACAAAACAAAGCGTACAGAACGACTGCCCATGTCGATTTAGAAATAGTTTTTTTAAAGGAAAGCAGCATGAAAATTAAAACTCTGGCAATCGTTGTTCTGTCGGCTCTGTCCCTCAGTTCCGCAGCGGCTCTGGCTGATACTACGACGGTAAATGGTGGGACCGTTCACTTTAAAGGGGAAGTTGTTAACGCCGCTTGCGCAGTTGATGCAGGCTCTGTTGATCAAACCGTTCAGTTAGGGCAGGTTCGTACCGCATCGCTGGCACAAGAAGGAGCAACCAGTTCTGCTGTCGGTTTTAACATTCAACTGAACGATTGTGACACTACTGTTGCAGACAAAGCTGCTATTGCCTTCCTTGGTACCGCAATTGATGGAACTCATCCTAACGTATTAGCTTTGCAGAGTTCAGCTGCGGGTAGCGCAACAAAAGTTGGTGTGCAGATCCTGGACAGAACGGGTGCTGCGCTGGCGCTGGACGGTGCGACATTTAGTGCACAAACAACCCTGAATAACGGAACCAACACCATTCCGTTCCAGGCGCGTTATTTTGCAACCGGTGCCGCAACCCCAGGTGCTGCTAATGCGGATGCGACCTTCAAGGTTCAGTATCAATAACCTACCCAGGTTCAGGGACGTCATTACGGGCAGGGATGCCCACCCTTGTGCGATAAAAATAACAATGAAAAGGAAGAGATTATTTCTATTAGCGTCGTTACTGCCAATGTTTGCTCTGGCCGGAAATAAATGGAACACCACGTTGCCCGGCGGAAATATGCAATTTCAGGGCGTCATTATTGCAGAAGCTTGCCGGATTGAAGCTGGGGATAAACAAATGACGGTCAATATGGGGCAAATCAGCAGTAACCGGTTTCATGCGGTTGGGGAAGATAGCGCACCGGTGCCTTTTGTTATTCATTTACGGGAATGTAGCACGGTGGTGAGTGAACGTGTGGGTGTGGCGTTTCACGGTGTCGCGGATGGTAAAAATCCGGATGTGCTTTCCGTGGGAGAGGGGCCAGGGATAGCCACCAATATTGGCGTAGCGTTATTTGATGATGAAGGAAACCTCGTACCGATTAATCGTCCTCCAGCAAACTGGAAACGGCTTTACTCAGGCTCTACTTCGCTACATTTCATCGCCAAATATCGTGCTACCGGGCGTCGGGTTACTGGCGGCATCGCCAATGCCCAGGCCTGGTTCTCTTTAACCTATCAGTAATTGTTCAGCAGATAATGTGATAACAGGAACAGGACAGTGAGTAATAAAAACGTCAATGTAAGGAAATCGCAGGAAATAACATTCTGCTTGCTGGCAGGTATCCTGATGTTCATGGCAATGGTGGTTGCCGGACGCGCTGAAGCGGGAGTGGCCTTAGGTGCGACTCGCGTAATTTATCCGGCAGGGCAAAAACAAGTGCAACTTGCCGTGACAAATAATGATGAAAATAGTACCTATTTAATTCAATCATGGGTGGAAAATGCCGATGGTGTTAAGGATGGTCGTTTTATCGTGACGCCACCTCTGTTTGCGATGAAGGGAAAAAAAGAGAATACCTTACGTATTCTTGATGCAACAAATAACCAATTGCCACAGGATCGGGAAAGTTTATTCTGGATGAACGTTAAAGCGATTCCGTCAATGGATAAATCAAAATTGACTGAGAATACGCTACAGCTCGCAATTATCAGCCGCATTAAACTGTACTATCGCCCGGCTAAATTAGCGTTGCCACCCGATCAGGCCGCAGAAAAATTAAGATTTCGTCGTAGCGCGAATTCTCTGACGCTGATTAACCCGACACCCTATTACCTGACGGTAACAGAGTTGAATGCCGGAACCCGGGTTCTTGAAAATGCATTGGTGCCTCCAATGGGCGAAAGCACGGTTAAATTGCCTTCTGATGCAGGAAGCAATATTACTTACCGAACAATAAATGATTATGGCGCACTTACCCCCAAAATGACGGGCGTAATGGAATAACGCAGGGGGAATTTTTCGCCTGAATAAAAAGAATTGACTGCCGGGTGATTTTAAACCGGAGGAATAATGTCATATCTGAATTTAAGACTTTACCAGCGAAACACACAATGCTTGCATATTCGTAAGCATCGTTTGGCTGGTTTTTTTGTCCGGCTCTTTGTTGCCTGTGCTTTTGCCGCACAGGCACCTTTGTCATCTGCCGAACTCTATTTTAACCCGCGTTTTTTAGCGGATGATCCCCAGGCTGTGGCTGATTTATCGCGTTTTGAGAATGGGCAAGAATTACCGCCAGGGACGTATCGTGTCGATATCTATTTGAATAATGGTTATATGGCAACGCGTGATGTCACATTTAATACGGGCGACAGTGAACAAGGGATTGTTCCCTGCCTGACACGCGCGCAACTTGCCAGTATGGGGCTGAATACGGCTTCTGTCTCCGGTATGAATCTGCTGGCGGATGATGCCTGCGTGCCATTAACCTCAATGATACATGACGCTACTGCGCAACTGGATGTGGGTCAGCAGCGACTCAACCTGACGATCCCTCAGGCATTTATGAGTAATCGCGCGCGTGGTTATATTCCTCCTGAGTTATGGGATCCCGGTATTAATGCCGGATTGCTCAATTATAATTTCAGCGGAAATAGTGTACAGAATCGAATTGGGGGTAACAGCCATTATGCATATTTAAACCTACAGAGTGGGTTAAATATTGGTGCGTGGCGTTTACGCGACAATACCACCTGGAGTTATAACAGTAGCGACAGTTCATCAGGTAGCAAAAATAAATGGCAGCATATCAATACCTGGCTTGAGCGAGACATAATACCGTTACGTTCCCGGCTGACGCTGGGTGATGGTTATACTCAGGGCGATATTTTCGATGGTATTAACTTTCGCGGCGCACAATTGGCCTCAGATGACAATATGTTACCCGATAGCCAAAGAGGATTTGCCCCGGTGATCCACGGTATTGCTCGTGGTACTGCACAGGTCACTATTAAACAAAATGGGTATGACATTTATAATAGTACGGTGCCACCGGGGCCTTTTACCATCAACGATATCTATGCCGCAGGTAATAGTGGTGACTTGCAGGTAACGATCAAAGAGGCTGACGGCAGCACGCAGATTTTTACCGTACCCTATTCGTCAGTCCCGCTTTTGCAACGTGAAGGGCATACTCGTTATTCCATTACGGCAGGAGAATACCGTAGTGGAAATGCGCAACAGGAAAAACCCCGCTTTTTCCAGAGTACATTACTCCACGGCCTTCCGGCTGGCTGGACAATATATGGTGGAACGCAACTGGCGGATCGTTATCGTGCTTTTAATTTCGGTATCGGGAAAAACATGGGGGCACTGGGTGCTCTGTCTGTGGATATGACGCAGGCTAATTCCACACTTCCCGATGACAGTCAGCATGACGGACAATCGGTGCGTTTTCTCTATAACAAATCGCTCAATGAGTCAGGCACGAATATTCAGTTAGTGGGTTACCGTTATTCGACCAGCGGATATTTTAATTTCGCTGATACAACATACAGTCGAATGAATGGCTACAACATCGAAACACAGGACGGAGTTATTCAGGTTAAGCCGAAATTCACCGACTATTACAACCTCGCTTATAACAAACGCGGGAAATTACAGCTCACCGTTACTCAGCAACTCGGGCGCTCATCAACACTGTATTTGAGTGGTAGCCATCAAACTTATTGGGGAACGAATAATGTCGATGAGCAATTCCAGGCTGGTTTAAATACTGCATTCGAAGATATCAACTGGACGCTCAGCTATAGCCTGACGAAAAACGCCTGGCAAAAAGGACGGGATCAGATGTTAGCGCTTAACGTCAATATTCCTTTCAGCCACTGGCTGCGTTCTGACAGTAAATCTCAGTGGCGACATGCCAGTGCCAGTTACAGCATGTCACACGATCTCAACGGTCGGATGACCAATCTGGCCGGTGTATACGGTACGTTGCTGGAAGACAACAACCTCAGCTATAGCGTGCAAACCGGTTACGCCGGGGGAGGTGATGGTAATAGCGGAAGTACAGGCTACGCCACGCTGAATTATCGCGGTGGTTACGGCAATGCCAATATCGGTTACAGCCATAGCGATGATATTAAGCAGCTCTATTACGGAGTCAGCGGTGGGGTACTGGCTCATGCCAATGGCGTAACGCTGGGGCAGCCGTTAAACGATACGGTGGTGCTTGTTAAAGCGCCTGGCGCAAAAGATGCAAAAGTCGAAAACCAGACAGGAGTGCGTACCGACTGGCGGGGTTATGCCGTGCTGCCATATGCCACTGAATATCGGGAAAACAGAGTGGCGCTGGATACCAATACCCTGGCTGATAACGTCGATTTAGATAACTCGGTCGCTAACGTTGTTCCCACTCGTGGGGCGATCGTGCGAGCAGAGTTTAAAGCGCGCGTTGGGATAAAACTGCTCATGACGCTAACCCACAATAATAAGCCGCTGCCGTTTGGGGCGATGGTGACATCAGAGAGTAGCCAGAGTAGCGGCATTGTTGCGGATAATGGTCAGGTTTACCTCAGCGGAATGCCTTTAGCGGGAAAAGTTCAGGTGAAATGGGGAGAAGAGGAAAATGCTCACTGTGTCGCCAATTATCAACTGCCACCAGAGAGTCAGCAGCAGTTATTAACCCAGCTATCAGCTGAATGTCGTTAAGGGGGCGTGATGAGAAACAAACCTTTTTATCTTCTTTGCGCTTTTTTGTGGCTGGCGGTAAGTCACGCTTTGGCTGCGGATAGCACGATTACTATCCGCGGCTATGTCAGAGATAATGGCTGTAGTGTGGCCGCTGAATCAACCAATTTTACTGTTGATCTGATGGAAAACGCGGCGAAGCAATTTAACAACATTGGCGCGACGACTCCTGTCGTTCCATTTCGTATTTTGCTGTCACCCTGTGGTAACGCTGTTTCTGCCGTAAAGGTTGGGTTTACCGGCGTTGCAGATAGCCACAATGCCAACCTGCTTGCACTTGAAAATACGGTGTCAGCGGCTGCGGGACTGGGAATACAGCTTCTGAATGAGCAGCAAAATGAGATACCCCTTAATGCCCCATCGTCCGCGATTTCGTGGACGACCCTGACGCCGGGTAAACCAAATACGTTGAATTTTTACGCCCGGCTAATGGCGACACAGGTGCCTGTCACTGCGGGGCATATTAATGCCACGGCTACCTTCACTCTTGAATATCAGTAACTGGAGATGCTCATGAAATGGCGCAAACGTGGGTATTTATTGGCGGCAATGTTGGCGTTCGCAAGTGCGACGATACAGGCAGCCGATGTCACCATCACGGTGAACGGTAAGGTCGTCGCCAAACCGTGCACAGTTTCCACCACCAATGCCACGATTGATCTCGGCGATCTTTATTCTTTCAGTCTCGTGTCTGCCGGTGCGGCATCGGCCTGGCATGATGTTGCGCTTGAGTTGACTCATTGTCCGGTGGGAACGTCGAGGGTCACTGCCAGCTTCAGCGGGGCAGCCGACAGTACCGGATATTATAAAAACCAGGGGACCGCGCAAAACATCCAGTTAGAGCTACAGGATGACAGTGGCAACACATTGAATACTGGCGCAACCAAAACAGTGCAGGTGGATGATTCCTCACAATCAGCGCACTTCCCGTTACAGGTCAGAGCATTGACGGTAAATGGCGGAGCCACTCAGGGAACCATTCAGGCAGTGATTAGCATCACCTATACCTACAGCTGAACCCAAAGAGATGATTGTAATGAAAAGAGTTATTACCCTGTTTGCTGTACTGCTGATGGGCTGGTCGGTAAATGCCTGGTCATTCGCCTGTAAAACCGCCAATGGTACCGCAATCCCTATTGGCGGTGGCAGCGCCAATGTTTATGTAAACCTTGCGCCTGCCGTGAATGTGGGGCAAAACCTGGTCGTAGATCTTTCGACGCAAATCTTTTGCCATAACGATTACCCGGAAACCATTACAGACTATGTCACACTGCAACGAGGTTCGGCTTATGGCGGCGTGTTATCTAATTTTTCCGGGACCGTAAAATATAGTGGCAGTAGCTATCCATTTCCGACCACCAGTGAAACGCCGCGCGTTGTTTATAATTCGAGAACGGATAAGCCGTGGCCGGTGGCGCTTTATTTGACGCCTGTGAGCAGTGCGGGCGGGGTGGCGATTAAAGCTGGTTCATTAATTGCCGTGCTTATTTTGCGACAGACCAACAATTATAACAGCGATGATTTTCAGTTTGTGTGGAATATTTACGCCAATAATGATGTGGTGGTGCCCACTGGCGGCTGCGATGTTTCTGCTCGTGATGTCACCGTTACTCTGCCGGACTACCCTGGTTCAGTGCCGATTCCTCTTACCGTTTATTGTGCGAAAAGCCAAAACCTGGGGTATTACCTCTCCGGCACAACCGCAGATGCGGGCAACTCGATTTTCACCAATACCGCCTCGTTTTCACCCGCGCAGGGCGTCGGCGTACAGTTGACGCGCAACGGTACGATTATTCCAGCGAATAACACGGTATCGTTAGGAGCAGTAGGGACTTCGGCGGTAAGTCTGGGATTAACGGCAAATTACGCACGTACCGGAGGGCAGGTGACTGCAGGGAATGTGCAATCGATTATTGGCGTGACTTTTGTTTATCAATAAAGAAATCACAGGACATTGCTAATGCTGGTACGCAATATTACCTGAAGCTAAAAACCTGCACGTTAGCCCTTTGTAGGCCAGATAAGACGCGTCAGCGTCGCATCTGGCATAAACAAAGCGCACTTTGCTGGTCTGTTCCCCTCACCCTAACCCTCTCCCCGGAGGAGCGAGGGGACTGGCCGGGCACATTTTTAGACTTTGTCATCAGTCAGAGCCTGCCATTGGCAGGCTCCGGTGTTCTTTTACGCTACCATGCTAATAATCAACACAATAATCAGCCCAACCACGGAGTTGACCAGCTCCAGCAGTCCCCAGGTTTTCAACGTGTCTTTTACCGACAGGTCAAAGTAACCTTTGAACAGCCAGAATGAGGCATCATTAATGTGGGTGAGGGTGTTGGAACCCGCAGCCGTCGCCAGTACCAGCAGCGCCGGATTCACGCCAACCAGCTGACCGGTTGCTGGATCAAGGATTGCAGCACTGATAATCCCGGCGGCGGTCATCGCCGAAACGACACCCTGACCCGTCGCCAGACGAATTAGCACAGTGATCAGCCATGCCATGATGTAGGGCGAGATATTGCCGTGGGACATCAACATGCCGATGGTGTCGCCAATGCCGGTGTCGATGATGGTCTGCTTCAGCACGCCACCCGCACCGATGATCAGAATCACCATTGCAATACTCTTCACCGCGCTTTCAAAAGCGTTCATCACCCACTGCATGTCATGACCACGCGCGGTGCCAAAGAGTACGAATGCAACCACCATCGCAATAAACATTGCAATCGGCGAGGAACCGATAAAGTTAACCACTTCCCAGGCAGGGGTATCTTTTACCAGCCAGATATTGGCGATGGTGGTGGAGATCATAATGATCGCTGGGATCAGCGGCACCAGAATCGAAACGCCGAAAGAGGGCAGATTATTCATATCTACCGGTTGATCTGCTTTCAGGAATGATGGCGTTGGGCGCTCAAGATTGCCGAGGAACTTCGGCAGGATCAGACCTGCGCAGATTACACTTGGGATCGTCACCAGTACGCCATAGATATAAACCATCCCCATATCCGCGCCATAAGCATTCACCAGCGCCACCGGACCCGGCTGCGGTGGGAACAGTGAATGTGCTGTAGTGGCAGCTGCTACTGCCGGGATCGCCAGTTTCAGGAACGGAATTTTAGCTTCGGCGGCAATAACAATAACCAGCGGCGCTAACATGATAAAGGCCACTTCATAAAACATCGCCAGACCGAAAATCAGGCCGATGATAATCACCGACAGCTGTACATAGCGCAGACCGAGACGCGCCAGCAGCGTATGTGCTATCTGGTGAGCCGCGCCGGAGTCGACCATCAATTTACCGATGACCGCACCGAACACCACGATGATAGCCAGTTCCCCCAGCGTGTTGCCGAAGCCCGCTTTCATGGTGTGCAGCAGCGACATCAAATCCATGCCCGCCAGCATCCCGACGGACAGCGCCGCCACCAACAAAGCCACCATTGAATTGATTTTGAACTTCAAATTCAGTACCAGCATCAGACCAATGCCGAATACCACCCAGAGAATGTTAAGCACATGCATAACGTTTTACCTTACCTGGTTGAACCGTTGTTATTTTGGGCGACATGTTATGTAAATTGGTCAACCATTGTTGCGATGAATGTCACATCCTCTGATCAATAACCATCGATTACTCTTTGCTGCAATTTGCAGCAACAACCATGAGAGTGAAATTCTTGTGATGTGGTTAACCAATTTTAGAATTCGGGTTGACATGTCTTACCAAAAGGTAGAACTTATACGCCATCTCATCCGATGCAACGCCACGGCTGCGGTCTGGTTGTTCATCCGGATACCTAAACAACTCCGGGGCTCCACGTCTCTTTGCTGTGGAACCCACTATGTGAAAGAGGAAAAATCATGGAACAGACCTGGCGCTGGTACGGCCCAAACGATCCGGTTTCTTTAGCTGATGTCCGTCAGGCGGGCGCAACTGGCGTGGTTACCGCGCTGCACCATATCCCGAACGGCGAAGTATGGTCCGTAGAAGAGATCCTCAAACGCAAGGCGATCGTTGAAGACGCAGGCCTGGTGTGGTCTGTCGTTGAAAGCGTACCAATTCACGAAGATATCAAAACCCACACTGGCAACTATGAGCAGTGGATTGCTAACTATCAGCAGACCCTGCGCAACCTGGCGCAGTGCGGCATTCGCACCGTGTGCTACAACTTCATGCCGGTGCTCGACTGGACCCGTACTGACCTCGAATACGTGCTGCCAGACGGCTCCAAAGCTCTGCGCTTCGACCAGATCGAATTCGCTGCATTCGAAATGCATATCCTGAAGCGTCCAGGCGCGGAAGCGGATTACACCGAAGAAGAAATTGCTCAGGCCGCTGAACGCTTCGCCACTATGAGCGACGAAGACAAAGCGCGTCTGACCCGTAACATCATTGCCGGTCTGCCAGGTGCGGAAGAAGGGTATACCCTCGACCAGTTCCGTAAGCACCTGGAGCTGTACAAAGATATCGACAAAGCCAAACTGCGCGAAAACTTTGCTGTCTTCCTGAAAGCGATTATTCCAGTTGCTGAAGAAGTTGGCGTGCGTATGGCGGTTCACCCGGACGATCCGCCGCGCCCAATCCTCGGCCTGCCGCGCATTGTTTCTACCATTGAAGATATGCAGTGGATGGTTGATACCGTAAACAGCATGGCGAACGGTTTCACCATGTGCACCGGTTCCTACGGCGTGCGTGCTGACAACGATCTGGTTGATATGATCAAGCAGTTTGGTCCGCGTATTTACTTCACCCATCTGCGCTCCACCATGCGTGAAGATAACCCGAAAACCTTCCACGAAGCGGCGCACCTGAACGGTGACGTTGATATGTACGAAGTGGTGAAAGCGATTGTTGAAGAAGAACACCGTCGTAAAGCGGAAGGCAAAGAAGACCTGATCCCGATGCGTCCGGACCACGGTCATCAGATGCTGGACGACCTGAAGAAGAAAACCAACCCAGGTTACTCCGCAATTGGTCGTCTGAAAGGCCTGGCCGAAGTTCGCGGTGTCGAACTGGCGATCCAGCGCGCTTTCTTTAGCCGTTAATATCCACCGGCATGGCTGCGCGCCGTGCCGGTTCCTTCTTCCTTGCCGTCACTCTCTGAAGACGGATTCTGGAGTTTACGATGACTACTATTGTTGACAGCAATCTGCCGGTTGCCCGCCCGTCATGGGATCATTCTCGTCTGGAATCACGCATTGTGCATCTCGGTTGCGGGGCGTTTCACCGCGCGCACCAGGCGCTGTACACCCATCATCTGCTGGAAAGCACCGACAGCGACTGGGGTATCTGCGAAGTTAACCTGATGCCAGGTAACGACCGCGTGCTGATCGAAAACCTGAAAAAACAGCAACTGCTGTACACCGTGGCGGAAAAAGGCGCAGAAAGCACCGAGCTGAAAATTATCGGTTCGATGAAAGAAGCCCTGCACCCGGAAATCGACGGTTGTGAAGGTATTCTCAACGCGATGGCGCGTCCGCAGACGGCGATTGTCTCCCTGACGGTCACAGAGAAAGGTTATTGCGCCGATGCGGCAAGCGGTCAGCTGGATCTCAATAATCCGCTGATTAAGCACGATCTGGAAAACCCGACTGCGCCGAAGTCCGCGATTGGTTACATCGTAGAAGCCCTGCGTCTGCGTCGTGAAAAAGGGCTGAAAGCGTTTACGGTGATGTCCTGCGACAACGTGCGTGAAAACGGTCATGTGGCGAAGGTCGCGGTTCTGGGGCTGGCTCAGGCGCGTGATCCACAGCTGGCGGCATGGATTGAAGAGAACGTCACCTTCCCGTGCACCATGGTTGACCGCATCGTTCCGGCGGCGACGCCAGAAACCTTACAGGAAATTGCTGACCAGCTGGGTGTTTACGACCCGTGCGCCATTGCCTGCGAACCGTTCCGTCAGTGGGTGATTGAAGATAACTTCGTTAATGGTCGTCCGGACTGGGATAAAGTGGGCGCACAGTTCGTTGCAGACGTTGTGCCGTTCGAAATGATGAAACTGCGTATGCTGAACGGCAGCCACTCTTTCCTGGCGTACCTCGGTTACCTCGGCGGCTATGAAACCATTGCCGACACCATGACTAACCCGGATTATCGCAAAGCGGCCTTTGCCCTGATGATGCAGGAACAAGCGCCAACGCTGTCGATGCCGGAAGGTACGGACCTGAACGCCTATGCGACGCTGCTGATCGAGCGTTTCAGCAACCCGTCTCTGCGTCACCGTACCTGGCAGATTGCAATGGACGGCAGCCAGAAGTTACCGCAGCGTCTGCTGGATCCGGTGCGTCTGCACCTGCAAAACGGCGGCAGCTGGCGTCACCTGGCGCTGGGCGTGGCTGGCTGGATGCGTTACACCCAGGGCGTGGATGAGCAGGGTAATGCCATTGACGTGGTCGACCCGATGCTGGTGGAGTTCCAGAAGATCAACGCGCAGTATCAGGGCGCAGACCGCGTGAAAGCGCTGCTGGGCCTGAGCGGTATTTTTGCCGATGATCTGCCGCAGAATGCCGACTTTGTTGGCGCGGTGACGGCGGCATATCAGCAGCTGTGCGAACGCGGTGCGCGCGAGTGTGTGGCTGCGCTGTAACTAACTGATTACCCTACAGACTTACTGGTCAATCAAACTGATATTTGGTTGACCAGTTTTCGTTTTTTTGCCCACCTGTACGTGCCAACTTCCAGTGCTAATGGTATAGTTTGAAAATAAATAACCGCATCTAACCAGATTGCTGACAAACCTGTTTATGAGCGATTCAGTCACTGTTTTTCTCCCCAGTCCAGGAAGGCAATAGGGCAGGGTAATGGCTACAGTCATTTCCCCTCATCCTAACCCTCTCCCCAAAGGGGCGAGGGGACTGAACGTGCCCTTTACAGGATTTGTTATCAGTCTCATCAAATGGATATTACTTATGAAATCTGTCACCTCTGCGCAAAGACCTTACCAGGAAGTCGGGGCGATGATCCGCGATCTGATCATAAAGACGCCGTACAATCCTGGCGAACGGCTGCCGCCGGAGCGTGAAATTGCAGAAATGCTTGATGTCACGCGGACGGTGGTACGTGAAGCGCTGATCATGCTGGAGATCAAAGGGCTGGTGGAAGTGCGCCGGGGTGCCGGTATTTATGTTCTTGATAGCTCAGACAGCCAGAACACAGACGGTCCGGATGCCAACGTTTGCAATGATGCGGGTCCTTTTGAGCTGTTACAGGCGCGTCAGTTACTGGAAAGTAACATCGCGGAATTTGCCGCTTTGCAGGCTACCCGCGAAGATATCGTCAAAATGCGTCAGGCATTGCAACTGGAAGAGCGTGAGCTTGCTTCCAGCGCGCCGGGCAGCAGCGAAAGTGGTGACATGCAGTTCCATCTCGCCATTGCCGAAGCGACGCATAACAGCATGCTGGTGGAGCTATTCCGTCAGTCCTGGCAGTGGCGGGAAAACAATCCGATGTGGATCCAGTTGCACAGCCATCTGGATGACAGCCTGTATCGCAAAGAGTGGTTGGGCGATCACAAACAGATCCTCGCCGCGTTAATCAAAAAAGATGCCCGAGCGGCGAAGCTGGCAATGTGGCAGCATCTGGAAAACGTTAAACAACGTCTGCTGGAATTTTCGAACGTTGACGATATTTATTTTGACGGCTATCTGTTTGATTCATGGCCGCTGGATAAAGTCGACGCCTGACTTATTATGATAAGCGCAAGGGTAAACGTTCCTTGCGCTTTCTTAAATTAAGAAATCGCAATGAGTATTACTTTGTAAATTGCAGGGTATTGTTTAAATATCTGTATAACCTGAATGTTAGTACTCATTCTTCTCAGTAGTCATTTACCAATATAATTCCATTCACCATTTTTTAATTCAAACAGTTCTGGAAGAGATGACGGTTGCAGAGTCATGCGTTTGAGTGGCGCATCTTCATCACCGGGGATAATTTTATATCCCATTTTTGCATGGATCTCCGCGGTACCGGGATAGGCTTCTATACCAATTATTGGGTCATTTCCCATCTCAATATTAGCATTAAGTAATGCGGCAACGGCGAATCCGGAAGAATTTGCTACCCCTGTTACCGTCATTATCTGATCAATATAGATATCAATCCTTGGCTGTTCATTGGTCCATCTTTTTGCCTGAGAAGCTGGAAGGGTTGAAATATATCCTATCGTGGTTCCGGCATAACCAGGAACATTGCAGCCAGGGCCTAATGTTATTTCATGCACAGTATAGTCCTCTACAGGATCGGAGGGGCTCTTCATAAATAAATTTAGTTGTAATCCTTCCGCTAACTCTGTGGCAGCATGCGCCTTTTTACATATACCACCATATATTTCGTCTAAAGCTGAGGTGATTTTCAAGTTTCGATAGAGCATACGTCCTGTTGTTGTAATACCATTGAATTCTCTGCATGTTTCTGTCACATAATTAAATGGCCAGGACTGTTTGCTAATATTAAGTTTTCTAATTTCGACAACACTTTTTCCATCGTAATTATGGTTATTGCCACGAACAAGAGGCATAATATAGATATTTTCCGTATCCATGCGTGCATATTCATATTCACGTGTTAACTTATTGTCGACTCTTGGGTGATGAAGGAAGTGATTATTTGTATTGAATTGGTTATTAGCGGCATTGCTTAATGGCATAGACATAATAGTTACCTTTTATGAGTATTTCACTGATGTTTAGAAAAATAGATAAATTTTTCTGTAGTAAAAAAGAAGTAAAAAAATGACATGCATGTTTCTGTTGTAGTGATATCAACTCTACACGGTGATATTAAAGGGTAGGAAACACTCTAAAGTATCAAAAAACGCTCATTTGAAATTATTTTCATGCAATTAAAAAGCATATCTTATTACTAATTGGAATTTGATGTTGCTATATTTATGTCTATATTAATAATGCCTATGAATGGTATTTTTGATGTATTTGATATGTTATCAATTTATATTATTTACAAACTAATTGTTTCAAATAGTACATGGCTGATTATGCGGAAATAAATAATTTCCCACCGGAATTAAGTAGCAGCGGTGACAAGTATTTTCATCTACATAACTATTCGAAATATTCAGAATATACTAGCAGTTTTTTTTTGAGTTTGATGATTTTTATCAAATCATGACTTTTTTCCTGAAAAGTCAGTAGATATTCATAGGCAAGTAAGGTTTTATACTTTGCTGACAGGATTCAGGCCTGTCTCAGACTGACATGGATGTAATGAACAAAAGGGAATGGCTATGGAAAATGAGCATCAATACAGTGGTGCCCGGTGTTCAGGGCAAGCCGCATATGTTGCTAAACGTCAGGAGTGCGCAAAATGATGCGCCAATCACTTCAGGCTGTTTTACCTGAAATTTCAGGCAATAAAACGTCATCGCTGCGTAAATCGGTATGCAGCGATCTCCTCACACTTTTTAATTCTCCTCATTCGGCATTACCGTCATTACTTGTTTCAGGCATGCCCGAGTGGCAACTGCATAACCAGAGCGACAAACATCTTCAGAGCTGGTATTGCCGTCAGCTGCGTTCTGCACTGTTATTTCATGAGCCACGGATTGCGGCGTTGCAGGTCAATTTGAAAGAAGCGTACTGCCACACGCTGGCGATCAGCCTTGAGATAATGCTGTACCACGACGATGAACCGCTAACGTTTGATCTGGTCTGGCAGAAGGGGAGTTGGCATCGCACGATGCCGCAGTAAATGACGGGAAACGCGATACGCGCAAGACGTATCGCGTTAGGTCACAATTAGTGGGAGGTTCTGATTGCTGCTTTCAAGGCCGGAAGCCGGGACGGACTGGCACTGAGCTTATCAATCCCCATGGTGAGCAGTCGTGCTGTTTGCTGGGTATCTCCAGCCATTTCGCCGCACATACTGACCGGAATTTCATTATTACGTCCGGCCTGACACACCATAGCAATAGCGTTAATCACCGCGTCATTACGATAATCGACCAGTTCCGCGACGGTGCTATTTCCTCTGTCTGCCGCCATAATATATTGCGTCAGATCGTTGGTGCCGATGGAAAAGAAATCGACTTCACTGGCTAATTTTTCTGCAATCATGACTGCAGCAGGAACCTCAATCATAATTCCCAGCGCCGGAAGATTTTCTGCAGTAAGTCCCAGCAGTTTTGCCTGCGTTTGTATCAGCGTTTTGACGGCGTTGACCTCCTCGAGCGTTGAAACCATCGGCAGCATAATTTGCAGCGTTGGGTATTCTTTCCCGGCCCGGAGAAGTGCGCGTAATTGCGGAATAAATATTTGCGGATGCGCCAGGCACAACCGGATACCGCGAAGTCCCAGGAACGGGTTGTCCTCTGCGGGTAAAGGGTACGAAGGTAATGGCTTGTCACCGCCAATATCCAGAGTGCGGATGGTGACTGGTTTATCGCCAAAAGCCTGAGCAACAGAACAATACACGCGAAACTGCTCTTCTTCATCGGGTAATGTTGCAGACTCATGGAATAAAAACTCTGTGCGCAGTAAACCCACGCCCTCAGCCCCGTGAGATAGCGCAGCCTCAATATCTTGCAGGTCACCAATATTCGCCAGCACGCTGATTTTTCGCCCACCTTGCGTGACAGCGGGCTGCATGGCATCAGCTAACTGACGATCCCTTTGTTGCCGCCATGCTTCGGCGCGTTGCAGTAAATCCAGGCGGGTGACCTCATCCGGCTGTAGCCACAAACGGCCTGTTTCACCATCAAGAATGACCGTGTCGTTATCGCGGACGTTTTGCGGGGTAATAGCTGCCTTCACAATGGCAGGAATACCCATTGCTCTGGCAAGGATCGCTGTATGTGAAGTTGTTCCGCCATTATGAAGACAAATGCCAAGAATGTGTGCTTTATTCAGGCTGGTTATCTGTGATGGCAACAGATCGTTGGCTAACAAAATGCAGGGCGCGGTAGTAATAAAGTGTTGTTCACTTCCCCCGCAAAGCTGGTTCAGTACCTGACGTGTAAGGTCACGGATATCTGCCTCGCGTTCACGTAAATACAGTGTTTCCGCCTGACAATATTGCTCTGCTAATGCCTGCATGACTTCTAACCATGCGAATTCCGCCTGTTTGCCCTTTGCCAGACGTTGCTGTAATTGCCGGTTAATCTTTGGATCTTCAAGCATCATTTTATGGGCGGCAAAAATATCGCCTTCAGGGCCTGCCGCTTTATCGGCAAGTTCACAAACAACAATGTCGATAGCAGACTCGATTCGCGACAGCTCTTCTTGCGGAGAATCGACGGTGCGCTGCGTAATTTCTGGTCGTTCGCAGGTAAACCATTTAACAGGACCAATAGCGATACCATTTTGTACTGACAAGCCTGATATTGCGCCATCGACAGGGGCGCTGACCACCGGCGTTTCCGTTAGCGGAATCTCTGAAGAAGCGAGCAGGTGAGCTTCACCAAAATGATTTTTCGCCAACGTTTCAATTGCCTTGAGAGCGTCACTGGCATCGGTGCCTTCGGCCTGGAAGATGATTTCATCGCCACAGCGGACGCCCAGCATTGCCAGTTCGTTGAGACTGCGGGTGCTGGCGCGTTTATCGCCTTTGATGACGATAATGTTTGCCGAATATTGTGCGGATACTTTCAGGATGCTGGCTGCCGGACGAGCATGAATGCCGTGGGGATTACGTATCGTCCAGCAAAAAGTTTGCCATTCACCGGAATGATTGATTGGTGATATTGCTGGAATAACCTCGCCTGCAGTTGAGGATGGCGTGAGTTGCTGCTGTTTAGCACACAGCGCAAGATCCACTTCAGCGATAATCTCCGTCACCGAAAGCCCCGCTGCGGCAGACGTTACCGCTGACATGGCACCTTCCACTACAGGGGCGGCGAGCAGATAAATTGCACTTCTTTGCTCTTCAGAAAGCAGCTCCAGCGCCATCTCGGTACTAAGCAGCGCACTGCCCATATCCATGAGTACCAGAACGCCATCCGGTGACCAGACCGATTCAATCGCAGACATAATGGCAATAGCATCAGTGCCAATCGGATTTTGCGGATCATCAATACCTGCAGCAATGGCCAGAGGAACGTCCCCTCCAGACATCTGTAGTGCTAATTCCTCAACCCCCTGGGCGAGACGTAGACTATGAGAAACAATAACAATGGCAACCATAATTTATCCCGCGAATCCTTCCTGCATAGCCTTAATCATCAGCCAGGAGGAGGTCGCGCCTGGATCCTGATGGCCCACACTGCGAGCGCCGAGATAACTGGCACGTCCTTTTTTCGCCTGCATATTGATGGTGTTATCGACTGCTGTTGCCGCATCTTGCACCATCGTATTCAGCAGAAGGGAAGGCGACATTCCGGCTTGCAGGTTCTTTTTGGCTTCGTGGAGAACTGGAACCCAGACATCACACAGTGTTTTATCCCCTTGTTCTGCTTTTCCTCGTGCGATAACGCCTGCAATCCCTTCTTCCAGACACGCCAGCCACTCTTCCAGAGTTAATTCTGTTCTGGCTCCCACTGCCGCAGAAGCGCGAATAAATAATGTGCCGTAAAGAGGACCACTGGCACCGCCAACGCTGGAAAGTAGTTTCATGCCAGTATTTTTAAGAATATTGCCAATATGCTGACGTTCAATGTCGGGCAACGTCGCTTTCACTGCACTGAAACCACGATTCATATTGAGGCCGTGGTCGGCATCACCAATATCTCTGTCAAGTGCGGTTAGAAAATCTTGTTGTTCAGTGAGATGTGCAGCACAACTCTCCAGCCAGGCAATAACATGTTTGTTTTGAATTTTCATATAATGTCCTTATTAACATCCCCAACGAAGCGCTGGCGTATTGACCGGGGCATCCCAAAGTTGCAAAAACTCTGGGGTACATTTCAGCAGGCTGATGGAAAATCCGGCCATATCTAATGATGTACAATAATTACCGACCAACTGGCGGCTAATTTTAATTCCCTGGCGCTGTGCGGCGCACATAAATACCCTGGCCACACCATATAACTCTGATTCAGGCGTGCTGCCAAGTCCGTTAATTAACACAATATATTCGGCATTTTGATCGAATGACTCATTCATTGATGATGCGTCAATCCATCCCCCCGCATGGCGATCCCAATGGCGTAATGTGCGTCGCCAGGGGGTATTATCCAGTAATTGCGCTATCACGCTGTCGATTAAAGTGTTCAGATCTTGCAAAGTGCGGCGTTCAATGCCGGGTTCACCGTGGATCCCGACACCAAATTCGATTTCATTATCAGCCAGTTCAAATGAGGGTTTTCCCGCGGCGGGAACCGTACAGGCTGACAGTGCGATGCCAAAAGAACGGGTGGCATTGTTAACATCTTTGCCAAGTTGCTCGCACTGCCCCAGGTTATATCCCTGAAGTGCAGCCGCACCGACAATCTTTTCAACAAAAACTGTACCCGCAACACCGCGACGTCCGGCTGTATACAGGCTATCTTTTACCGCTACATCATCATCAATAATGACGGTCCCAACGGCGATGCCTTCTTCGTGTAACATCTCGACTGCCGTTTCGAAATTCAGAATATCGCCTGTGTAATTTTTGATGAAAAACAGAACGCCAGAACCATTATCAACCGCTTTGGCACATTCGATCATTTGATCTGGCGTGGGCGATGTGAAGATTTCACCAGGACATGCACCGGTTAACATTCCCATACCGACAAAACCTGCATGCAGTGGTTCATGGCCTGAGCCGCCGCCTGAAATCAGCGCCACTGCATTATCGGTTTGTTTGCACCACACATATCGGGGCGCGTAATTTGCCTGCAGGTGTGGCCAGGTGGCGATGAGTCCTTCCATTTGTTCTGTGACAACAGAATCAATCTGGTTAATTAATTTCTTCATAGTCATTCCTGTTCTGATAAATTACGTAAATCGCGCTAAATATGTTTGCGAGATTAATTCTCCAACCGCAATAAAACAAATCGCACGATAATAAGATTCATAATGAAACAGTTAATTCATGGTGTTGTTTCAAAATGAAAAGGGACCAGTATGGATATTGATATATTGTGATTAAGGCATGAAAAGTGTTTTTTATTATCATCTGCAGATGATGTTTTTTACAGCGCGATCATAAAACATAATTTTTCGCGAATGAAATGTTTGCCGCCACTGGATGCAACGAGTAGGTTAACAGTGAAGCAAAACAAGTTACGCGAGGAATGATATGGATAAGATTATTATAAGTCCGGCTAAATATATCCAGGGAAATGGTTCTCTGGATAATATTGCTACATATGCGGCGAGTTTGGGAACAGAACCATTAATTATTGCAGATGAATTTGTGACCGGTCTGGTTGGTGACAGAGTAAGCCAGAGCTTTGCAAGAGAAAACATTATTGCGGATCTTGATGTTTTTTGCGGTGAATGCTCGCAAAATGAAATTTCTCGAATTCGTGAGAAATTTAATCAGCGTAAATATAATGTCGTTATTGGTATTGGCGGCGGTAAAACGTTGGATACGGCAAAAGCCGTAGCGTATTACCAAAAAATTCCGGTAGTGGTGGTGCCGACAATTGCTTCCACAGATGCGCCAACCAGTTCTCTGGCAGTAATTTACACCCCGGAAGGCCAGTTTAGCGAATATCTGTTTTTCCCGAAAAACCCGGATATGGTGATTATGGATACTGGCGTCATTTCAGCCGCGCCAGTGCGTCTGCTGGTGGCCGGTATGGGAGATGCATTGTCAACCTGGTTTGAGGCGAGAGCCAATCAGGCGTCAGGAAAAGCCACAATGGCAGGTGGGGCGTCGACACTGGCGGCACTGGCTATTGCCCGACTCTGTTATACCACGCTACTGGAAGATGGCTATAAGGCAAAAGTCGCGGTTGAACAAGGTGTTAGCACCAAAGCGGTAGAGAATATTATCGAAGCTAATACCTATCTTAGCGGCATTGGATTTGAAAGTAGCGGCCTGGCGGCAGCTCATGCCATTCATAACGGCATGACGCAACTGGAGGAATGCCATCATTGCTACCACGGTGAAAAAGTGGCATTTGGCGTCCTGGTACAGCTCGTACTGGAAAACGCACCACAGGAGGAAATTGAAACCGTACTCAATTTCTGCCATAGCGTTGGTCTGCCGACAAATCTTCATATGTTAGGCGTGAAGGAAATTAATAAAGATAAATTACGGGCAGTGGCTGAAGCAGCGACTGCTGAAGGGGAAACTATCCATAATATGCCATTCGTAGTAACAGCGCAGGACGTTCTTTGCGCAATTTTAACTGCACATCATTTGGGACTTTAAAAAAATAATACGGCCTGTGCAAAGCAGGCCGTTGGTGTCATTTTAAATACTTCATTCGGGAATAAATATGACCAGTAACTGGAAACGTTGGATCACGCTGGCGTTATGTGGTATTGCCGGAAGTGCAATATATAAATTGCCTTATTTACGGGAAACCTATTACGACGCGATGCAGCAGGCTACAGGAGCGACTAATGCTGAACTTGGTTTTCTAATGACAGCCTATGGTCTGGTGAACTTTTTATTATATCTACCTGGCGGTTGGGCTGCCGATAGATTTTCTGCACGTAAATTAATGACCTTTTCATTAATTTCCACCGGGATAAGTGGTTTTTATTATGCGACCTTCCCCTCGTATACTATGATCTGTTTGTTACATGCACTTTGGGCTGTTACAACCGTATTTACGTTTTGGGCCGTGTGTGTGCGAATTATTCGTACCCTGGGAACCAGCGAAGAACAAGGTCGCTTATACGGTTACTGGTTTCTGGGTAAGGGATTAACCTCCATTGTACTGGGATTTCTTTCCGTGCCGGTATTTGCCAAATTTGGCGAAGGTGTTGATGGTTTACGGGCGACAATTATTTTTTATTCCGTAGTGACTATTCTGGCCGGTGTTTTAGCCTGGTTTGTTTGTCAGGATGAAACGCACAGCGAAGATAAAGCGAATTTCCGTCTGGCAGATATGGCATTCGTGCTGAAAATGCCGACGGTTTGGCTGGCAGGTGTTGTGACCTTTTGTATGTGGTCAATTTATATCGGCTTTGGCATGGTCACGCCGTATCTCACGCAGATCCTGCATATGGGCGAATCGGAAGTGGCAGTTGCCAGTATTCTTCGCGCCTATGTGTTATTTGCGATGGGGGGATTAATTGGCGGACAACTGGCCGACCGCTGTGCGTCACGCACGCGTTTTATGATTTACGCCTTTATCGGCATGATTGTCTTTACTACCGTTTATTTCTTCCTGCCCGGTGAGTCGCGCTACGTCACTATTGCGCTGGCGAATATGGTTGCGTTGGGCGTGTTTATTTACTCTGCGAATGCCGTGTTCTTCTCAATTATTGATGAGATTCGGATCCCGGCAAAAGTCACAGGGACTGCTGCGGGTCTGATCTCTTTACTGACCTATTTCCCGGAAATCTACTGCTACACGATGGTGGGCAATATGGTCGACCGCAAACCGGGTATTGCCGGTTATCAGGATGTTTTCCTGTTCATGTTGGTTTGCGCATTCATCGGCCTTATCGCCGCACTGGTCCTCCAGCGTGTGAATCGTAAAAGTAAAAATCAAGTCAATGAAATCACTGAAAACAATGCGGATTGCGCATCCTGAATCTGATGGGGGAACCAATGGTGGACATGATTAATGAAAGTGCACGGCAAACGCCAGTCATTGCACAAACGGACGTTCTGGTTATCGGGGGCGGTCCGGCAGGATTAACGGCGGCGATAGCGGCGGGGCGGCTAGGTGCCAGAACCATGATTGTTGAGCGTTACGGCTCACTAGGCGGCGTATTGACGCAGGTTGGTGTGGAAAGTTTTGCCTGGTATCGCCATCCGGGGACGGAAGATTGTGAAGGGATTTGTCGTGAATATGAAGGCCGCGCGCGAGCATTGGGCTTCACGCGACCAGAACCTCAGTCAATTAGCGAAGTTATAGATACTGAAGGATTTAAAGTTGTTGCCGATCAGATGATAACGGAAGCTGGCGTTGAGCCGTTATATCACTCCTGGGTTGTGGATGTGATCAAGGAAGGGGATACGTTATGCGGTGTTATTGTCGAGAACAAATCAGGACGAGGGGCAATTCTGGCGAAAAGAATCGTCGATTGCACGGGGGATGCTGATATTGCTGCTCGTGCAGGCGCGCCCTGGACGAAACGGGGAAAGGACCAACTGATGGGCGTCACCGTGATGTTCAGTTGCGCAGGTGTCGATGTGGCGCGCTTTAACCGTTTTGTTGCGGAAGAACTTAAGCCGACCTACGCGGATTGGGGAAAAAACTGGACGATTCAAACCACGGGCAAAGAAGACCAGATGTTTAGCCCTTATATGGAGGATATTTTTACCCGGGCGCAGCAGGATGGTGTGATTCCAGGCGACGCCCAGGCGATTGCCGGAACCTGGTCAACCTTTTCTGAAAGCGGCGAAGCGTTTCAGATGAATATGGTGTACGCCTTTGGTTTTGACTGTACCGATGTCTTCGATTTAACCAAAGCAGAAATCGCCGGAAGGCAGCAAGCATTATGGGCAATTGACGCTCTACGCCATTATGTTCCGGGCTTTGAAAATGTACGGTTACGCAATTTTGGCGCCACGCTGGGTACACGCGAATCACGGCTTATTGAGGGGGAAATACGTATTGCTGATGATTACGTCCTTAATCAGGGGCGTTGTTCGGACAGTGTAGGGATTTTCCCGGAATTTATTGATGGTTCCGGTTATCTCATTTTGCCAACGACCGGGCGTTTCTTTCAGATCCCCTATGGCTGTCTGGTGCCACAAAAAGTGGAGAACCTTTTGGTCGCCGGTCGCTGTATTTCCGCAGGCGTAGTTGCACATACTTCTATGCGCAACATGATGTGTTGTGCCGTTACCGGTGAGGCCGCAGGCACTGCCGCCGTGGTTTCGCTACAGCAACATTGCACCGTGCGTCAGGTTGCTATTCCTGATTTGCAAAACACGCTGCAACAGCAGGGCGTACGTCTGGCATAACAACAAGGCGCAGAGAGCTGAAAGCCTCTCTGCGCCTTGCAGGAGAAAGACCATGAGGGATGATGACCTGGAGCACTTAAGTGCCAATTACTGGATAACCACAGTTCTCTGCGGCCTCTTTTTGGGGATATTCCTGTTCATGCTGCAACAGCATCAGTGTGGTTTAGCTCTGTATTGTATTGCGGTACTTTCACTTATTTGCGCCTTTTTTTCTTTACGCCTTTCCCGACAATTGCAACACATGAAAAAGGAACGGCGAAATATTCGTCCTCATTGAATGAAAACATTCAGGAGACTGAAATGCAATATTTAAAAAAACGCTTTTCTTTGATTGAACTGAATGTGTTTATCCCAGCAATATTATTTATTGCGGTAATCATTCTGTGTTTGACGATATATCCACAAGATACCAGCCGGTATATAAATAAAATACATCATTTTTTAACCTGGGAAATGGGCGGGATTTTTCTGGTCATGACTTTTCTGGTTGTACTTTGTTGTCTGTGGCTGGCCTTCTCACGTTATGGCGATATCTTGTTAGGTCAGTCGGGAGAAAAGCCTGACTTCAGCTTGTTAACCTGGCTTGGACTTATTTTTACTTCTGGAACGGGGGGCAGCTTGTTATATCTGGCCTCTGTAGAGTGGATTTGGATCATTCAGCAACCGCCTTTTGGCGCGACAGCAGGAAGCGCTCAGGCTGCTCGTTGGGCCTCTGCTTATGGCATGTTCCATTGGGGGCCGTCCGCATGGGCATGGTATCTGATTTGTGCCGTTCCCATTGGTTGGTTTATGCATGTTAAGAAAACGAACTCATTAAAGGTCAGTGATTTATGCCGTGGGTGTCTGGGGGCACGTGCTGATGGTTTTTGCGGGCATTGTGTGAATTTTTTCTACATGTTTGGTTTGCTCGGCGGCGCGGTAACGTCTCTGGCGCTGGGAACGCCGATGATTTCTGCCGTATTTTGCCATGTGTTCCATCTGGATCCTGCCGGGCAGTTTATCAATGTCATGGTTATTTTTATCTGGACGCTAGTGCCATTATTAATTCTCTTTTTTGGACTTAAAAAAGGTGTGGCATGGGCCAGTAACTGGAATATTCGTGCCGATATTTTTATGCTACTGGCAATACTGATTTGTGGACCGACAGCTTTTATACTTAACCAATCAATTGATGGTTTCGGCCTGATGCTGCAAAATTTTGTAGCGATGAGTTTAAGTACCGATGCTATTGGTCGTAGCGGATTTCCACAGATGTGGACCGTATTTTATTTTTCATGGTGGGTCGTGTATGCCATCCCATTCGGTTTATTTATCGCCCGTATTTCAAAAGGAAGGACGATCCGGCAATTGATTGTATGTGGAACTCTGGCAGGTTCATTGGGATGCATGGTTTTTTACATGGTACTGGCTAATTTCGGCTTATCGTTGCAGACAACTCATGTCATCGATTTTGTTCCCATACTTAACGAACAAGGGCGAGGCGTTGTCGTTTCTCGTTTACTGGAGCAGCTACCCGCAAGTCAGGTGTTTTTGGTTGCTTTTGGGGCTATAGCATTAATTTCATATATTACCGGACACTGTACTGTGGGTTATGCCCTCGGTTTTGCGACGCAAAAACGGGCAGATAGTGAGAGTGAACCGGCATTCTGGAACGTGGCATTTTGGTTGATTATGACCGGAATCGTCGCAATCACACTCTATCTTCTTGATGCGCAAAGTCTGCAACCGCTACAAACGGTCTCTATCCTGGCCGGACTACCGCTTTGCGGCGTAGTGTTTATTTTATTGAAGAGTTTTTTGACACAGCTTGCGGCTGAAGAGAAAACCGCGAGAGATGAATAATGATGTTCAGGAATGCCCGGTAATTTGCATTATCGGGCATTTTACCGAACGGGAATTAACTCAGGACTGCATGAAAATACCCTGCCAAATTTTCTCCGAGACGAATTAAATTATTTTCCCCCTGACTCAGCGCGGTGGGTAAATCACAAGGACCATTGACGACGGAAAAACAGGCTTCGATTCCACACTGGCGTAACTCATTCAAATCAAGTTGATCATCGATATACCCGGCAATTGCGATAACCGGAACGCCCATCATCTGGGCGATTTTGGCCGCCCCCACAGGTGCTTTGCCATTCAGGCTTTGACGGTCTAATTTACCTTCACCGACAATCGCCAATGCTGCATATTTTAAATGTTGGGTATATTGAATCGCTTCCAGCACGAGCGAAATACCCGGTTGTAAGCGAGCATCGAGAAAAGCCATCAAGGCCGCGCCAACGCCGCCAGCCGCCCCAGAACCGGGTATCGTATCGACTTCTTTACCACAACAACGGTAGATGCAACGGGCATAGTTTTTCATTCCCTGTTCCAGTTGCTCAAGGTTGTCAGCACTGGCCCCTTTTTGTTGAGCAAAAACCCGAGTCGCGCCGTTATCGCCGGTTAGTGGGTTGGTGACATCACAGGCTGCAATAAATTTCACATTTTTCAATCGTGGATCGAGGTGCTGTAAGTCAATGTGGTGAATTGCCGCCAGCCCCATCCCATTAACAGAGACTGATAGCCCTTCGGCGTCTGTAAACGATGCGCCAAGTGCCGACATCAACCCAATACCGCCATCATTTGTAGCACTGCCACCCAGGCATAGAATAACGGTATCAATATTGTGTTCCAGGGCGGCGAGAATAAGTTCGCCAGTGCCAAACGACGTCGTATAAAGGGGAGAACGCTGGACAGGAGAAACCAGTTCCAGCCCTGAAGCTTGTGCCAGTTCTATCACTGCGGTGGTTTGGTTGCCTAAAATACCGTATTGCGCATGTATTGATTCGCCAAGCGGTCCGGTGACTTTTTTAGTGTAAAACGTACCGTCAGTCGCATGAATGAGTGTTTCGAGCGTGCCTTCGCCGCCGTCAGCCACGGGCAAACACACCAGTTGGCTGCCAGGCAGGACCTTGCGCCAGCCGGTTGCCAGCGCTTCGGCGACTTTCCATGCGGGAAGGCATTCTTTAAAGGAGTCGGGGGAGATAACTATCTTCATAGCAGGTCTCTCAAAATAGGGGAATGGGGCAGGGCAACGAGTGAACGAAGGGAACCGGTGGTTCCCTTAATTCATTATTTACGGATAGTGAAATTGGCTTGTGTTTCAAGCGCCCGAATTAACGCAGAATGATCCCACTCTTTACCACCGAGCGCGGCGCAGGCGCTAAATAATTGTTGCGTCATAGCCGTGTTAGGAAGCGGGGTATTCAACAGGCGAGCATTCTCCAGTGCCAGATTCAGATCTTTTTGATGCAGGCTAATTCGAAAACCAGGGGCGAATGTCCCTTTGATCATCCGTTCGCCATGAACTTCCAATACACGAGAGGAAGCAAAACCCCCCATCAGAGCTTCACGTACGCGGGCGGGATCGGCACCTGATTTACTGGCAAAGAGCAGGGCTTCAGCCACCGCTTCAATATTCAGTGCAACAATAATTTGGTTAGCGACTTTGCACGTTTGACCATCACCGACGTTCCCGACCAGAGTGATATTTTTACCCATCAATTCCAGAATCGGTTTGATCTGTAAATAAACCTCTTCACATCCGCCAACCATAATGGAAAGCGTCCCGGCTTTCGCGCCAACTTCACCGCCAGAGACGGGCGCATCGATATATTCCGCGCCTCCCGCGATAATACGTTGTGCAAATGCTTTGGTGGCAACCGGGGAAATTGAACTCATATCAATGACAATTTTCCCGTGGCTTAAACCGTGTATTACGCCATAGTTGGGATGAAAAAGAACATCCTCAACATGTGGGGTATCAGGGAGCATGGTGATGATGACCTCACACTCCTGCGCGACTTCACGCGGTGTAGAGCAAACAATGCCACGTTCACCAATAAGCTCTTGCGGTGCAGGTTCAAAATGCGCTGAAAAATAAAGAGTATGTCCGGCTTGTTGTAAATTATAAGCCATCGGCTTACCCATTATGCCGGTGCCGATAAATCCAATATTCATGATAAATACCTCAGGGATTAAAATTGAGTCTCGTTTTTTAGCCAGCGTAGACTTTCAGTCGTTGTCGTAGATGGAATATATTCGCAACCAATCCATCCCTGATAACCAATCTGGTCTATATAATTTAACAACCACGGGTAATTAATTTCTCCCGTCCCTGGTTCATGACGCCCAGGGTTATCGGCTAATTGAATATGTCCAATGTTATTCAGGTTGTTTTTGATTGTTGTAGCAATATTCCCTTCCATGATTTGCATATGATAAATATCGTATTGGTAGCGCAAATCAGGATGTTTTACATCATGAATAATATTGAGAGCTTGTCTGGTATTGTTAACAAAAAAACCGGGAATATCTTTTGTATTAATGGCTTCCAGAACTAACTTTATCCCATGAGAAGCCAATTTATCTACCGCATAGCGCAAATTTTCGACCAGTGTTTCATGACATTGTTCATGCGAATAACCACCTGGATGTTTTCCTGCAAGGCAATTAACTTGTGAACAATTAAGGGCCAATGCATACTCTATTGCCCTGGAAACGCTCTCCTGAAATTCTTTTGCCCGACCAGGATGACATGCAATACCCCGTTCACCCTCTTGCCAGTTACCCGCAGGAAGATTAAACAGAACCTGCGTCAGATTATGTTGATGCAGTTGCGAAACCAACTCATCTGCAGAAAAGTCATAGGGGAAAAGATACTCAACGCCGTGGAATCCTGCGTGACTTGCCTGTGCAAAACGTTCAATAAATGGATACTCGGTAAAGAGCATAGATAAATTTGCTGCAAACTTTGCCATAATCCTGTTTCCTTATAAATCGAGAATTTCTTCAAATTCTGTGACTTTATTAATGTCAGGTCCCATAGCGATATTAGTCACGCGTTCAGCAATAATTTCCACAACAACAGGTACGTGAAATTCGTCACGCAAACGCTGGGCTTCTTGCAGTGCAGGCGCAATATCCTGTGATGCGAATACGCGAATCGCTTTACATCCTAATCCTTCAACCACAGCTTTATGATCAACGCCATAACCATTAATTTCTGGAGCATTAATATTTTCAAATGACAGTTGAACGCAATAATCAATATCAAATGCACGTTGTGATTGACGAATCAAACCAAGATAAGCGTTGTTAAGTAAAATATGGATATACGGAAGATTAAATTGTGCGCCGACGGCTAATTCTTCAATCAAGAATTGAAAATCGTAATCACCGGATATTGCCACAACGGGAACAGATGGATCAGCTTTTACCGCGCCCAGTGCTGCGGGCATTGTCCAGCCTAGCGGCCCAGCCTGACAGGCATTAATCCAGTGGCGTGGGCGGTAAACATGTAAAAATTGGTTTGCGGCGATTTGCGCCAGACCAATTGTCGAAATATAGCGTGTCTCCGGTCCGAAAACCTTATTCATTTCGTGATACACGCGCTGCGGTTTAATTGGATTGCAGTCAAAGTCTGAACGACGAAGCATTGTGCGTTTACGCTCGGCACATTCGGCAATCCAGCGACTGCGGTCTTTCAGTTCTCCACGTGACTTCATATCACGGGCGACCTGAATAAATAGCGTTAAGGCGCTTTCAGCATCAGAAACAATGCCCAGATCCGGCGCAAATATCCGGCCAATTTGTGCAGGTTCGATATCAACATGAATGAATTTGCGGCCTTCGGTGTAGGTCTCAATGGCTCCGGTATGACGGTTTGCCCAACGGTTACCGATACCAAAAACAAAATCGGAGGCCAGATAACTGGCGTTACCATAGCGATGACCCGCCTGACATCCCATGCGACCAATCATTAGGGGATGATCATCTGATAATGCGCCCCAACCGCGTAAGGTTTGAATGACGGGAACGCCAGTTAACTCGACAAACTCACGCAACAATTCACTCGCTTCGGCGTTAATAATGCCACCGCCAGCGATGATGACGGGCTTTTCGGCGCCATTTAGCATTTCTAATGCGCGTACGGCCTGGGCCCGTGTTGCCTGAGGTTGCCAGGGGGTTAGTGGCTGATAGAGATCGATATCAAACTCAATTTCGGTCATCTGAACATCAAAAGGGAGATCTAAAAGAACCGGGCCAGGGCGGCCTGAACGCATTTCCCAGAAGGCTTTCTGGAATATCCCCGGCAACTGACCCGCTTCGAGAATTGTGCGAGCCATTTTGGTTACTGGCGTGGCGATAGCCTCAATATCGACGGCCTGGAAATCTTCTTTATGAAGTTTTCCTACGGGAGCTTGACCAGTAATGCAGAGAATAGGAATGGAATCCGCGGAGGCGGAATAAAGCCCCGTAATCATATCAGTGCCCGCAGGGCCTGATGTGCCAATACACACGCCAATATTGCCATTCTGACTGCGGGTGTAACCTTCAGCCATATGCGAGGCGCCCTCAACATGACGGGCCAGAATATGATCAATACCGCCTGATTTTTTCATCGCGGCATAGAGTGGGTTGATTGCTGCGCCGGGTACACCAAAAGCAACGCTAATGCCTTCTTTTTTCAGTATTTCTACTGCAGCTTCGATTGCACGCATCCTCGCCATACATTATTTCTCCTGATATTTACGCTGAGTTGAATAGTCAGTCAATTTTGGAATTTAACGACGAAATATCTTTGAGGAAATAAAAGGGCAGAACAAATTTCGCTGCACTGTTTCACAGTGAAACAACTCGTATGCCTGTGTTGTTTCAGTTTGAATAATGATAAATATCAAACGCAAAGATTTCAGATGTTGTTGGCATTTTTAAAATTTATCTAATGTATTATTCGTTTTTTATTGCTTTAACGGTTATTCTTTCTAATGTATGTATGGTTACATTGTTGATAAGGTCTGTTTTTGTAATGATCCAGACTAGATATTATTGCGTTTGATCAAGCTTACTGGCATAGCATTCTGATACAAGTTCTGAAAATGACTTGAATGGATATTATTATAATGAATAAAGAGTCGTATCATAATGATCTAAAAAATAAATGGAAAATGTTTGTTAAGCATGGTTGGGTCGCGACAAATTCGACTAATCATGTGATGCTGAGGTCATGGCAAAAATGTCTCAAGCATTGTGACCCTCGCCACTGGAACACGCCTGTCAAAGCTTCCGGGCAAACATTGCAGACGATTTTTTCTCGTAACGAAGAGTTTATTAGAATTTCACAAAGAGTTGTTGAAGACCATTTCACCCTGGCTGGTGACGACCGGTTGGCATTTTTGATCATTGACCCACACGGCTGGGTTCTATCGTTGAATGCAGCAGGCGATTATTCCAGTCAATTGCGAGAGTTAGGAATTGAATCTGGTATGTCATGGGCCGAAGATGGCATTGGAACCAATGTATATAGTCTTTGTCGGGAAACAAATTTATATACACAACTGGAAGGAGCAGAACATTTTAGTGAACAGCTACATTGTTATGCGATGAGCGCTGCTCCGGTCATTGATTATTATGGTAATATCCATGGATACATTGTATGTATAATTGAAACTACCGCCGAGCTTGTTAAATTAAAAACATCATATTCATGTGCAACAGAAATCGCTAATTATATCTATATTGAGAATGAACAAAAGTTAATAAACAAAGTACTTTGCCAGCATAATGCTGTGATTGAATGCATGGATGACGGTTTTATTTGTTGGAATAGTCATTCTTTAATTACGATGGTTAATTCTCAAGCACAAACACTACTGAATATTGATAAAGAAAGTTTAATTGGTCAGAACATCCGAAAAGGATTCGTATTTCCGCCGATTTTGAATGAGGCAATTACACAACGGAACAAACTATCGCAAAAGCAAATTGTCCTCGAATGCCGTGGCGAATTTATTGAACTTATGGTTACCCTTCGCCCGTTAAGCGATGGTTCGTTTTTGCTTTTTCTTCATCCATTAGACAAAATCAGGAAAATAGCCCAACAGCAAATAAGCACTAATGCAAATTTTACCTTTGACAGTTTACATGCGGCTTCAGGTGGTATGAAGCAGGTATTACTTATCGCTCGCCGGGCAATTAAATCCATCTCTCCGATTTTGATCAATGGCGAAGAAGGTGTGGGAAAATTGAGTTTGGCGATGGCAATACATAATGAGAGCGAGCAACGTGATGGGCCATTTATTTCTGTAGATTGTCAGATGCTATCACCAGAAAATATCTTACACGAACTTCTTGGCTCTGATGTTGGTCCTTCGCCATCGAAATTTGAACTGGCTCATAATGGCACCTTATATCTGGATAAAGTCGAATATCTATCAGGGGAAGTTCAGAGTGTTTTATTGAAAGTATTGAAAACGGGGCTTGTTACTCGCTCAGACAGTCATCGTTTGATCCCCGTACGCTTTCGCCTGATTACATGTACCAGTAGTTCTTTACGTGAGTACGTGCAACAAGGGGCTTTTAGCCGACAGCTATATTATGAGATCTCCATGAATGAAATTGAAATTCCGCCATTGCGCAAACGTCGTGAAGATCTCAAGCAAATGATTGACGATATTATTGATAAGTATCAGGAGCGCACTCGAAAAAAAATGACAATCACGCCTGACGCAAATTCAGTTCTGCTTGAGTACCGTTGGCCTGGAAACATCTCCGAGTTCAAAAATCGAATGGAGAAGGTATTTATTAACTGCAATCGGCTTGTCCTCGGATTAGAGAATATTCCTCTGGATATCCGACAAAATAACAGTAGTGGCGACGATGATATCCCTCATCTTACTTCACTGGCAGAATTGGAGATGCAAGCTATTGAGCATACATGTCGTGTCTGCGAATGGAATCTAACTAAAGCAGCTGAAGTATTAAAAATTGGTCGTACAACATTATGGCGCAAGCTTAAAATCTATAATCTCTATCCAAATGTTGAGCATGCAGATTGATGCTTTTCAAATTGAAAGAATTTTAATATCGCAGTGTTTCATTTTGATGCAGTGCTTTAATGGTATTGAAATATTGTGATGTGCTCCATAAATGCCAATGTGGTTATTAGCCAGGGAGACGGAAAATGTGTTTACACTCCTGAAATAATAAAAAACAGGCAAAGAGAGATGATCTCCTTGTATGTCTGTATTAGCATGATGTTGCTTGTTAATAATTAAAAATATCAACGCGCTTATATAAGCGCGGGGGATTGTTTTACTCAATTATTGAATACGGAGATAAAGTATGGAATTTTATCTGGAACCCGCTCGTAATATACCTGTACTGGCAACCACGGAAGTGTTAGTTGTTGGTGGTGGTCCATCGGGTATTGCCGCAGCAATGAGTGCCGCTCGTGAAGGCGCAGCTACTATGCTGATTGAACGTTTCGGTTGTTTTGGCGGAATGATGACAACGGCTGGCGTCGAGTCAATTGCCTGGTGGCGTCATGAAAATACGGTAGAGTCAGGTGGACTGGCACGCGAAATAGAAGAAACGGCAAAATCAATGGGGGCGTCCAGCCCTGAGCCGCAATCGAATAGTCAGGCTATTAACGCCGAGCGTTTCAAACTGGTTGCGGATGCAATGCTTGAACAGGCAGGTGTGCGCCGCGTACTACACATTACCGCCGTTGATGTTATTAAGCAGGGCAATAATTTACTCGGCGTAATAACAGAGAGTAAATCTGGTCGTCAGGCTATTTTGGCGAATGTCATTATTGACTGTACTGGCGATGCCGATATTGCATGGTTTGCCGGAGCACCATTTATTAAGCGTGAACGCGAAGAGCTAATGTGTATGACAACCGTTTTTAGTTGCGCAAATATAAATAAAAACGCGTTCATGCAAAATATTAAGAGCACGGAACCTAAATATGGAGACTGGGGGGCGGATGAAGAAAATAAAAACTGGTCTTATGATGTTCATGAATCTTGTCGCGATATGTTTAGCCCTTATCTGGGTAAAGTCTTTGCGAAAGGAAAGTCGGCAGGAATTATTCCAAAAGATGTGACGTTAGGCGGTTCCTGGAGTACGGTCACCGAGTATGGTGATGCGAATTACTTGAACGTTGTCAGCATCCCTGCCGTCGATTGTACGGATGTTTTTGACCTGACGCGTGCAGAAATAGAAGGCCGCAAGCAAGCCATGCAGGCGATTGAAGCGTTGCGTCAATTCCAGCCAGGATTTGAACAGGCACAATTAAAAAATTTCGGTATGACGGTGGGAACAAGAGAATCAAGACATATTATTGGGCGAGTCCAGCTTACGGAAAATGATATTTGTAATGAGGGACGTCATGCGGATTCAATAGGGGTATTCCCTGAGTTTATAGATGGAAATGGTCATCTTAAATTACCTCTTGAAGCGAACTATTTTCAAATCCCTTATGGCGTAATGATTCCGCAGCAAGTTGAAAACCTGTTGGTTTGCGGACGGGCAATCGATGCAGATAATTTCGCCTATGCGACAATCCGTAATATGGGGTGTTGTATTGTCACTGGAGAAGGTGCAGGGACTGCCGCTGCTATTGCCATTAAAAATAACACTACCGTTTCACAGGTAGATATTCAGACGGTACAGGAACGCTTACAGCAAAATGGCGTAAAAGTCTTTTAACAGGGAATAAAGTTATGAGAGAAAAACCCAGTTTTTATGTCGCGCTTACACCGATCATTTTTATGATGATCGTGTTGGTTGTTGGCATCGGTGTTATGGGCTGGCCTGCCAGCGTCTGTTTATTAATTTCAGCGGCGTTTTCCTGCATTATTGCAATGGCTAAGCTGAAATATACCTGGGATGAAATCCAGGGGTTTATTATCGATAAGATTTCGGCGGTGATGGCACCGGTACTTATCGTTATTTTCGTTGGCTTTATGGTCGCGACATGGAGCTATGCAGGTACACTGCCGATGCTGGTTTATTACGGTATGTTACTGGTTGCGCCCGCATGGCTTTATGCTATAGCGTTTTTTCTGAACGCAGTATTGTCCTATGTTTCCGGGGCATCATGGGGATCTGTCGCTTCTATTGGTGTTGCATTAATGGGCATCGGTTCCGGCTTACATGCCGATCTTCCAATTCTGGCGGCAGCCATTGTTACCGGGGCTTATTTTGGCGACAAACTTTCACCGTTAAGTGATACCACTAACCTGACTTCAGCGGTAACCAAAACTAAACTTTATGATCTGATTAAATATCTACTCTGGACGACCATCCCATCAACGATTATTAGCCTGCTGTTTTTTACCTGGCTGGGAATGATTCATACTTCTACGGGCTCTATTTCACCAGAAAGCATGCAGATGCTGGTACAGCTCAAAGAGTTATATAAGTTTGGTCTGTTACCGCTACTGCCTATGCTTATTGTTCTGTGCTTTACCTTTTTGCGTTTGCCTACAGTACCGGCATTATTAAGCAGTGCGTTCGTGGCCGTATTGGTTGGATGGCTGTATCAAGGTTTCCCGCTGGCCGAAGGTATTAAGGCCACAATGAGTGGTTTCCGTCTGACGATGATCACTGATTCAACGACGCTGTTACCTTCTGTGAAAGAACTGCTTGAACAAGGCGGCCTGAATAATCAGGGCGGATTCCTGTCATTTATTATCTGCGCCATGATGTTTGCTGGCATCCTGACGGGAACAGGAATGATGGATGTCACATTACAAAGTGCGGCAAACAAAATAAAAAGTGCCTTTGGCGCTATTCTGGCAAGCGGTGTTTTAGCGATCATCATTAACTTACTTACCGGTTCTGATGGTTTGAATAAGATTGTTATATCTGAATTGATGATGAAGAAATTCGAAGATCTTAATTTATCACCGTTAGTCTTAGCCCGAACGCTGGAAGATTTTGGCACCATGAGCGCGCCAATTATTCCGTGGTCAGCTGCCGGATTGTATATGGCGACAACACTAGGCGTGCCGACGTTTAGTTACTTGCCGTACTGTGTATTCTGTTTCTGCTCGATGATATTTGCGTTGATCTATGCTTCTACAGGTTTCCGTTTACTGCGCTTCAACGAAGCAAAGGCCTGAGTTATTCAAGATAATAAATGCGTTTGCCGGATGGATTAATCTCCATCCGGCGTTAATGTCAAAATTCCATGTTCTGCAGAATAATGTCAGCTAAGCACAATCTCCAGCTCGCGCAGTTCACGCCAGAAGCGTTCGGCAACGGGATTCATACGGGTGTTCATCCTGTATGCGTAAGCCTGAATCGGGATCACCAGTTCGTCCCGATTAAGCACAACGAGCTGCCCGCTGCGAATTTCTTGTTGTATGGCGTACTCCGGTAGCCAGGCAATCCCACAGCCGTCGAGGGCAACCTGCTTTAAAAGCTCGCTCATCGAAGAGACAAAAAAGGTGCTGAAACTTAACTCACTGTGGCGCGTCAGGGTGCGATTAATCAATCGCCCCATGTAGGAATTGCGGCTGTAATTCAGTAACGGAAAGTGTGGCTGCGCGAGGTTAAAAAGTGCTTCTCCGTGTTCGTCACTGGCGCAGACGGGGAACAATTGAGATTCAAATAAGCGAATGTGGTCAAATGGTGCTTCCAGCAAATCTTCGTCGTGAAAGGAAAAAATACAGTCACTTTGCCCTTCACGCAGTTTATCGACCGCTTCATCGACATCAATGGCTTCAATCGCCCAGGTAAAGAGCGGCGGCATCTGGCTGATAATGGACGGTAACAGACCGAGGGAAAGAGAGTGTGCAGCGGCTATCTTGATTTTACGTTGCGCGTAATCGCTGCCGCCACGCAGCTCTGCCAGGTTGCTTTCTAACTGTTGCAACAGATGGCGGATCTGCGAATGAAAGATTTTCCCTTGTTCCGAGAGTTGCAGCGGCGTCACCTGGCGGTTAAACAATTCAACGCCAATCGCCTGTTCCAGTGCACGGATGCGGCGGCTGAATGCCGGTTGCGAGACGTTGCGACTGACTGCCGCCTGGGAAAAGTTGCGGCATTTTTCCAGGGTCAGAAAATCATAAAGCCATTTTGTTTCAATATTATGCAAAACCGCACCACAGCCATCCATTACGTTTTACTCTGTCAGCCGCCCTTGCGGGCATTCTACGTCCATTCGGGCGGCTGACAACCGTTTAAGCCGTTTCAAACGTTCCTTTCACGCAGGCTTTGCCGTCTTTGACCATCAGTTTGCCGCGAGCGTATACCTGCTCAATGCGCAATTCTGGCGTCATGACCAGTAAGTCTGCATCATTGCCTGGCAGAATTTCGCCTTTCCCGGTCAGGTTAAGGAAACCGGCTACGCTACTGGTGAGCGGGCGCAGGGCATCGCTGATACTGAAATCATAGTCTTTGACCAGCACCTGCACGGTTTCCAGCAACGTTTCAAAACCGGCAACACCGATATGGGTTAAATTCCCTTCGTCATCGAAGAACGGCTGGCTACCGTTGCCGTCGGAGCTGAGGGTGACGCGTGCCAGCGGAATACCCGCCTGAACGGCGCGGGCAATACCTTCGGCAGGGGCGACCGGTTCGTCAATGCTGCTGGTGATGTCGATAGTGCCGCCTTTGTGCGCAAACTCCAGCGCCTGCTCAAACAACGGAACGTTGCGGTTAACGTGGGTCGGCAGCAGCTTGCTGATCGGCACATCGCAGTTTTCCAGCAGGTCATAGACAGGCTGTAACGCCTTTTTACTGTCGCCCATGTGGAACACGGTGACGCCAGGTTTACCGCCAAGCAAACCGCCAACGCGGGATTCCGCCGCCATATTAGCCAGGTGATAAACGTCCGGTGCGGCAGAACGGTGATCAGAGATGGCGCATTTCACACCAATCACGCGATCGATAATCGCCACGTCTTTTTCCACGGAACCCGTAATAGTGCGGGAAGGGACATGATAAGCGCCGGTCAGCATCCAGGCGCTGATGCCTTCTTCATTGAGCGCACGGGTCTTGGCGAGCAGGGATTCCGGGTGGCGAGAGATAGAGTCGGTGCCCAGCAGACCAACCACTGACGTGACGCCCGCTTCCGTCAGGCGACTTAACGCCACTTCCGGCGTGCGCGTCGTGGGACCTGCTTCACCGCCACCGCCAATCAAATGAACGTGTTGATCAATAAAACCTGGGCAGAGGATCTGCCCGCTGAGATCGACAACCGTGCAGTCCGGTACAATGTCAGAAGGGATATTACTGGCAACGGCGATAATTTTGCCGTTAGCGACGAGGACATCGCAAACTCCCCGATCTTCCGGCGCATACAAATGCGCTCCCTGCAGCAGGGTAAAACCGGCTGCGGTATAATCAATCATGGTAACTCCTTGTTAAACAATAAGCTGCATAACCCAGATCGACAGCAATGCGTTAATCACGCAGACCGTAATGATATGCGGGTAATATTTGGCATTCACTTCGGCTGTCCCCAGGCAGCGACCGACATTTTGCACCGGGTTGCCCATTAAATACATCGCGGGCAGTAAAACGGTGACATCGTGGCCGGTTAATGCGCCAGCGGTCGCCAGACTGGCGGCAACACCGACTGCGCCGCCCATACTCATTAATGCGGCTAAAAGGACGGTTGCCGCTTCACCTGGCAATCCCCACAGCGCCATTACCGGTTCACAGATATGCCCCACCCAGTCGAGCAGGCCGGTAATTTTCAGCGCCTGAATGATGACAAACGCCATCACCACGTTTGGCAGCAGGTTGGTGGTGGCGATAGTAAAGCCACGGCGCGCGCCATCGATAAACATATCCATGACGTTTTTGCGGACCTGAGTTGTCATGCTTGCGCTCCTTGCGTTGGGTTGCGACGTTCTTCGAAGTTAAGCCAGACGCGCAAAATGTTGGCTCCGACAAATTTAAACACCAGGATGACGGCTAAAGGTACGATTACGGACGTGCCCAGAAAGGCAAACACCGCGACGCCGGAAGAGAAGTAGTTGGTGATAATGGCGCTACCGCTGGTTTGATATGCGGCGAATATCACTTTATCACGTTCGGTAATTTCACCTTCCTGCGCCAGCTCTTTGGTCATACCGGCGGCGGCATCGGTGTTTTGCAGGTTAGCGATCAGCGCCAGCGAGCAGATCCCTGGAATGCCCAACAACGGTTTTAGCACGGGCGTCATTAACTGCTGCGCGGCGCGCAATCCGCCAAGACCATCGGTAATCGAGATAATTCCCAGAGAGAGAATGACTGACGGTGCCAGCTCCAGCGCAAAGAGAAAGCCATCTTTAGCCCCCGCGCCACCCGCCCCGCGAAACGAGGTGGTGGCTCCGTTCGCACCAGGCAGTTGCCCAAACGATCCGTTCAGAACGGAAAAATCAAAAACGCGCCACCAGCTGTCTGTTCCGGAAAAAACACCGGAAAAAAAGATTATGGTGAGAAAAAAAGCCAGATACCCTTTAATACCCACTTTTTCTGTCGCCAGCTCCCCGGCTACAGCATCCCCTTGTTGTGTCATAACAATCCCCATTGTTTTTTTGTGTTTGTGTGTTGCTTGAGCCAGGAAAATTCCTGGAGCTGAAAAACCTTATCAGCCATGTGGGTATGGGGAAAATGCAAGTATGTTTCTGGCTATGCGTTTTTTGCATAGCGGAAAAATTACGCTATAGGGAAAAGGTTCTGCGCTGGATTGAATTGCAGTAAATTCATAAACCCAGTGACAATGACATAAGTAAATAAAAACAGAAAATCCAGGGACGAAAACGAGATGGCAAAGTACAACGAAAAAGAGCTGGCGGATACGAGCAAGTTTTTAAGTTTTGTCCTCCGACACAAACCGGAGTCGATTGGTATCGTACTGGACCGTGAAGGATGGGCGGATATCGATAAGCTCATACTTTGTGCCCAAAAAGCGGGCAAGCGGTTAACCCGTGCATTGCTGGATACCGTTGTCGCCACCAGCGATAAAAAGCGTTTTAGTTATTCCAGTGATGGTAGGTGCATCCGCGCGGTTCAGGGGCATTCGACTTCGCAGGTCGCTATTTCCTTTGCCGAAAAAACACCGCCACAGTTTCTCTACCACGGTACGGCAAGCCGTTTCCTTGACGAGATAAAAAAACAGGGGCTGATTGCAGGTGAGCGTCACTACGTACATCTCTCTGCTGATGAAGCAACGGCACGCAAAGTGGGAGCAAGACACGGATCGCCGGTTATTTTAACCGTCAAAGCACAGGAAATGGCGAAACGAGGCCTCCCTTTCTGGCAAGCGGAAAACGGGGTCTGGCTGACATCAACGGTTGCTGTTGAGTTTCTTGAGTGGCCGTTCATGCCGGCTGGGTTACAAAAACAATAAATTCAAGATATTGCAGGGGTTATATAGGACTGATAAGCGCAGCGGATCAGGCAATGTAGCGTTTGTTATCAGTCGGAAAGGATACCCTCGCACAAGGGTATCCTTAATAACCTGCTGAAATTAAAGTGATTTACGGCAGGCGGTCAGTTGGGGGCTGGAATCAGCGTCGCTTCCGGTCATACCCGTTAGCATCTGCACATAGTAGTGCCGATTGTAATCATCAGATTCACTTGTCCAGTAAGCACCTTGTGTAAATTGCGAATTACTGGAAAACGCTCCAACGTTCCCCCATTCACCATATAGCGATCCCTGTGTGCGTTGGTTTTCTCCAGACGTCAAATGTGTGATGGCAGGAAGAGTATATCCATCATTTTTAGCATGACAGAGCGCATTGGCAGCTAGCCAGATATTGGTATGATTTCCATTATTCACCCACCAGCCTTTCAGCTTAATTAAGGTCTGGTAGGTTGTACCTCCTTGTCGGGGAACAGCGCTTATTGTGACTGACGTTTGATCGCCGATATTTGCGAAAGAAACCTTACCTGACGCATCGACCGACACCCAACTCTGTGAACTTGAAAACATATAATCATCAACGGTTTTACCCGCTTCAAAGTTATCATTGTTGAGTGTGTAATACGCTCCTGCAAAACCTTCGCTCGGGAATTTAGCCGTGGAGAAGGTATGGTTGTTTGCAGTGACATGACCGGACATTTCTTTTATCGAGCGGATGAGATTCAGCGATACGCTTAAGTTTGCCTGATGAACCCCGTTCAGCATGGGAATGAGAGTCGCTGTTCCCTCTTTTCCGCCAGTGACAGTCACGGTGTACTCGCCATAATTTCTTTGGCTGTAATCAATATCGCTCAACTTGAGAAAGTTCACGAAGGGGCCTGACTGGACAAATTCCAGATGATCAGACGTCACTATCGGGTTACCGTACTTGTCTTGCAATGTTAGCGTAAGTTTTGCGCTCTGCTGGTAGTCAGCCTTCAGAGTGTCAACGTCGGATTTCAAAATTGACTTACTTTCATCGGCCGTGCCGGCAACCAATGTAATGGTTGCGGATTGGTTGGCTGTACCAGGAACTTGCACATTGACTATTAAGGTTTCTGCCAATGTACTGGTTATTGTCGCCGTGACTTGCCCGGACTGATCGGTACGCGTAGTTGGAATATTAACTACCGGGCTGCCTTTGGTGTCTAAGGCATAACTAACATCGACACCTTCAACCGGGAATCCGTAATCATCTTCTACTCGTGACGTGATGGTGCTGCTATCAACGCCGTCGGCGGTTATGGTGTCAGGAGAAGCCACGACGCTCACAACATGTGCCGTTTTAGCATCTGCCTTAACCGCAACCGTTACCTGGCTCTGAACGGGAACATCTTTGCCCATTGTGGCCGTAACGGTATAGACATTCACTTTGTTACTGGTCAGCGTCACTTTGGCCTGACCAGACTGGTCAGTAAGGATTTCCCCTGTATTGCTTAGCGTTGCACCTTCAGGCGTTACGCTAAAGGTGATAATTTGCCCAGGCATCAATTCATCCCGCGCATTTCTCGCCGTTGCGGTAAGCGTAATACCTTCACTGTTATGGACCGTGGTTTCTGGCTTCGATGATGTTAACTCGAGCTTGCCATTTGCCACATTCACGTCAACCTTACTACTACTGTTATTGTCCAGCGTTGCCGTCACCTGATAAACCCCAGGCTGGGTGCTAATAAGGTTAACGTATGCATAACCGTTATTATCGGTGTAAGCCGTATCGCCTATCGTAATGTTAGCTGTTGGCTGCGCACTTAATCTGACGCGTTGACCTGATATTACATTGTTAAACGCGTCCTGGACGAGTATCCGTAGCGTGATGTTTTCGCCAACCGTTATCGTTTTTTCGGCTCCGGTTATACTTATTACCTTCGCCGAACTTTCATCCGGCAGCACTGATAAACTAAACGTTTTATTATCGGAGACTTGCGCTTTCCGGCTCACCACGACGTTATGTTGCCCGGCAATATTGCTGGTCATTGTTACCGTCGCCTGACCCAGCGTATTGGTGGTGACTTCTGTTCCACTTAGAGTGACATCGTTACTCTGGAAAGTGACCAGCTGGTCTTTAAGCGGATTTTGGTAAGCGTCCAGGATCGTTGCCGTCAGGGTACTCCCCGTACTGTCACCCGCAACAATGGTATTTAATGAGGCAGTCAGCGGCTGGAGCTGCGCACTGTTTGTATCCCCAATAAAAGTGACTTGCTGATGAGCAACGGTGTTATTTCTGGTCAGCGTCGCCGTAACTGTAAACTCACCCGCTTTTGTGCCTCGCAATGTAACCACGGCATCACCGTTTGCATCGGTGCGGGCGGTCTCACTACTTAGCGTGAAGTTCCCGGTCATGGAGGCTGGCAAGGTAAATTTCACATCCTCATCCGGCAACGGGTGTCCATAAACATCTTTCACACTGGCTGTCAGGATAACGGTATTTGTATTGTTAGCGATCGCACTGCCCGACCCGGCATTTAAGGTCATTACCGATTGTTCCCTGTTTGGGACCACGGTGATCGTGACCGACTGGTGAATATTTTTATCCGCCTCAAGCGAGGCATCGACGGAATAGCTACCAGCTTTTGAACTGGTCAGGTGCACTCGCACAATACCGGACTGGTCTGTTGTGGCGGTCGTGTTGTCCAGTTGCGAGCCACCAGGTGCCACAAAATTCACTTTCATATCTTTTAACGGGTTGTTATGAAAGTCTGTGACGGTGGCGGTCAGAGTACTGCCCTGGCTGTTGCCAGCAATAATGGTATCTGGATCGGCAACCAGTTGTTTGAATTTTGGCGTACTCGAATCGCTAACGAATTTCGCAATTATCCGTTGTGAGAAACCATTTGGCAGCGTGGCACTAATCGTATTTTCTTCCGCAACCTGACTTACCATGTTGATTGTGGCAACACCATATGCATCCGTATTTTGCTGCGGCGGTTCGACAAATTCAGCGCTTCCTTTTTCATTCTTAAAGGTGACCTGATGATTTGTCAGGGGATTATCACTCTCATCAGTGACGTTGATCGTGAGGGTATTAAATGTCTTTTTATCGGCGTAAACGTCATTATTTGTCGCTGATAATGTGGCGACGCGAGCCTTATTCTGGTTTGCCTCAATGTTATAAATATGCGATTGCAGTGGAGCATTCCAGTTGTGAAGGCTAAGTTGTGCCCTTAGTGCTGTCCCTTGCTTATGGGCCGGATAATTCGCGGCATAAACGCCCGGCTGCTCTTCGTGCCAGACAATCGTGGCGCCAGGTTTGCTGTTTTCGACAGTAACGGCTTTTACCAATTCTTCTTTTTGATAAGCAACCGGTTGATTGCTGTCGTCTTTCAGTTCCACCCTAACCTTGATGTCGTCTCCGGCATAATACGATACGTTATCTATTGTTATTGATGAATGGTCGCGGGATGAGACAACAGGGACGATATTAACGACGATGGATTCTTTTACCGCACTCTCACCGTTAATTTGCGGCGTCAGTGTTACTGAACCTGATGTCGTTCCGGCGGTCAGCATCTGTGTGTAACTACCATCTCCGTTATCTGTCCAGTCAGACAGGGTGATATCCTGAACGCCTTCACTGCGGGTTTGCAGCGCCAGCCCCGGCACCGGAGTTCCGTCGGAATCGTGTGCAGTAACGGTCAATGTGGTCGTCGATTTTTTATCTGCAGCTACGGTTAGCGGATTAACGGATAACAGAGAATCTTTCTGGCTTAATGTCGGAGCCTGAATGACGACCATGCTTTGTTCATGACGTGACAGGTTACCTTTTACATCCTCGGCGGTAACGTCTATCGACCATGTATTATCGGTTTCTGGAGTGTTAGTGAAGCGGTAACCTGGCAGCGTGACCGTGATATCTTTTCCAGACGTCCTGACTTTACCTCCGGCAGCTTCCAGCGCAGCGGCTTCGATGTTATAGCCTTTCAGGGCATATTTGGTCTGTATCGAGGAAACCAGCGGTTTTATTTCTCCAGACTTTCCTTTCACCGGATCCTGCAGACTCAGGTGAATCAGCTCTTTCTTGCGATATTCCAGAACGATGTTGTTGTTGCGATCAATCAGGTCATAACGACTACCGGCCAGACTGCGCCGTCCGGCCACTTCGTCCGGGTTAAGCTGTTTCTGCATTGAACTGCTGGGTTGCCAGGTCAGATCAACGGCAAAACGTGTGTCATTTTCACCTTGTTTCCCCTGACGCTGTTCCGCACTGAGAGTCAGAAGCGGGAAGGGGGTATAGTTGAGGCCCGCGGTAATAGCATGGGGATTACTTTGGCGATCATTCTTGTCAAACAGCGCCACTTCATCACCATAGTATTGTTCATAGACCAGTTTTCCACCCAGTTGTGGCCAGGCTGGTAACCAGCCTTCCGCGCGTAAATCCCAGCCGTTGGCCGGGCGGGCTTCGTAGTCATTATCCAATTCCGGTGCGCTACGCCAGCCGGTCAGGCCGATATAAGCGTTGCTGCTCAACTTCAGATAATCACGCCAGTATTCTGCGCCAAGCCCCGCGCGGGAGTGATAGCGGCTCAGGTCGTGGTCAAAAAACAGGTTGATGCCTGACATCCAGCTGGGGGTGAAATGACGCCAGCCCAAACCGGTGTTGATCTGGGTACGATCGTCTGTTCGGTGAAGGGTATGCTGGCTGAAGAGCAGATAATCGGGTGTGTCATACCACGGATGCAGGAAGTCGAATTGCGAATTTTTCAGGCTGAAATCTTCATCCACACCCAGAGAGATTTTCGCAGTGCCAAAGTTATTTAACCAATCAGTCATCGCGCCTGAGGCTTCTGAAGACGCCCAACCACGCGCCATGCCGCTGGCCTGCTCACTATTCATATCTTGTGAAAGCAGGGGGCCAACTCGCTGCGAAGTGCTGGCTATTTGATTCTCCAGCGTGTTTTCGCCATTCGCAGGCGGTACGGCATTTTGTTGCTCATGACTTTTCTGCAAGGTTGTTGCCGGAACATCCAGCTCTTCACCCTGGCGCACGTTATCAAAGCCGCGAGCAAAAGTACGGAACTGATTAAGACGACGAAGCTCCTCCAGTGAAATACCGAATCGATCAGCAACGCTTTGCGCTGATTCCAGCGCACCAAGCGTGTAAGGCACAGTATTATTTTCTATTAGAGGGGACGGAGATGAAACTGTCGTCTGAGGCTTAGCGTGTACCACATTTTGTGCCGTCGCCATGACGGGGAAAAAAATTTGTGTAAATAAACAAACTCCGGCGGTCAGGCGGCGTATTTTGTCACCCAGACCACATAAAGAGTTTTGATCATTATTTTTTATTTGATGCGCATTTGTTGAAGCCATAGTGACCTTCCGTGAAAAAACAGAATTAAACTTGTTTTTTCTAGCACGGAGATATAATGCGATCCTGACTATAATATGACCAGAAATAATGAATTAGCCGTGGAATTGCTAAACCAGGATTAATAACGGCGGTGGCTGAGTACCTCCAAAGAAAAAGGATGTTTTAATTATTTTACGTGATGTACTGAAAAGTTAAATTCGTTAAATTACTTAAGAATCATTCGTATGCAATTTGAATATTTGCATCCCGCAGATTAATGCTGCGATAAATAGCGCCGCCGCGCCGCAGAGCGTGGCACTGGCGAGGGCCGACGTTCCGTTGCCGAGCATACTGGTCAGCGCCGGGCCAAGAATTTGCCCGATACCATAAATGAGTGTCACAAAGCCCAAAAGGTTAAGATTTCCCGGCACGCTAAGCTGGCGGGCGATGGTCATCACCAGCGAGGTCGTTCCCATAAAGGTGCCGCCAAAACCAATACTGCTGATGATGAGTAATAAAGGAGAGCTGCTGGCGAGGGTTAACAGCACGCAGATCGCCTGCACCAGCAAATTCGCGGTCAGGCAAGGTAATGCTCCCCACCGTTTGGCTGCCCACAGCCAGCCAAAGCAACCTGGGACAATCGACAAGCCGACCAGTGTCCAGAGGTGAGCCGTCAGCACAGGCTGGCCCGCGTCTTTCGCCATGAGCGGCAGGTAGGTGGCGACGATGATATAACCAAAACCCGCCAGACCATACAGAATCGCCAGTAACCACCAGCTCATGGGTTGTTGCGCGATTTTTGCCAATGGCGCTGGCGGGATAACGTGTTTATTCGACGGGATGAGCAGCGCCAGAGCAAGCAATATAATGGCAGAAAGTGCTCCGGCACCTTGCCACAACGTTTGTGAAGAGAGGGCAAAATGCAGGCCTGCCAGCACATATTCATTGCCCAGAGCGATGCCGACGCCAACACCAGAAAATAGCGCCGCAAGGACAAAGGGATGACGAGTATGCTGCATGATGAGCGTTGAGCCGAAAATCAACATCCCGGCGCTGGCGACCCCCGCCAGAAAGCGAATGATGAAAACCAGAAGAAACGGCGGCAGCCACGCCATCGCGAGGATTAATAATCCGGTTGCGAGGGCGGAAGCTAACAAGAACGGGCGCAGGCGTGAGGGTAAATGAAACGCGCCGAATGAAAACAGCAGGCTCCCCGCCAGATACCCGGCATAGTTACCACTGGCGATCCATGAGAGTTCGCTAAAGGAAAATTCGCCTTCCGCCAGCATGACTGGCAGCATCGGCGTATAGAGAAAGCGGCCTAAACCCATACCTAAGGTCAGAACCAGCATCCCGAATAACGCGGTGCTGAAAGAAAAACGTTCTACGGGATGCGATGTCGAATTCATGTTCTTCCTTGTTTGTATTATTTTGAGTTAACAAGTTAATAACAAAAAAGGAGAACCTGCCAGACTGTTATCGTGATTTTGTCGACGTAAAGCGATAAAAAAGATTGGGTTCGCCAACGATATAGATGTTGCCACTGGCATCCATCGCTATCCCTTCCGCCTGCTTGATATTGTGTGAAAGGCCATACCTGCCTTTGGTTAACGACATTTCGCCGATCACGTCACCTGTCACGGTCACTTCCTGCAGGGCGCGTGACTCATGTGACAACACCAGCAACGTATTTTTCTGTGGGTTAAATTCCGCGCCAGAAACATCGTCTAAAGTAAACTGACGCTGCAACGCTTTATCTTTGCTGATATGCAACTCATCGCTACGCAATAGCCCGGTTACTTTGTAGACCTCTATCGGATTTTTCTCTTTAAAAAACCAGAAGGTATGGTCCTGAGAGGAGTAAGCCAGCCCTTCAAAGCCACAGTTAGTTGGTGTTTCCTGCAATGGGATTTTAATTTTTTTGAGGATGCTTACTTCCGACTCAGCGTTAAGTGAAATCACATAAATGGCGTAGTCACGTTCATCACTGATGACAAATTTATTATCACCAATGTATTCAATCGTCTCGAGATCCTTAACAAAATCGAGCGGAATGGTGCGGATCAGGTCACCCTCGGTCGTCATTTCAACGATGGTTGCAGGTTTGTTGATAGTGCTAAATAAGGTATTGCTCTGCGCAGACCAGGTCAGTGAGGAGATATTTTTAGTTACTCCTGTAATCTCTTTACCATCGATAGTGGCCTGATAATTCTGAAACCCTGCGACATGCTGGCTTTTACGGACGCAGGATTGCACAAAAAACAGGCTTACCGCCACGATGGCGCAAAGAAAAACGATAAAGGTGATGCGCTTTTTCAACTTGTTGCTCCTTATTATTGCTTTTTTCTCGTCAAATTCAGTGCGACAGATAAGGAGTATACGGATGAAGCTTAATGAATTCTTAACGCGGGCGATGAAATAGTAAACGCCGCAGGGGGCGGCGGTTGTCTCTGGATGGCAGAACATTTTCAGCTTACATCGACTGATAAATGCGCCTCATCCATGAATGATAGATGAGGCGGTTAACAATTTATATCCTCTGCCATACTCACTCTGTTTGGGTGATTATTGAACTACTCGTCAACTATATACGTTGGCTGATAAGACGTTAAACCCGGAATGGAAAAACTGCTATTCACTTCTTTCTTTAAACGGGCTTGATTAAAACTGGTACTGTCCTGTTGCTCGGTACTGTTCTTGGCTTGTTTATCGGTACTGTCATTGGCTTTTTTATCGATATTATCATTGTAAATATATGCTTTCTTAAGAGAAACATTATTCACTTTGGCATTGAAAAAACAGGCATTTTTAAAAATCGTATCTATAAATATCGTATTGAACAACCATGCATGGTTAAACAGAATATTAGAACCTTTTGTACCAGTGAAATTAGTATTGTCAAATTTTGCAGCCGAAAAGTTTGTATTTAAGAGTTTGCATTTTGTTAAATTAGCGTTAGTAAAATTGGTATACATGCAGCTAATATTAGTAAGATCTTTGTCTGAAAGATTTTTCTCTGATAGATTGGAATTATCAAATACTGCTCCAATAATTAATGACGGAAAGAAAATCACTTTTGTGAAATCTATGTGTTCAAGATAAGCGTTACTAAGGTCACTTCCAGTAAAATTAACGCCAGTGAGAACTTTTCCGCTGAAGTTGCTGTTCCGTAGATTTGCATTTGTAAAATTTATATTAAACAAGTGGCGAACTTTACGAAAATCGATTTTTTCTAATGAGGCGTCAATAAAGGTTGCATAACGGAGATCACAATCGGTAAAATCCACGCCTTCACAGATCGTACCGGAGAAATCCGCATTTCTAAGAATGCTGCCATTAAAATTGACATTCCTTAGCGCCATTTTCGACAAGTCTATGCCGGTTAAATCCATCTCTGCTAAATTCAACCCTTCTATACACCGTTGACCCGATTCATCTTCAGGGATAGCAGTGCTAATAGTATTGATGACAACATCACCTATCTTGAAGGTCATTGTAATTCCTGCATCAGAGATAGAGACTTTTCGCGTAAGACGTTCACTGTTATCTCCAGTGATACTCTTCTGAGCAACATAAAAGCGCTCGCATGTATGGCAAAATCTTTTCCAGCTCTCATTTGGTGTCAGATTTTTGTCCGGGAGGAAATTAGCAATGCTATAAAGATCGTTCAGGACGCTACTTCTTATTTCAGGAGAGGCGCACTCTATAATTTCAGAGGTGGATATTGTATTTTTAATTTTATCTATATTATCCGTGAGATTTCGTGATCCTGCTATATTTGGCTGCTGGTGGTTTTCTCTGTAGTATTGCAGCACATTTTCCCATTGTAAGTTTGTCAACGAGATAGTTTCAGTCTCGTTATTGTTATCCCGTATTGTTAATTGATTTTCTACTGGGTCAAAAGAAATCATGAAGTTATTCAGATGTTGATATTGATGAGTGGCATCTAATTTCACTTCAAATGAATTTGAATTTTTGCAGGCATGTGTTAAAAACTTATCACAGGGAAGGTATTGCTCTTTATCTACGTGCTGTGGGTCATTTCGCAAAACAGAGAAAATACTCTCTTTCAAATTGTTCTTGTCAATATAGATTGGTAGTTGCGCTTTTTGTTCCATTATTTTAATAAACTGCTGCAGTTGCTCGGTTTTAACATTGCAACCATGACTTATATCTTTGTGTTTAATAGTTAATACGCTTTCATTATCATCTTGTCGATTAAATATTATTTTTAGATCGCCAACTTCAAACTCATGTAAACTATTTCTTTTGGTTCTGCCGATGATTTGCTCTGTTGTTGATGAATATCGATTTAAGGTTAATTCGAGATTATCGGGATTAGAGATAAGGTGAATAAAAAGATTCAGTACACGCTTAATCAAACCGTCATTCAAATGATTTATATCATAATTAATTTGTTTTTGTATGGTTTCAATTTCCGTGTTAATATCAAATGGTTGGTTATTTTTTTCATGGCAAGGTTTTAGTCCCGAATACATGTTGAATGCTGGGAGAATATCCTGGTATATGTTAAATGTTGAGTCCATAATTTTATCCTTGAATTGCGAAATGTTCTTCTAAATCTAAAATAATCAGGGGGTGTGGGTAAAGATAAGCTTCACACTGAAACTTATCTTTATCATTACCACACCCGGTAATCATTTTATTGCTCTATGTATAATTATGGGTTTAAGTATAATACAATGTATGTTGTATTTTAGACGCGCAATAGTAAGGTGCTATCAAAAATCGCTCATTTTGTGGGTGGGAAATATTTCACATCATTCACATCAGGCGAGATATTTAATACAACTTCCTTCATGCAGGATTATGTGCAGCCAAATATCCGGGCGTTATATTTAAAGGTCTTATTGCCTGGTTGACGCTTCTGAATCGTAATGCACCACGCACTGCCAGTCGCTGCCCTGCTGGCAATATATCGCTTCGGTCTGCCCAGGGATCACCCATTGTATTTCCTCGCCGGGGGGACAGGTCAGCCAAATGCATAACCCGCAGCCGCCGCGTAAATCACGGGGAATATCGCTGACGCGAAAAGTCATGCCCGCTGCCTGCAACGCCTTGCGGGTTTGTATGACGCCGACCGTGGAGTGAAATAAAAATAAAAACTCTTTCATCGGCGTGTCCTCACTCGTTGACCAATTACCGCTGCGCCAATTGCGCCAGCAAATTGCGCATCAGGATGGGTATTTACCGGCATTCCCAGGTGAGTTTCCAACATCCGGGCAAACGTCTGGCAATGACTAACGCCACCAGTAAACAGAATCGGCGCTTCACAGGAGAGACGAGCAATGAAATTGGCACTCCGCCGCGCCATCGCGTTAATCACTCCAGCGAGAATCGCTTCTGGCGCGACGCCCGCTGAGCGCAGGCTGATCACTTCTGATTCGGCAAACACTGTGCACATACTCGTGATGGCGTGCGGTCTGACATTTTCAGTAATGCTGTCGAGTTGCTCGACGCTGGTGCCAAGCGTGCGCGAGATCACCTCCAGGAAACGCCCGGTGCCCGCCGCGCATTTGTCATTCATCAGGAAATCGCACAGGTTACCGTCATCATCAAGCTGAATCACTTTGCTGTCCTGACCACCGATGTCGATTACTGCGCGCGTTGCCGGCGCAAGAAACCGTGCGCCCAGCCCGTGACAGGAGATTTCCGTCACCTGTTTATCGGCAAAATCCACCAGTTGCCGTCCGTAGCCGGTGAGCGTCAGAAACGGCGTTGTTTCTAACCCTTCGCGCAGAGTTTCCCAGGCTTCAGTAATTGCTGTTGCCGGGCGAAAGGGTGTTGGAACGAGGAAACGGCGCGTAATCACGCCGTCTGCCAGTAAGATCCCTTTGGTGGCGGTTGAGCCGGAATCAATGCCAATCGAATATGCCACTGCCACTCCTTACAGCATCTCAATAAAGGCCGCGACACGGGTGCTGAGCTGCCCGACATCTGAGGTGGAGTAGTCTGTTTCAATAGCGATATAAGGAATGTTGTGCTGCTGACGCACATGACGTTTAATCGCCAGCGATTCCACCGCGTAGGTATGGCACGCCTGCAAAATCACATCAACTACGCCATCGACCTGATATTCTTCAACCATCTGGCTGAGCATTTGCAGGCGCTGATCGTTCGGCGAAACACAGGAGCAGCCAATCGCCAGATATTTATCCGCCAGCGCGTCGTACACATCACCCGTTTCCGCCACGCATTGCTCGGTGGCTTTCGCCCCGGTGCAGTTTTCATAACCGACAACCCAGCCGCCATTCTCTTCAATCGCGCGCACCACTTTCTCTGCTGCGCCGCCAATTGGGCAGCCGGTGATTAAAATGCGTGGACGCGGGTCCAGTCGCTGGCCTTCTTCCCACTGCTGACGAACGCGGGCGGTCATTGCATCCAGTTCGTCAACCAACGCCTCTTTATCGAACCGGAAGGTTGCGCCGTAAACCACTTTCAGAATGTCGCTGCCGCTAAGCGCCGGAGGATTTAACTGCCCAAGATGATAAAAATTAGCCAGTGCGCGACGTTCGCGGTTTTTCAGCGCAATGGCATCGCGCAGAGCATCTTCGCTAATCTCGTGTCCAAAACGTTCCTCTACCGCTTTTTGTAAGCGCAGCATCTCAGCTTTCCATAATGCACGCGAGGCATCGTCCTTAACGCTGTTGGGCAATTGCATCACATGCACGGGCTTAAACTCTGCCATGTATTCATACATTTTCTTTTTGCCGTCGCAGGTGGTTTCACCCACCACCAGATCGGAAAAGTAGAAGTAGGGGCATTTATCGGTTTTGCCGAAGCCGTAGCTGCTTTTAATCAGCGGGCAGAGATTGCGCGGCAGATCTTTCTCGGCTTCTTCAATGGTTTCATCGGAGGTGGAACAGAGCGAAACCACAACTGCACCGGCTGCCATCGGGATCTCTTGCGGCATAAAGGTGCAGTAGGTGCCAACCAGCGGAATGCCGCGCTCCTTGAGATCCATGACGGTGAGAAAGCCTTTCTGGCGAGCTTCAGAGAACTGATCGAAAATAGCGGGTAGATCGGTGACAAGTGACATGATTTTCCTTCCCCGTACCACGGGAGATAATGAAAAGAGGCCACATCATTACCATTCTTTTAGTGTGGTTTATTTGATCTCTCTCGCGGTTAGCCAATAGTTTTTCATGGATTTCTAAAAATTGCCGAGGGGGAACAAGGCCGGGAGCTGCGACAGCAAATACAAAATTAGCCCAATACAACCGCCAACTAGCGTACCGTTGACACGGATAAACTGCAGATCTTTGCCAATATTTAACTCGATTTGCCGCGACATATCCCGCGCATCCCAGCTTTTTACTGTATCGCTGATGTGGCGCGTCAGGAATGCGGAAAACTCAGGCGCGACGCGGTGCGCGGCTTGTTCCAGGTGACCATTTAACGACGCCCGCAAGGCATCATCGGCAATTAACGTTTCACCAAACCATTGACCCGCTCGTGCGATACGTTCTTTCACACGAGAATCTTCACTGTTGATATCCACTTTCAGCCATTCCCGTAAATCCCCCCACAATTCACTGAGATAGCGATTAAAAGCTTCATCTTCTTTCAGATAGCTTTTTACGGCATCGGCTCGCGCTGCCATTTCCGGATCGTTTTTCAGCTTGTCGATCAGGGCGAAGGTGGCGCGATCAAACGCATGGCGGATCTGATGCGCACGATCGCGACTAATATCATCAAGCAAAGAATTCACCGCGTCAGAAACCAACTCCGCGCTATGTTCGCCCAGCCATTCAGTGGGCAAAATTTTGGCTTTCAGTGGATGCTCACTCTCCAGCCAGCGAACAATCTGCTGGGCGATAAACTTGCGCGATTTATCGCGCTGGAGAAGGGCGATCAACTGTGCGATCAGCGTATCCAGCAGCACCTGATGACGATCGTTTTTGGTCATACTCTCCAGCATCAACGCACTGGTGCCGGAAAGATCGACCTTATCAATCGCCCGATGGACTGCGCGCTTAAGCAGGCGCTGAATACGCGCATCATCGGTCAGTTCAAGAAAACCACTCATGATCTGCAACAGATGCTGACCAACGCGGCGGGCGTTTTCTGGCTGACTAAACCAGTTGCCAATCAACAACGCCGGTTCGTGACGTCGAATCAATGCCACCAGCGATTGGGTATCGAGAAATTTTTCCTGCACGAACTGACCGAGATTTTCGCCAATCCGGTCTTTATTACGCGGGATAATCGCCGTATGACGAGAAATGATCGGAATCGGCACGCGGCGAAATAGCGCCACCACCGCAAACCAGTCCGCCAGCGCGCCGACCATCGCCGCTTCAGCAATCGCCTTCACGCCGCTCACCCAAAAATTGGGCGGCAAAAACAGCGTAACGACAAAGGTAGCAGCGGCGATAAGCAGTAAAGAGAGCGCCAACATTTTGGCGCGTCTGAGTTCAATGAGTTTATTCATAACGTTAAGAATAGAGCCTGACGGCAGGATCGCGCAAAAATCACCGCTCCTCCGCCAGCTCGGCAGCCTGATGCTGGCGCACGCGATTGAGCAATCCCGCCAGGGTGAAAACGACGATAACGCCCGCTAAAACGGCTAACAGATGAAACGGCAAGCGACCGCCGTTAAACCACAGCCAGCGGCCGATTTCGACCGAGACCGACATCACCATCAGGATCACCATATTTAGCGATGCGGAGACGGTCCCTTTCGGTAAGTTATTGGAAAACAGCGTAAAGCGGAATAAGGTCGGGAAAATCAAACCAATCCCGAAAGCATACAGACTGGTGCCCAGCACCGACCACAGCCAGACGTGTGGCGACAGCAAATTGCCGACAATCAACAGTGCGAGGCCGGCCAGTTGAATGGGCACGGCACGCCAGATAAACCGCGGTTCGGTCGGATCTTTAACGAAACGCGCCACGATGGCATTCGCAACAATCACCGCGCCGAACACCGGAACCTGTGTCCAGGCGAACTGCGAGGTCGTTAAGCCGCCTGCGTCAATCAGGATCACCGGCGAGACAGCCACCCAACTCATCATCGGGATATAGCTTAAAGAGATGGTTGCTGCGCCAAAGAGGAACAGCCGATTGCAAAAGACATTACGAAAATCGCGCAAGACGCTTTTGGCGCTAAACGGAACCGCGCCGCGCTTCACCGTCTCTGGCATCGCCAACAGTAAGCCAACAAATGAGATAAAACCCATAACCGCAATGATGGCAAAAAGGACTTTCCAGTGCATAAAGTGCATCAGAGCTGCGCCGGAAAGCGGGCCGATAATCGGCGCAATCAGTACGATGGAGGTGATAATCGCCATCAACTTGATCCCTTTTGTCTGTCCGAACGCCTCCTGCACCGTGACATAACCAACGGTGGCAATAAAACAGATACTGGTGCCCTGAATTGCACGCGCGATAAGAAATTGTGTCATTGACGTGGTGAACATTGTCGCGGCGCAGGCAAGGGTAAAAATTAACGCCCCGTTAATCAGCACCGGCCTGCGGCCAATCCTGTCGGAAAGCGGCCCCAGCAGCCACTGCAATGCCATGCCTCCAGCGAGATAGAGACTGACGGCAGCCGGGGCCAGACTGACATCGGCATTAAAATCACGGACCACATTAATGATCCCTGGCTGGATCAGGTCCGTCGACAGATACGCAGCAAAGTCATACAAAATCAACGCCATCGGGAAAAACAGCGTGGCGGCATGGCGGGCAAAAAAACGTGGCATAACAAACAACTCCTTGTCCGGAGAACCCCAATGGGGAAAACGAAATTCAATACCGTCGGTAATGACGAAAGGCAGGCGAGAAGGGCAAATGTACTGAATTTCATGTAATCAACCACACTGCCTGTGAACACACAGACAGAGAAATACCTTCTGACTCCAGGTCAGAATGTATAACGATTACAAATAGTCATCAGCACATTACACCTCTTGAATTGATGGGTTGCATAGAAAATATACACCTTAAGTGTAATTAAAATTTGCGGTTAATCAAAAGAGTGCGGTGGAAAGGGGAATATCTGCCGGGTACAGGAAATGTAAAACGCGAGCCTGTTTCCGGAAAAATGTATCGTTTGCAGAGGAACAAAAATAGCCTGGAAAGCACCTCGGGGAACGAGAAATTGCCGGGTGAGAATGGTTTTGTTAGTCGCTACAGTCGGGCCATCTTATCTACAGGTGACGGATCGCCATGACAAACTTCACGACCAGCACGCCGCATGACGCATTATTTAAATCTTTTCTCACCCACCCTGACACCGCGCGGGATTTTATGGAGATCCACTTACCCAAAGATTTACGTGAACTGTGCGATCTCGACAGCTTAAAACTGGAATACGCCAGCTTTGTCGATGAAAAATTGCGGGCGCTACATTCCGATATTCTGTGGTCGGTAAAGACCCGCGAAGGAGATGGCTATATTTATGTGGTGATTGAACATCAGAGCCGCGAGGATATCCATATGGCCTTTCGCCTGATGCGATATTCCATGGCGGTGATGCAGCGCCATATCGAGCATGATAAACGCCGGCCGCTACCGCTGGTCATCCCGATGCTGTTTTATCACAGTAGCCGTAGTCCTTACCCCTGGTCTTTGTGCTGGCTGGATGAATTTGCCGACCCGGCTACCGCGCGGAAGCTTTATACCGCAGCGTTCCCGCTGGTGGATGTCACTGTCGTGCCAGACGACGAGATTGTGCAGCATCGCAGAGTCGCCCTGCTGGAGTTGATCCAAAAGCATATTCGCCAGCGCGATCTAATGGGGCTTATTGATCAACTGGCAGTATTACTGGTTACAGGGTGCGCTAATGACAGCCAGATAACCGCGCTGTTAAATTACATTTTACTGACTGGCGATGAAGCGCGTTTTAATGAGTTTATCAGCGAACTTATCCGTCGAATGCCACAACACAGGGAGCGAATAATGACGATTGCAGAGCGAATTCATAATGATGGATGGCTGTTGGGAAGGGAGAGGGGGAGGAAAGAAGGGAAAGAAGAAGGGGAAAAGAGCCTCCTCCGATTGTTGTTGCAGAATGGGGCGGATCCTGAATGGATACAACGATATACCGGACTTTCGGCAGAGCAAATGCAGGCATTAGAGCAGCCCTTGCCTGAAAGCAAGCGCGATCCATGGATCGAGTACTAATCAGAGACTGATGACAAACGCAAAGCAGCCTGATGCGCTACGCTTATCAGGTCTACATAACCCATTAAATATATTGAATTTTAAAGATTTTGTAGACCTGGTAAGGTGTTCACATGGCATCCGGCATGAACGAAGCGCATTTTGCCTAAGCCATGCTGGAACGTGGAGATGACCCTGCAAAGATAAAACGAGTCACACGCTATTCGTGAGAGGAAATCAGGGGGCTCGCCACTATTTCGAATTCATTCCATTGCCCGATACACGGCTTCGCCAATTTGCTTCAGTGCTTCGCGATAGGTTTCGCTGAGCGGCAAAGCGCAGTTGATGCGCAGACAATTACGGTATTTGCCGGAAGCTGAGAAAATCGAGCCTGCCGCCACCTGGATTTTCATGCGGTATAGCTGCCGCGCAACGCAAACCATATCGACCTGTTCAGGCAATTCGATCCACAGTAAAAATCCGCCTTTCGGGCGCGTAATACAGATTTCGCAGGGAAAATATTCCCGTATCCAGCAGGTATAAAGCGCCAAATTGCGCTGATAGATCTGCCGCATCCGCCGGATATGGCGATGATAGTGACCTTCCAGCACAAACGTTGCCGCCGCCATTTGCGTGGACGGCACATTAAAGCTGCTGATGGCATATTTCATATGCAGCAGTTTATCGTGATAGCGCCCCGGTGCGACCCAACCCACGCGCAGGCCTGGAGCAATACTTTTACTGAACGAGCTGCACAACAGCACTCGCCCGTCGATATCCCAGGAATGAATGGTCCGCGGGCGCGGATACTCCGTCGCCAGTTCGCCGTAGACATCATCTTCAAAAATCACAATATCATGACGCTGAGCGAGAGAGAGAACGGCCCGTTTGCGCGCGTCCGGCATAATAAATCCCAGCGGATTATTACAGTTTGGCACCAGAATGATGCCTTTAATCGGCCACTGCTCCAGCGCCAGTTCCAGCGCTTCAACGCTGATGCCTGTTTCTGGATCGGTGGGGATTTCAATCACTTTCACGCCCATGCCGCGCAGCATCTGCATCGAACCGTAATAACAGGGGGATTCGACCGCGACAATATCGCCCGGTTTACACACTGCCATCAACGCCAGCGACATCGAGTTATGGCAGCCGCTGGTGATGATGATGTCATCGGCGGTGACCACCGAGCCGCTGTCGAGCATCAGGCGGGCAATCTGCTCGCGCAATACCCGCTGGCCGGCTAACAAGTCATAACCGAGAACGGTTTGCAGATTATGCTGCACCACCCGGCTTAGCTCCCGCCACAGCGGTTTCAGGCTGGGCGTTTCGACATCCGGCGTGCTTTTACTTAACGGAACAATGGAACTGTCGCTATGCGCCTCCAGCATATCCAGCACCTGATCCCACTGGGTAATTTCCACCGGGCGCTGCACCGGACGCGTCATCGGCGGTACTGGCGGCTGGGCTTTACGTTGTGCGACAAAATAACCCGAACGCGGCTGCGGAGTGATGAGCTTCATCGTTTCCAGCGTCTGGTACGCCTGCTGCACGGTACTGATGCTGACGCCGTGCTCCTGACTTAAGCTGCGCACCGACGGCAATTTCTCCCCGTGACGATACAGCCCTTGCTCAATCCGCTCGGCAAGCAAAGTCGCCAGATGTTGATAACGCGTCATGCTGTATTCCTTATTTGGACCATACAGAGAGAAAAACCGGTACAGATGAGGCTAAAAAACCGGATGCAGATGCTGTTTTAACCTGTCTGTATGTTAAATAAAACTAATATTTGCATCTGTATTGTGAACTGCCAGAAGGCGGATGATGAAGCCTCTGAAAGATGAGGAGGCAGCAGATGGAATTTCACGAAAACAAAGCTAAAGCACCGTTTATTGGACTTGTGCAACTCTGGCAGGCAGTGAGGCGTTGGCGGCGGCAAATGCAGGCCCGGCGGGTGTTACAGCAGATGAGTGATGAGCGGTTGAGGGATATTGGGTTACGCAGGGAGGATGTGGAGTGATGGGGCAGTTCGTCGCGGATAAACAGGATTTCTCTATAACCTCCACAAGGAAGTGGTTATTATTGCGAAATCATCGCTTCACGGAAAGACGTCAGAATGAAAGCTACAGAAGCCCGCCTACTCGATTTTTTAAAACGTTCGCAGCAGTTTGTGATTCCCATTTATCAACGGACTTATTCATGGACAGAACAACAATGTCGGCAACTTTGGGACGACATCATTCGTGCCGGAAAGCGTGACGATATATCAGCGCATTTTATCGGTTCGGTTGTTTATATTGAGCAGGGGTTGTATCAGGTTTCTGGTATTTCTCCGTTACTGGTCATTGATGGTCAACAAAGGCTGACGACCGCAATGTTGCTGATTGAGGCTTTATCGCGTCATCTTGGCGAAGACGAAGTTTTTGATGGCTTTTCAGCAATGAAATTGCGTAATTATTATTTACTCAATCCTTATGAGTCCGGCGAGAAAGGATTTAAATTACTGCTGACCGAGACTGATAAAGACAGTTTGCTGGCGTTAATAAAACAAAGACCAATGCCAGAAAACTATTCCCATCGAATAATGGAAAACTTTACTTTCTTTGATGAGCAAATTGCCAAACTCGGTGATGACTTGATCCCCTTATGTCGTGGGTTAGCAAAATTATTAATTGTCGATGTGGCGCTTAATCGTGGTCAGGATAATCCGCAACTGATTTTTGAAAGTATGAACTCTACCGGTAAGGCGTTAAGTCAGGCCGATCTGGTGCGCAATTTTATTCTGATGGGTCTCGAACCAGAGCATCAAACCCGGTTGTATGAAGATCACTGGCGTCCAATGGAAGTCGCTTTTGGTCAGCAAGGTTACAGCGAATATTTTGACAGCTTTATGCGTCATTATCTGACGGTAAAAACGGGGGAGATCCCTCGTACAGATGAAGTCTATGAGGCATTTAAACTCCATGCCCGCAGCCAGAGTGTTGCTGAAAAAGGCGTGGATCACCTGGTTGAAGATATTCACATCTACGCGGAGTATTACTGTGCAATGGCATTGGGTAAAGAAAGTGACAAATCGCTTGCTACGGCTTTTCAGGATTTGCGCGAGTTAAAGGTCGATGTGGCGTATCCTTTCTTACTGGCGCTTTATCATGACTATAAAAATGGCGATTTGCCTCACGAAGATTTCCTGAGCATAATTCGTTTAATTGAATCTTATGTTTTCCGCCGTGCAGTATGTGCGATTCCGACAAATTCTCTTAACAAGACGTTTGCTACCTTTTATAAGGTCATTATTAAAGAAAAATATCTGGAAAGTATTCAGGTACATTTTCTGAATCTGCCTTCATATCGTCGTTTCCCCAACGATGATGAATTTAAACGGGAATTAAAAGTTCGCGATCTCTATAACTTCCGCAGTCGCAGCTACTGGTTACGACGACTGGAAAACGATAAACGCAGAGAGCGCGTGGAAGAGTTTACGATTGAGCATATTATGCCGCAGAACGAAAATTTGTCGGCTAAATGGCGTGAAGAGCTGGGAAGCGACTGGCAGCGTGTGCATAAAGAACTGTTACATACGTTGGGGAATCTCACATTAACGCGCTATAACTCCCGCTACAGTGACAGACCTTTCGCGGAAAAACGCGATATTGAAGACGGCTTTAAGCATAGCCCGCTTTATTTGAATATCGGTCTTGGACAGTGCGAAAAATGGGATGAAGCCGCCATTCGCGCCCGTGCCGATCGTCTGGCCGATCTCGCGGTTCAGGTCTGGCAAGCGCCTGCTCTTCCTGAAGAGGTTTTAGCTGTTTATCGGGCGCAGCCTGAAAACAAAACCAGTTATAGCCTGAGTGATTATCCTTTTCTTGCTGATGGTTCGCATAGCCGGGTGTTATTTGATCATCTTCGCGATGAAGTTATGCGCCTGGACGCAGGGATCACGCAGGAAGTATTGAAGCTCTATATTGCGTTTAAAGCGGAAACGAATTTTGTTGATGTTGTGCCGCAAAAAAGCCGACTGCGATTGTCGCTTAATATGCAGTTTCATGAACTGGTCGATCCGAAAGGTATTGCCAAAGATGTGACAAATGTTGGGCGCTGGGGCAATGGTGATGTGGAAATTGGTTTCAGCGACCTCGCACAACTTCCTTACGTTATGGGATTAATTCGTCAGGCATTTGAAAAACAGATGGAGAGCGCGTTGGTCTAACACGGCGAATAATACCCGGTAGCACTGGCGCTACCGGGTCAATGTATCAGGCGACTTTCTGTTTACCGGCAATCACCCCAATAAATTCCCGCACCTGCTTTTGTTTACGCGCTGACAGCTTGCACACCTGGCGCAGTGACTGCATCAGTTCGCTCTCTTCGGCGGTGGGTGGTTGGGCGGTGAGGACAATACAGCCTTCCATCACTTTGACATCTACCGCCGTGCCGGTAGCAAAACCGGCGGTTTCCAGCCACTGACCTTTCAGGGTGATGGCGGGAATACGGCTGTAATCCGGGTAGCGACTCGCATAACTCACGGTTAATTGACGGTTATTTGCCGGGGAGACTTCTGCTTCGAACGGTTGTGCAATAGAATGCGTGTCAGTCATGATTACTATTCTCCATAAATAGTGATTGTGATGAGCGGTGCGGGTGTGTTGGCGCACATTCGCACCGCGCTAAATACCTGGACATATCATCAGTAAATACAGGGAAAGTCCAGCTAAAAATAGAAAATAATAAAAGCGTTACTGGAAATATCTGGAAGAGAAATTAACGTTAATTCACAATGGCCGGATAACAAAGTGTATCCGGCCTTCATAATTAATTTAAAGCACTCATATGATGTTCTTTAAAATTCTCTGCCTGTGCCAGCACACCCATATAAACATCATCATTCGCTACTGGCGGGAACTTATGCTTGTGTAGAAGCAGAATAAGTTCAACTTTCAGTTTCGCTTTAATATCATCGCGTTTACTCCAGTCAGTATATTTCGATGTGTTGTCAACTACGCTTTTCATCTCTTTTGCCAGTAATTTTTGTAATAACTGGAACTTCGTTGTCGGAAGTTTGAACTTGTTAATTCCAGTGGCTAAAGCGCTGGAATTTAACAGCAAAATGGTACGCTTTTATCACAGCAAAGATGAGAGGGAGATGATGGCGTTTTTGGTAGCGGCTATCAGGCGTGACTAATATCTTAGATATACATTCATAACGCCCGGTACAGCGTTACCGGGCGTTATGGAGATAATTTATCATTTTTACATATATTGTGGGCTTTGCTCATAGGTTTTTAGTAGATGCTCATTTAACGCACCTTCACCGTGCAAGGTTACCAAGAGATTGCAACGTGCTCGGGTAAAACCTACATAGAGTCTCTTTATATCCTCACTCAAATCATCGCTATTATCCCGTGTTCTCGCTGCATCAATAATGACAACTGAGTGAAACTCAAGTCCTTTACTGCTGGGTAATGGCATAACAGAAATACGCTCTTGTTCTGGCGTCCAGGACTTTTTATCTGCAGAGCTTACAATAAGATTAAAGGGGATGTTTTTCGATTCAAGTACAGAGCTTAGAGAGTTAGAAAGGGTGTGAGTTGATGGACTTAGTATAGCAATTTCAGACCACGGAATCCCTTGTTCATTTTGCTCTGTAATCCATTCGACTGCTCGTGCTATTTCTTCGTCCTGTGTGTCGAAATGTTCAAGGTTGGGATAATCGCCATTCATTCCTCCCGCAGCAGGTTTATGATAGGTTAAAGAACTATCGATATGGCTATTAAGATAATTAAATGCAATGCAACTGGCAAAGTGTAGGATTTGCTGTGTGTTTCTATAATTTATATTAAGAATGGTTGTGCGTCCTGTCGCTTTAATATCTACGCTGGACAGTGTAAAGTCTAATGCTTTCTTTTTTTGGTAAATTGACTGAGCATCATCATAAAGGAATAGCAAATTCTCGTCCTGAGAGTCAGTCATTTTTGCCAGGATTTTTAACCATTCTGGCTTAAAATCATGTCCTTCATCAATTAATACAGCGCTGTATTGTTCTGGTTTTATTTTTCCTGTCTTGAAACCATCAGTCAACGCTAGCTCCATATTTTCAAAAATATTATCCCCTTCTGGAATAGTGATCTTGTTTTCTTTAATTTGTTGGAAACACCAAGCATGAAAATTTTTAACCTTTATTTTCTCTGCAAAGGGATGATTGATGAACATCGACCGAAGTTTTTTGGCTAAAGTAATATTGTAGCAAATGACAAGAATTGGCTTTTCGCTGTCATTTTTTTTCGCTAATTCCTGACAGCGATGATAGAGGATCAATGTCTTCCCTGAACCTGCAACACCATGAATGATCCGGTGGCCATCTCTCATACTTCTGGCAAGTTGTTCCTGTTGAGTATCCAGGATAGAAATGATGGTTGGTGCATCGACACTAAATTCATCACGGTTTTTACTTCTCTTTTCCCTTTCTATTCTGACATCGGGGTATAAGTGCCATCTAATCCTGTTCAACTGTTCTTGTGTAGCATGACATTTGAAGTCATATTTAATCAACGAATGTATTTTGGATGAAACATCCTCTTTTGACATGAATTCATTTATTTCGTCTTTGGATTTGCCCCTATATTTCCAGACACCTGTTATCACTTAACCCATTACTGGCCTGCTGCCGCAGATATTCCCGTGGCGAGCGATAACCCAGTGCACTATGCGGATGCCA
>NZ_JBJQMC010000016.1:0-125022 GCF_046486085.1 Escherichia sp. WS568
GCACGGCTGGGACGGAAGTCGCTGTCGTTCTCAAAATCGGTGGAGCTGCATGACAAAGTCATCGGGCATTATCTGAACATAAAACACTATCAATAAGTTGGAGTCATTACCCAGTCTGTCGATGACATTACAATGCCAGGATGGGCTTTATCTTCACGTTGTGCTATCGCGGTGTGAGAGGTGCAACTGCCGCCAACGTTAGGTTATACTGTCATCTCACCGTGTAACTTAACGTGACAGTTACTAAGGGCGGATCACAATGGTAGAACTCCTAAGCAAATTAAATAGGTAACTGTTTAAGTTGCTGACAGAGAAGACTTTTTTGGTCTTCTCCACCTGGGGAGATTCTGGAGCGGGCGAAGGGAATCGAACCCTCGTATAGAGCTTGGGAAGCTCTCGTTCTACCATTGAACTACGCCCGCTTCGAGATGCGTAAGGCATTATAAACCTTACGCTCTCCTTAGCAAGTGCCGCGCTGCTGACTGCTGATTAATTCGCCATCAGCATTTTGGCTTGCTGCTCTGAGGCGGCAAGTAACGCAGCGGATCAATTGCCGTAGCACGGTAACGAATCTGGAAATGCAGGCGAACCGATGCCGCATCAGTGCTCCCCATAGTGGCGATTTTTTGCCCAGCCTTCACGCTTTGCCCATTATTTACCAGCATCGTGTCATTATGGGCGTAAGCCGTAATGTAATCTTCACTGTGTTTAATCATGATGAGATTACCGTAGCCACGCAGCTGGTTGCCCACATACACCACCTTTCCTGCACCCGCGGCGTAAATAGGTGTACCCCGTGGAGCTGAGATATCAATCCCTTTATTGCCGCCATCAGCTGTCGAATACGGCATGATAACTTTCCCTGTCGTTGGCCATAACCAACAACGTTGCCCTACTGGCGGCCAGGAAGATTTCGGTACTGCTGATGACGGTGTAACCGATGCGGTTTTGGTCGTTGATTTGGCGGTTGATTTACGTGTACTGCTACTTTTCGCCCCACCCAGTTTTAGTTTCTGACCAACTTCAATGGTGTAAGGGGGGGAAATGCCGTTCAGTCGCGCCAGCTCTTTTACGCTGGTTCCCGTGGTGCGCGAAATACGATATAGCGTATCCCCCCGTTTCACGGTGTAAACGGAGCCGGAATACGTTCCTGTATCGGATGATTTGCTACCCGAGCAGCCCGCCAAAAGCAGTCCAACCGATAACAACATCACGATACCCAGAGATTTTTTATTCAGGCGTCCCGCACTCAAAATCTTTCCTCGCTTAAAAAACAAGACGCCATATCATAGCAGCCAGCCTCTGGATACCCAATCTCTTGCTTCTCGAAAAACGCGGTAATAGAGAAAGAGGTTAATTTCATTTGGCAAAGGGAAGTATCATCAGCAAAATATTCGCTGCAGAGGTATCGAATTTCCTGACTTTTTTACCCTATTTCCCATCCTGATGCGTAATAATCCTGATTTATCACATTGATTTTATCGCCACTCATATTGATACGTATCACTGCCCCTATTCAGAGTCCTGTTTCGTATCATATCTGTGTTTTTTTAACGTCATCACACTTCCTTCCTCCCCTAACGCTTATCGTCGTTTCTGGCGTAAATCTTGCCTGCTTAGACTAAATCTTTGCCATAAGAACCAAATGTTCAAATCGAGGGGATTTCTATGGAAGCGCGGGAAGCAACCGCTACGGGTGAATCTTGCATGCGCGTCGATGCCATTGCTAAGGTCACCGGGCGGGCACGATATACTGACGATTATGTTATGGCGGGCATGTGTTACGCGAAATATGTACGTAGCCCTATCGCACATGGTTATGCCGTAAGTATTAATGATGAACAAGCCAGAAGTTTACCAGGCGTACTGGCGATTTTTACCTGGGAAGATGTACCTGATATCCCATTCGCTACAGCTGGGCATGCCTGGACACTTGACGAAAACAAGCGCGATACCGCCGATCGCGCACTGCTAACTCGCCATGTTCGTCATCATGGTGACGCCGTTGCCATCGTCGTGGCCCGTGATGAACTCACGGCAGAAAAAGCGGCGCAATTGGTCAGCATTGAGTGGCAAGAATTACCCGTTATCACCACGCCAGAAGCGGCGCTGGCAGATGACGCTGCACCAATCCATAACGGCGGCAATTTACTAAAACAAAGCTCGATGTCGACGGGTAATGTCCAACAAACAATCGATGCCGTCGATTACCAGGTGCAGGGGCACTATCAGACGCCGGTCATTCAACATTGTCACATGGAAAGCGTGACATCGCTGGCATGGATGGAGGATGACTCGCGAATTACCATCGTTTCCAGCACCCAGATCCCGCACATTGTTCGCCGTGTGGTTGGTCAGGCGCTGAATATTCCCTGGTCATGCGTACGAGTCATCAAACCGTTTGTCGGTGGCGGTTTTGGTAATAAACAGGATGTACTGGAAGAGCCAATGGCGGCATTCCTGACCAGCAAGCTTGGCGGCATTCCGGTGAAAGTTTCCCTTAGCCGTGAAGAGTGTTTCCTCGCAACCCGTACCCGCCACGCTTTTACTATTGACGGGCAAATGGGCGTGAACCGCGACGGAACATTGAAAGGTTATAGTCTGGATGTTCTGTCTAACACCGGCGCTTATGCATCTCACGGGCACTCCATCGCTTCTGCAGGGGGGAATAAAGTCGCTTACCTTTATCCTCGTTGTGCCTACGCTTACAGTTCAAAGACCTGCTATACCAACCTCCCCTCGGCTGGTGCGATGCGTGGTTATGGCGCGCCACAAGTCGTATTTGCCGTTGAGTCTATGCTTGATGACGCCGCGACAGCGTTAGGTATTGATCCTGTTGAAATTCGTTTACGCAACGCCGCCCGCGAAGGAGATGCTAATCCGCTCACAGGCAAACGTATTTACAGCGCAGGGTTGCCGGAGTGTCTTGAAAAAGGCCGGAAAATCTTTGAATGGGAAAAACGCCGTGCAGAGTGCCAGAACCAGCAAGGCAATTTACGCCGCGGCGTTGGCGTCGCCTGTTTTAGCTACACCTCTAACACCTGGCCTGTCGGCGTAGAAATTGCTGGCGCGCGCCTGTTGATGAATCAGGATGGAACCATCAACGTACAGAGTGGTGCCACGGAAATCGGCCAGGGTGCCGACACCGTGTTCTCGCAAATGGTGGCAGAAACCGTGGGGGTTCCGGTCAGCGACATTCGCGTTATTTCAACACAAGATACCGACGTTACGCCGTTCGATCCCGGCGCATTTGCCTCACGCCAGAGCTATGTTGCCGCGCCCGCGCTACGCAGTGCGGCACTGTTATTAAAGGAGAAAATCATCGCTCACGCCGCTGTCATGCTACATCAGTCAGCGATGAATCTTACCTTGATAAAAGGCCATATCGTGCTGGTTGAACGACCGGAAGAGCCGTTAATGTCGTTAAAAGATTTGGCGATGGATGCCTTCTACCACCCTGAACGCGGCGGGCAGCTCTCTGCCGAAAGCTCCATCAAAACCACCACTAACCCACCAGCGTTTGGCTGTACCTTTGTTGATCTGACGATCGATATTGCGCTGTGCAAAGTCACCATCAACCGCATCCTTAACGTTCATGATTCGGGCCATATTCTTAATCCGTTGCTGGCAGAAGGTCAGGTACACGGCGGAATGGGAATGGGCATTGGCTGGGCGCTATTTGAAGAGATGATCATCGATGCGAAAAGCGGCGTGGTCCGTAACCCCAATCTGCTGGATTACAAAATGCCCACCATGCCGGATCTGCCACAACTGGAAAGCGCGTTCGTCGAAATCAATGAGCCGCAATCCGCATACGGACATAAGTCACTGGGTGAGCCACCAATAATTCCTGTTGCCGCTGCTATTCGTAACGCGGTGAAGATGGCTACCGGTGTTGCAATCAATACACTGCCGCTGACGCCAAAACGGTTATATGAAGAGTTCCATCTGGCAGGATTGATTTGAGGATAACATCATGTTTGATTTTGCTTCTTACCATCGCGCAGCAACCCTTGCCGATGCCATCAACCTGCTGGCTGACAACCCACAGGCCAAACTGCTCGCCGGTGGCACTGACGTACTGATTCAGCTCCACCATCACAATGACCGTTATCGCCATATTGTTGATATTCATAATCTGGCGGAGCTGCGGGGAATTACGCTAGCGGAAGATGGCTCACTACGTATCGGCTCTGCAACGACATTTACCCAGCTCATTGAAGATCCTGTAACTCAACGTCATCTCCCAGCGTTATGTGCTGCGGCCTCGTCCATTGCCGGACCGCAGATCCGTAACGTCGCTACCTACGGTGGAAATATTTGCAACGGTGCTACCAGTGCAGATTCTGCCACGCCAACGCTAATTTATGACGCGAAACTGGAGATTCACTCCCCGCGCGGTGTTCGTTTCGTCCCGATTAATGGCTTTCACACTGGGCCGGGCAAAGTGTCTCTTGAGCATGACGAAATCCTTGTCGCCTTTCATTTTCCGCCCCAGCCGAAAGAACACGCGGGCAGCGCGCATTTTAAATATGCCATGCGCGACGCAATGGATATTTCAACGATTGGCTGCGCCGCACATTGCCGACTGGATAACGGCAATTTCAGCGAATTACGCCTGGCATTTGGTGTTGCCGCGCCAACGCCAATTCGCTGCCAACATGCCGAACAGACTGCACAAAATGCGCCATTAAACCTGCAAACACTGGAAGCCATCAGCGAATCAGTCCTGCAAGATGTCGCCCCGCGTTCTTCATGGCGGGCCAGTAAAGAGTTTCGTCTGCATCTCATCCAGACGATGACCAAAAAAGTGATTAGCGAAGCCGTCGCCGCGGCGGGGGGAAAATTGCAATGAATCACAGCGAAACAATCACCATCGAATGCACCATTAACGGGATGCCTTTTCAGCTTCACGCCGCACCAGGCACGCCGCTCTCGGAATTACTCCGCGAACAAGGACTGCTAAGTGTCAAACAAGGGTGCTGCGTGGGTGAATGTGGTGCCTGTACGGTGCTGGTCGACGGCACAGCAATAGACAGTTGCTTATACCTTGCCGCCTGGGCTGAAGGAAAAGAGATCCGCACGCTGGAAGGTGAAGCGAAAGGCGGAAAACTTTCTCATGTACAGCAGGCTTATGCTAAATCCGGCGCAGTGCAGTGCGGGTTTTGTACGCCTGGCCTGATTATGGCTACCACAGCAATGCTGGCGAAACCACGCGAGAAGCCATTAACCATTACGGAAATTCGTCGCGGACTGGCGGGAAATCTTTGTCGCTGCACGGGGTATCAGATGATTGTAAATACAGTTCTGGATTGCGAGAAAACGAAGTAAAAGGATATCCGGCCTGAATTCAGGCCGGATTCACTGAGGTTATGTGTTTAACAACTCATATTTCTTAATCTTGCGATAGAGCGTAGCAATGCCGATGCCCAGTTCATCAGCAACTTGCTTCTTGCTGTTATGACGTGAAAGCGCCTCGCGGATCATTTGCTTTTCCATCTCCTCCAGCGCCGTGCCGCCCGCATCATCGAGTGCCAGGTGCGCCTCGTTGACCTCTGTTACATCACTTTGCTCCGTTGTGCCATTATTCAGCAGATTTGGCGGCAATAGCGTGCTGTCGATAACTTCACCTGAAGGAACCACGTTAACCAGATATTCCATCAAATTGCTTAACTCGCGCAGGTTTCCGGGCCAACGATGCTTACGCAATATTTCGACGACATCGGGAGCAATGCCCGGATAAACCGATCCCAGACGACGGGTATGCAGATGTAAAAAGTAATGCACCAGTAGTTCAATATCTTCCTGACGTTCACGCAGCGGTGGCAGAGTTATCGGGATAACATTAAGTCGGTAGAAGAGATCTTCGCGGAATTTACCTTCGGCAATGAACTGGGCCAAATTCTGGTTAGTTGCAGAAATGATGCGAATGTCGACTTGTATTGGGCTACTGGCACCAATCGGCAGAATTTCACGCGCCTCAATAGCGCGCAGTAATTTAGCCTGCAACATTAATGGCATATCACCTATTTCATCGAGAAACAGCGTGCCCGTATTCGCCGCCTGAATCAACCCTGTTTTACCGTTGGCAGAAGCGCCAGTAAATGCGCCTTTAACATAACCGAACAGTTCGCTCTCCAGAAGCTGCTCCGGAATCGCGGCACAGTTGATAGCAATAAAGGGTTTATTCCGTCTTCCGCTCAACTTATGGATTGCACGGGCGACAACTTCTTTACCCGTGCCGCTTTCACCAACCACCATAACGCTGGATGGGCTGGGTGCAATACGGCTAATGAGTCGTTTTAATTGCCGCATAACACGGCACTCGCCAACCAATTGTTCAATATGCGGTTCATCAGGTGCATTTGCTACAGAAAAACTGGTATGCGATTGGTGAAACGCCATTAAAAATAATTGTCGGCCCTGAATGTTATGCAATTGACCAATGATTAATTCACTTTTATCGTCCCACGAAACAATATGCTGCATATGTCCATGGGTAAAATTACTCTCAAATGTTAATGGTCTGAAACGGATAGGTTTCCCAATAATATTATTTTGTACAACACCAAGTGTTTTTAAGGCAGTCTGATTAACAAACTGAATCCGATTATCGTCATCAACAACTAATACACCCTGATCCATATTATCGATCATGGTCGCGAATATTTTACTGATGTTATCTCCTGGTCCCTGATCCTCCAGAAGTTTCGAAACAAAAATGGTGGATATATGGCGAACGTAATCAGAAAATTCGCGTAAATTATCACTAATATGCTCTTGTTGCTCGTGGGTAACGGCAATCAAACTTATCACCCCAACACAACGATCCTGTAAAATGACAGGCGTACCCAGAAATGCTTTTTCGCGGCAATTTTCTTTACTATCGCAACCTTCGCAAAGGGGATCGAAGCGAGACTGTGTCACAACTTTTTCAGTTTTCGTTTCCAGGACGTGGCGGAGCAGGCGTGAGTTGCCGCTCAACTGGCGACCAAGAAACTTCCCATACGCGCCCGTTCCGGCGACGCGACACAAGTTTTCATCAACGATCTCAACCTCAAGCTGCAAAACGCTGGCAAGCATTCTGGCAAAACGCTGAATTGTCGGTTGAATTTGCATCAATACTGACTGCGTAGTAGCAAGCTCCATAGCTTTACCTTCCAGACTTACTTAAAAGTCGATCATTGAAGACGTTGATGGTTCACAGATCATGATGATATTAACTCAGGCGAAATTGGCTTTGATAAAAACATAAGATTTTTATCACTTTCTAATGAAATTATGGAAGAGATATCACATTTCTATATCAATATGAGAATTACGGCGGTGAGTTTATCAAACTGAAGAGAGAGCGCCTGTTCCTTTATCTTATTTCTGATACTTAGCAGCAAATAAATAACGCGATAAAAAAAGCCAAACGTTTTCGTATTTTACAAACAACCAGAAGCTGGCATCAATTTGTGATCAACCCCACACATTACCCGTCAAATTAGTCTTTTGCAGCCGCTTGGATAATTCTGGCATAGTTATTGTTAGTCCCAGGTATAGCTGTGAAAAGACCAATCACTTTTGGCAAGTCACAGTGAAATAAACCTCTTTGCCTGTCATTCCACTACCGGGACTTTATGATGAAAACTGTTAATGAGCTGATTAAGGATATCAATTCGCTGACCTCTCACCTTCACGAGAAAGATTTTTTGTTAACGTGGGAACAGACGCCAGATGAACTGAAACAAGTACTGGACGTTGCCGCAGCATTAAAAGCACTGCGTGCTGAAAACATCTCAACCAAAGTCTTTAATAGTGGATTAGGTATTTCCGTATTCCGCGACAACTCCACCCGTACCCGTTTCTCTTATGCTTCCGCGCTTAACCTGCTCGGCCTTGCACAGCAAGATCTCGACGAAGGCAAATCACAAATCGCTCACGGCGAAACCGTGCGTGAAACCGCCAATATGATCTCCTTCTGCGCCGATGCCATCGGTATTCGTGACGATATGTATCTGGGCGCAGGCAACGCCTATATGCGTGAAGTTGGCGCTGCACTTGATGACGGTTACAAGCAGGGTGTGCTGCCGCAACGTCCGGCTTTAGTGAACCTGCAATGCGATATTGACCACCCGACTCAGTCAATGGCTGACCTGGCATGGTTACGTGAACACTTTGGTTCACTGGAAAACCTGAAAGGTAAAAAAATCGCCATGACCTGGGCCTACTCCCCAAGCTATGGCAAACCGCTCTCTGTACCACAAGGCATCATCGGTCTGATGACTCGCTTCGGTATGGATGTCACCCTGGCCCATCCGGAAGGCTACGACCTGATCCCGGATGTCGTTGAAGTCGCTAAAAACAATGCTAAAGCCTCCGGCGGTAGCTTCCGTCAGGTCACCAGCATGGAAGAAGCCTTCAAAGACGCAGACATCGTTTATCCGAAGTCATGGGCACCTTACAAAGTGATGGAAGAGCGTACTGAATTGCTGCGTGCGAACGATCACGAAGGCTTAAAAGCACTGGAAAAACAGTGTCTGGCACAGAACGCGCAACACAAAGACTGGCATTGTACTGAAGAGATGATGGAACTGACCCGTGATGGCGAAGCCCTGTACATGCACTGCCTGCCAGCTGATATCAGCGGCGTATCCTGCAAAGAAGGTGAAGTGACTGAAGGCGTATTCGAAAAATACCGTATCGCGACCTACAAAGAAGCCAGCTGGAAGCCTTATATCATCGCCGCGATGATCCTGTCCCGCAAATACGCCAAACCAGGTGCACTGCTCGAGCAACTGCTGAAAGAAGCGCAAGAACGCGTGAAATAACCCCTCGGGCCGATCAGCTGGTCGGCCCTCTATTTCCAGAGGCCAAAAGGATAGGATATGTCCGTTTTCTCATTGAAGATTGATATCGCCGATAACAAATTTTTCAACGGCGAAACATCACCGCTCTTTTCGCAAAGCCAGGCCAAACTGGCGCGCCAGTTCCACCAGAAAATTGCTGGTTATCGCCCAACACCGCTTTGTGCGCTGGACGATCTCGCAAACCTTTTTGGTGTGAAGAAAATTCTCGTCAAAGACGAATCAAAACGATTCGGTCTGAACGCCTTCAAAATGCTCGGCGGTGCGTACGCCATCGCTCAATTATTGTGTGAAAAATATCATCTTGATATCGAAACGCTGTCATTTGAGCATCTGAAAAATGCCATCGGCGAAAAAATGACCTTCGCGACCACCACCGACGGCAACCACGGGCGCGGTGTGGCATGGGCAGCACAGCAACTCGGACAGAATGCGGTGATTTACATGCCGAAAGGTTCTGCTCAGGAACGCGTTGACGCCATTCTGAACCTCGGTGCCGAGTGCATCGTCACGGATATGAACTATGACGATACCGTTCGCCTGACCATGCAACACGCGCAGCAGCACGGCTGGGAAGTGGTGCAAGATACCGCCTGGGAAGGTTACACCAAAATCCCAACCTGGATCATGCAGGGCTATGCAACACTGGCAGATGAAGCCGTCGAGCAAATGCGTGAAATGGGCGTAACCCCGACGCACGTTCTGCTGCAAGCTGGTGTCGGTGCAATGGCCGGTGGTGTGCTGGGTTATCTGGTCGACGTCTATAGCCCGCAAAATCTGCACAGCATTATTGTTGAACCTGACAAAGCTGACTGTATTTATCGCTCCGGCGTCAAAGGCGACATCGTCAACGTTGGCGGTGATATGGCCACCATCATGGCGGGCCTGGCCTGCGGCGAACCTAACCCGCTGGGCTGGGAAATCCTACGTAACTGCGCCACCCAATTCATCTCCTGCCAGGACAGTGTTGCCGCATTAGGTATGCGTGTGCTGGGTAATCCGTACGGCAATGACCCGCGCATCATCTCCGGTGAATCCGGCGCTGTCGGTTTGGGCGTTCTCGCAGCGGTTCATTATCACCCGCAACGTCAAAGCCTGATGGAAAAACTGGCGCTGAACAAAGATGCCGTAGTGCTGGTTATCAGCACTGAAGGCGACACAGACGTGAAGCACTACCGCGAAGTTGTCTGGGAAGGCAAACACGCTGTAGCACCTTAATCACCCTATTGGAACTGCTCCCTGCAAAACGGGGAGTAAAAAATCTGGAGAAAAATAATGGCTAAGAATATTCCATTCAAACTGATTCTTGAAAAAGCAAAAGATTACCAGGCGGACATGACTCGCTTCCTGCGCGACATGGTTGCTATTCCCAGTGAAAGCTGCGACGAAAAACGCGTAGTACATCGTATTAAAGAAGAGATGGAAAAAGTCGGCTTCGATAAAGTTGAAATCGACCCGATGGGCAACGTTCTCGGTTATATCGGCCACGGCCCGCGTCTGGTGGCAATGGACGCTCATATTGATACCGTCGGCATTGGCAACATCAAAAACTGGGACTTCGATCCGTACGAAGGCATGGAAACTGATGAGCTGATCGGTGGTCGCGGTACTTCCGACCAGGAAGGCGGCATGGCATCTATGGTTTATGCCGGTAAAATCATTAAAGACCTCGGTCTGGAAGATGAATATACCCTGCTGGTTACCGGTACTGTGCAGGAAGAAGACTGCGACGGTCTGTGCTGGCAGTACATTATTGAACAATCCGGCATTCGCCCGGAATTTGTGGTCAGTACCGAACCAACCGACTGCCAGGTATACCGTGGTCAGCGCGGTCGTATGGAAATTCGTATTGATGTTCAGGGTGTTAGCTGCCACGGTTCTGCGCCAGAACGCGGTGACAACGCCATTTTCAAAATGGGTCCGATTCTTGGCGAATTACAAGAACTCTCCCAACGTCTGGGTTATGACGAATTCCTCGGCAAAGGCACCCTCACCGTTTCTGAAATCTTCTTCACATCCCCAAGCCGTTGCGCTGTAGCAGATAGCTGCGCCGTCTCTATTGACCGCCGTCTGACCTGGGGCGAAACCTGGGAAGGCGCGCTGGACGAAATCCGCGCCCTGCCTGCAGTACAGAAAGCTAACGCGGTTGTTTCTATGTACAACTACGACCGTCCGTCCTGGACTGGCCTGGTTTACCCAACCGAATGCTACTTCCCGACCTGGAAAGTGGAAGAAGATCACTTCACCGTTAAAGCACTGGTGAATGCCTACGAAGGTCTGTTTGGCAAAGCGCCGGTTGTTGATAAGTGGACCTTCTCAACTAACGGCGTATCTATCATGGGCCGTCACGGCATTCCGGTGATCGGCTTTGGCCCAGGTAAAGAACCTGAAGCGCATGCACCTAACGAAAAAACCTGGAAATCTCACCTGGTGACCTGTGCCGCGATGTACGCGGCAATCCCGTTAAGCTGGCTGGCAACCGAATAATTACTCTTCACTTATTCCCCTCCGGTTCGCCGGAGGGTTTTTGGAGTTTGCTATGCGCGTATTGATCAAAAACGGCACTGTCGTTAACGCAGATGGACAAGCCAAACAGGATTTGCTGATTGAAAGCGGGATTGTTCGCCAGTTGGGCAACAATATTTCGCCACAGCTCCCGTATGAAGAAATTGATGCCACTGGCTGTTACGTTTTCCCTGGCGGCGTGGATGTCCATACGCATTTCAATATTGATGTCGGCATCGCGCGCAGTTGTGATGATTTTTTTACCGGTACCCGCGCAGCTGCGTGTGGCGGTACAACAACCATTATTGACCATATGGGATTTGGCCCGAATGGCTGCCGGTTACGCCATCAACTGGAGGTTTATCGTGGTTATGCCGCCCATAAGGCGGTCATCGACTACAGCTTTCACGGTGTGATCCAGCACATTAATCACGCCATCCTCGACGAAATTCCGATGATGGTCGAAGAAGGACTGAGCAGTTTTAAACTCTATTTAACCTATCAATACAAACTCAACGATGACGAAGTTTTGCAGGCGTTACGCCGCTTGCATGAGTCCGGCGCGCTGACCACCGTGCACCCGGAAAATGATGCAGCTATCGCCAGCAAGCGGGCGGAGTTTATTGCCGCAGGGTTAACCGCGCCGCGCTATCACGCCTTGAGTCGCCCTCTGGAATGCGAAGCGGAAGCCATCGCCCGCATGATTAACCTGGCACAAATTGCCGGTAACGCCCCGCTCTATATCGTGCACCTGTCTAACGGCTTAGGTCTGGATTATCTGCGTCTTGCCCGTGCGAATCACCAGCCAGTCTGGGTTGAAACCTGCCCACAATATCTCCTGTTGGACGAACGCAGTTACGATACAGAAGATGGCATGAAGTTCATTCTTAGCCCACCGCTGCGTAACGTACGCGAGCAGGACAAACTGTGGTGTGGCATCAGCGATGGTGCGATTGACGTGGTAGCGACCGATCACTGCACATTCTCGATGGCTCAACGCCTGCAAATTTCTAAAGGCGATTTCAGTCGCTGCCCAAATGGCTTACCCGGTGTGGAAAACCGCATGCAGTTACTGTTTTCCAGTGGCGTTATGACGGGACGTATAACACCGGAACGTTTTGTTGAATTAACCAGCGCGATGCCCGCCAGGCTGTTTGGCCTGTGGCCGCAAAAAGGATTATTAGCGCCCGGTTCCGATGGCGACGTGGTGATTATCGACCCACGTCAGAGTCAACAAATTCAGCATCGCCATCTCCACGACAACGCCGACTACTCGCCATGGGAGGGTTTTACCTGTCAGGGCGCGATTGTCAGAACTTTATCCCGTGGTGAAACGATTTTCTGTGACGGCACTTTTACAGGCAAAGCCGGGCGAGGTCGTTTCCTGCGACGCAAACCGTTTGTCCCTCCCGTGCTCTAACCACTGCCAGGGATCTATACACAATCAAGAATGATGAGTGAGGAAAAATGAGTAAGAAAATTGTTCTCGCCCTGGGCGGGAATGCGCTGGGCGACGATCTGGCCGGGCAAATGAAAGCGGTAAAAATTACTTCTCAGGCAATTGTTGATTTAATTGCCCAGGGACATGAGGTCATCGTCACTCACGGTAACGGGCCACAGGTGGGCATGATTAACCAGGCCTTTGAAGCTGCCGCAAAAACTGAAGCGCACTCGCCAATGCTGCCGATGTCTGTCTGTGTTGCCTTAAGCCAGGGTTATATTGGTTACGATCTACAAAACGCATTAAGAGAAGAACTGCTTTCTCGTGGCATTAATAAACCTGTAGCAACGCTGGTTACCCAGGTCGAAGTCGATGCTAACGACCCGGCATTCCTCAACCCGACCAAACCGATCGGTTCGTTCTTTACCGAGCAAGAAGCAGAGCAACTGACAAAACAGGGTTACACTCTGAAAGAAGATGCTGGTCGCGGCTATCGCCGTGTTGTTGCCTCGCCAAAACCGGTTGATATCATTGAAAAAGAAACGGTTAAAGCGTTGGTAGATGCAGGCCAGGTGGTGATCACCGTTGGCGGTGGTGGTATCCCTGTTATTCGTGAAGGTAACCACCTGCGTGGTGCCAGTGCGGTTATCGATAAAGACTGGGCCAGCGCCCGTTTAGCAGAAATGATTGATGCCGATATGCTGATCATTCTGACTGCGGTAGAAAAAGTGGCCATTAACTTCGGTAAAGAGAATGAACAGTGGCTCGATCGCCTGTCATTAAGTGATGCTGAACGCTTTATCGAAGAAGGTCATTTTGCGAAAGGTTCTATGCTGCCTAAAGTGGAAGCTGCCGCCTCGTTTGCTCGCTCTCGCGCAGGTCGTGAAGCACTGATTACCGTATTGAGCAAAGCGAAAGAAGGGATTGAAGGCAAAACCGGAACGGTGATTTGTCAGTAATTAAAAGGCCGGGTGGGTAATACCATCCGGCCATTTTCATTTAAGCCACTTCCAGCACTTCTTTTGTCGCTTTCACGCCCTGATGCATCAACATCATTAACGCCTCAAGTACGCCGCCGCCAATTGCCCGGGCTTTATCAGAAACGCTGGTGAAATCAGCCGTTTCACCACGAGGATCGATATCACCAATTTTAAAACCACCGACCACTGCTAGTCCGTCGTTCAACAAGCCACGCACCATCCCCGTCAACGGTGCTTTAATTTCATGCTCACCAATCCAGGCAATCACATCGCCCTCTTTCACCAGATCGCCTAATTTCACGTTGGATCGCATAATGCCTGCAGCAGGAGCACGGATCACCCGTCGGGTGGTATGCCCCATAATATTGCCAGGAACACCGGTATTCTCCTGCGCACAACCAGAGTAAATCACCTGACCGAGCCAGTGCCCGCGATTTGTTTCAATTACCGCATGACAATCCTTCCCTGCAATAAAGCCCGGCCCAAGCGCGATTGTTACTGGTGCCATATCTGCCCGCGTCCCCAAATTCTGTTTCGCCAGAATAGCGTCCACCACGCAAAGCGGTTTCAGTTCATCAAGCAATGAACAGGCGGGATCTACCATCACAGGGATGAATCCGCGTTCGGTAAGTTTCATCGCTTCCGCAGAGCTGGTTGCCAGGCGGGCAGTGACGCCTTCGACCGTCATTTCGCCATCGAACACGGCCTGGGCAAACGCCACGGTACAACGAATCACTGTCGGTTTTTCCACTTCCAGCATGATCACTTTAAAACCCGCATGATACAGACGTAGCGCCACACCACTGGCGATATCCCCCGCACCGCGAATCACCACCAGCTGGTGTCCGGAAGGATGAGAAGGTTTCATCATCAGCCCACCCGGCGCGTTATTTTTCACCTGTAATATTTCTGCCAGCACGCTGATGGCGATCTCCTGCGGCGTTTCCGCACCTATGTTGTAACCAACGGGCGCATGTAAACGGGCAATATGTTCTTCAGCCACGCCTTTCTCACGCAATTGACGCAGGAAAAGCTGAACCTTGCGGCGACTTGCCAGCAACCCCAGCCATGCAATGGGCTGTTCAATGAGTTTGTCGAGGGCTTCACGATCCTGATTATTCGTGGCAATCAGGACAAAATTATCAGGGCGAATATCCAGTGCTTCCACTGCCGCACCAAACGACTCAGCATGGAGAAGCGTGGTTGATGGTGGGAATAATTCAGGATTGAGGCTTTCGCGATAAATATCGGCAACGGCAATATCAAATCCTAATAGCGCCGCACTCTGGGCTATCGCCCGGTTGACATGCCCCGCGCCAATCAACACCAGACGTGGACGCATACCATGGACGCTGATAAATACGGACATTGCACCTCCACAATCTGACCCGACAGCATCCGCACCGTTACGAGCCATACGTCCATGGAATAATCGCGGCTTACGTTCCTGCAATGCCTGAAGCGACTCTTCAATCACCTTCCGCTCAACCATTCCGCCACCAATTGTACCGACGATAGAGCCATCGGCGCGCACTAACATTTGTGCAGAATGGCGGGGAGTCGAGCCTCGGCTATCAACAATTTGCGCCATCGCAAACGGACAATTTTGCTCTTCGAGTTTTGCAGCCTCTGTGAAAATATTCATACCAACCTCAATGGATATCCTTTCAGTAACCCGGAATACCCGGGCCGCTAATTCACAAATCTGCGCGCGATTGCAGGATGTTCTTGTATATCGCCCAGCCAGATTGCCTCTACGTCGTGTTGTTGCAGCGGTTGAAGGAGCTCGCTTTGTGCAATCGCATTCTCACATTGAGAAAAACGGTTAATGAACCAGACTCGCCGACAACCTTGCGGTACGTTTTTAAATGCGCCCTGAGGGTGGCGAACCAGCGCAACGAGATCGCTCAGTTGCAAGGTTGCATCAGGTGTTAACCCGGTAATATCAGCAAACTGCGACCAGCGATGGACATTTTCTGTGCTCACTTTCGCGCCCAAAATATGTCCTCCCATCACAGCAATCACGCAGCAACTGCTTTTGGGTATGCAAGGTTCGTGCTCATCAGGCGCTTTTAACGTCATTCCACGCGAGCCATCTGCCTCAATGAGAATTACGTCACACTCTGGTCGTTGCACCAGTGCATCAATCGCTTCTGGCGTAAATCCCTGCACTTTTCCCTGGTTCGCTTTCCAGCTGTGAAAACAAAATGAAATGGGGGATGTAAGAGACGCATGAGGAAGCATGGCGGGATCACGACAGAAAACCACGGGCCAGTGAGACGTTGGCATAAACATATGTGTCGTCGTAGTGATTAACACACGCCTGCCGCTAGCCTGGAGCAGTTCTGCCAGCCAAAAAAGCAAGCTGGTTTTCCCCCCAGCCCCAACAACAGAAATCACAGTGGGACGTTTCTGCGCGCCTAAATCAATGAATAATGCCGATGGGTCAACTATACTTTTCACGAGTCTTTATGACCTCTCTGGGATAAATTATCCCCAACTTAATCCATCAGGAAGTAACGCAATTATCAGGCGTTATTAGCCCCTATAAATAATGGAACCACTATGTCAGCCATCGACTGTATAATTACCGCTGCCGGATTATCATCAAGAATGGGGCAATGGAAAATGATGTTACCCTGGCAACAGGGAACAATTCTTGATACAAGTATCAAAAATGCGTTGCAGTTTTGTAGCCGAATTATTTTAGTCACCGGCTATCGTGGTAATGAACTGCACGAGCGTTATGCGAACCAGAGCAATATCACTATTATCCACAACCCAGATTATGCGCAGGGTTTACTAACATCAGTAAAGGCCGCAGTACCCGCGGTAAAAACAGAATATTGTTTTCTCACCCACGGTGACATGCCTACCCTCACCATCGATATTTTTAGAAAAATCTGGTCGTTACGAAATGATGGCGCAATACTGCCACTCCATAATGGCATTCCCGGCCATCCGATTTTAGTGTCAAAGCCATGCCTGATGCAGGCAATCCAGCGTCCCAATATCACCAATATGCGTCAGGCACTCCTTATGGGAGATCATTATTCCGTCGAAATAGAAAATGCAGAAATAATTTTAGATATTGATACTCCGGACGACTTTATTACAGCGCAAAAAAGGTATACTAAAATTTAGAAAATGTAGTTAAACGATTGCGTTCAAATATTTAATCCCTCCAGCACTCTTTATCATAATGATAAGGAATCACTGATTTTGAGAAAAGAGAAAAAGTGATAAATGGGCTGGCAATAATAATTTTCAGGAGTGATTTTAATTCTCATTTGGCACCTGTGAGTTCATTCACAAAAAGCTCCTAAGTTTCGAGCCGCCTCACATTTTTTTATATTTCCCGCCAAACCTGGCAAGAGTGGTGCGATTGTTGCTCTATCCCCCTAAACCACCGGATTTCTCAACACCGGTCACTCAATGATATCTGTATAAGCTAAGGAGAGGGTTATGGGGGATATTATGCGTCCCATTCCGTTTGAGGAACTTTTGACGCGCATATTTGATGAATACCAACAACAACGCTCAATCTTTGGTATTCCCGAGCAACAGTTTTACTCACCCGTAAAAGGTAAAACTGTTAGCGTCTTCGGTGAAACCTGTGCCACTCCCGTCGGCCCTGCCGCTGGCCCGCACACGCAGCTCGCGCAAAATATTGTCACTTCCTGGCTGACTGGCGGGCGCTTCATCGAACTAAAAACCGTCCAAATTCTTGACCGTCTGGAGCTGGAAAAGCCCTGTATCGATGCCGAAGACGAGTGCTTTAACACCGAATGGTCTACCGAATTTACCCTGCTTAAAGCCTGGGATGAATACCTCAAAGCCTGGTTTGCCCTGCACCTTCTCGAAGCGATGTTCCAGCCTTCTGATTCCGGTAAATCGTTCATCTTTAATATGAGCGTCGGTTATAACCTCGAAGGTATTAAGCAACCGCCGATGCAACAGTTCATCGACAATATGATGGATGCATCTGACCATCCGAAATTCGCTCAATATCGCGATACGCTGAATAAATTACTCCAGGATGACGCATTTTTAGCCCGCCACGGATTGCAGGAAAAACGCGAATGCCTGCAGGCCTTACCGGCACGCATCCCCACCAGCATGGTAGAAGGCGTTACCCTCTCCACCATGCACGGCTGTCCTCCGCATGAAATCGAAGCCATTTGCCGCTACATGCTGGAAGAAAAAGGGCTCAATACCTTTGTGAAACTCAACCCGACCTTACTGGGGTACGCGCGTGTTCGTGAGATCCTCGATGTCTGCGGTTTCGGTTACATAGGCTTAAAAGAAGAGTCATTTGATCACGACCTCAAGCTGACGCAAGCGCTGGAAATGCTGGAACGCCTGATGGTACTGGCAAAAGAAAAATCACTCGGCTTTGGCGTAAAACTGACTAACACTCTCGGCACCATCAACAATAAAGGCGCACTGCCTGGTGAAGAGATGTATATGTCAGGCCGTGCGCTGTTCCCGCTCTCCATCAATGTTGCAGCAGTTCTCTCTCGCGCCTTTGACGGCAAACTGCCCATTTCTTATTCCGGTGGTGCCAGTCAGCTGACTATCCGCGATATTTTTGATACTGGTATTCGCCCTATTACTATGGCAACCGACCTGCTGAAACCTGGCGGCTATCTGCGCTTAAGTGCCTGCATGCGCGAGCTGGAAGGCTCCGACGCCTGGGGGCTTGACCATGTTGACGTCGAACGCCTGAACAAACTGGCAGCAGACGCGTTAACCATGGAATACACTCAGAAACACTGGAAGCCAGAAGAGCGTATTGAAGTGGCAGAAGACCTGCCGCTGACCGACTGCTACGTTGCACCGTGCGTTACTGCTTGCGCCATTAAACAGGATATTCCGGAATACATCCGTCTGCTTGGCGAACACCGCTATGCCGACGCACTGGAACTCATCTACCAACGCAACGCCCTGCCCGCCATTACCGGTCATATTTGCGATCACCAGTGCCAATACAACTGTACCCGCCTGGATTACGACAGTGCGCTGAATATCCGCGAACTGAAAAAAGTCGCGCTGGAAAAAGGTTGGGATGAATATAAGCAACGCTGGCACAAACCAGCCGGTTCTGGTTCACGCCATCCGGTTGCCGTGATTGGTGCAGGTCCGGCGGGTCTGGCAGCAGGTTACTTCCTTGCCAGAGCGGGCCATCCGGTTACGCTGTTTGAACGCGAAGCCAATGCGGGCGGCGTGGTGAAAAATATCATTCCTCAGTTCCGTATTCCTGCAGAGTTAATTCAGCACGATATCGATTTTGTTGCCGCTCACGGCGTGAAATTTGAGTATGGCTGCTCACCCGATTTGACCGTTGAACAGTTAAAAAATCAGGGCTTCCACTATGTTCTGATTGCCACCGGCACTGATAAAAATAGCGGTGTGAAACTGGCGGGCGACAACCAAAATGTCTGGAAATCACTCCCCTTCCTGCGTGAATACAACAAGGGCACAGCGCTCAAGCTGGGCAAACATGTGGTCGTTGTCGGGGCGGGTAACACGGCAATGGACTGCGCTCGTGCGGCGTTACGCGTTCCAGGCGTAGAAAAAGCAACGGTCGTTTACCGTCGTTCACTGCAAGAGATGCCAGCATGGCGCGAAGAGTATGAAGAAGCGTTGCACGACGGTGTGGAGTTCCGTTTCCTGAATAATCCGGAACGTTTCGATGCTGATGGCACCTTAACCTTGCGCGTTATGTCGCTTGGCGAACCTGATGAGAAAGGTCGTCGCCGTCCGGTTGAAACCAACGAAACAGTAACACTGCATGTAGACAGCCTGATCACCGCCATTGGTGAACAGCAGGATACTGAAGCCCTGAATGCGATGGGCGTGCCGCTGGACAAAAACGGCTGGCCAGACGTCGACCATAATGGCGAAACTCGTCTGACTGACGTCTTTATGATCGGCGACGTACAGCGCGGACCATCCTCCATTGTCGCTGCTGTCGGAACCGCGCGTCGGGCGACCGATGCCATCCTTAGTCGGGAAAACATCCGTTCCCACCAGAACGATAAATACTGGAACAACGTCAATCCGGCGGAAATCTATCAACGCAAAGGCGATATCTCTATCACCCTGGTGGATAGCGACGATCGTGACGCGTTTGTCGCCCAGGAAGCCGCACGCTGCCTTGAATGTAACTACGTTTGCAGCAAGTGTGTGGATGTCTGCCCGAACCGCGCCAACGTATCCATTGCGGTCCCTGGCTTCCAGAACCGTTTCCAGACGCTGCACCTCGACGCTTACTGTAACGAATGCGGCAACTGCGCTCAGTTCTGCCCGTGGAACGGTAAACCGTACAAAGACAAAATCACCGTCTTCAGCCTGTCGCAAGACTTTGATAACAGCAGCAACCCTGGCTTCCTTGTGGAAGATTGCCGGGTACGAGTACGTCTGAATAACCAAAGCTGGGTGTTAAACATCGACAGCGAAGGTCAGTTCAACAACGTACCACCGGAGCTGAACGATATGTGCCGCATTATTAGCCATGTCCACCAGCATCATCATTATCTGCTGGGCCGCGTGGAGGTGTAATCATGTTGATTCTGAAGAATGTCACCGCAGTGCAGTTACACCCGGCGAAAGTGCAGGAAGGCGTTGATATCGCCATCGAAAATGATGTGATTGTCGCTATCGGCGATGCCCTGACGCAACGCTACCCCGATGCCAGCTACAAAGAGATGCATGGTCGGATTGTGATGCCAGGAATTGTCTGCTCGCACAACCATTTTTACTCGGGGCTGTCCCGCGGAATTATGGCAAACATCGCCCCCTGCCCGGATTTCATCTCAACGCTGAAAAATCTCTGGTGGCGACTCGATCGCACCCTTGATGAAGAGTCGCTCTATTACAGCGGACTGATTTGTTCCCTGGAAGCGATTAAGGGCGGATGTACATCGGTTATCGATCACCATGCCTCTCCGGCGTATATCGACGGGTCGCTCTCCACATTGCGCAACGCATTTTTAAAAGTTGGCCTGCGCGCGATGACCTGTTTTGAAACTACTGACCGTAACAACGGTATCAAAGAGTTGCAGGAAGGTGTAGAAGAAAACATCCGCTTCGCCCGTCAGATTGATGAGGCGAAGAAAGCAGCAACCGAACCGTATCTGGTGGAAGCACATATCGGCGCTCACGCGCCGTTTACCGTGCCGGATGCCGGTCTGGAGATGCTGCGTGAAGCCGTGAAAGCCACAGGTCGTGGTTTGCACATTCACGCTGCGGAAGACCTTTATGACGTTTCCTACAGTCACCACTGGTACGGCAAAGACCTGCTGGCACGACTGGCGCAATTCGATCTCATCGACAGCAAAACGCTGGTCGCTCATGGGCTGTACTTGTCGAAAGATGACATCGCCCTACTCAATCAGCGCGATGCGTTCCTGGTGCATAACGCCCGTTCAAACATGAACAACCATGTCGGCTACAACCATCACCTTAGCGACATCCGCAATCTGGCGTTGGGAACTGACGGCATTGGTTCGGACATGTTTGAAGAGATGAAATTTGCCTTCTTTAAACATCGCGATGCGGGTGGTCCGCTGTGGCCTGACAGTTTTGCCAAAGCACTGGCTAACGGCAACGAACTGATGAGCCGCAACTTTGGCGCGAAATTTGGCCTTCTGGAAGCCGGTTACAAAGCCGATTTAACCATTTGCGATTACAACTCGCCGACACCGCTGCTGGCAGACAATATCGCCGGGCATATCGCTTTCGGTATGGGCTCAGGCAGCGTTCATAGCGTGATGGTCAATGGCGTGATGGTCTATGAAGACCGTCAGTTTAACTTCGATTGCGATTCCATTTATGCGCAAGCCAGAAAAGCCGCTGCCAGTATGTGGCGTCGGATGGATGCGCTGGCATAAATGACAAATACCCTCTTCCCGTAGGGAAGAGGGTTAAATAAGGAAAGAAGATGATTGAACAATTTTTCAGGCCCGACTCTGTCGAACAGGCGCTGGAACTGAAGCGCCGCTACAAGGATGAAGCCGTCTGGTTCGCCGGGGGCAGCAAACTCAACGCTACACCAACCCGTACCGATAAAAAGATTGCCATTTCCTTACAGGATCTGGAACTGGACTGGGTTGACTGGGATAACGGTGCACTGCGGATTGGCGCAATGTCTCGCTTGCAGCCACTGCGTGATGCGCGATTTATTCCTGCAGCACTGCGTGAAGCCCTCGGCTTTGTCTACTCTCGCCATGTTCGTAATCAGTCGACCATTGGTGGTGAAATCGCCGCCCGGCAGGAAGAGTCTGTGCTGCTTCCCGTCCTGCTGGCACTGGATGCTGAACTGGTTTTTGGCAATGGCGAAACACTGTCAATCGAAGAGTACCTGGCCTGCCCATGCGATCGCCTGCTAACCGAAATTATCATTAAAGATCCGTATCGCACCTGTGCGACCCGCAAAATTAGCCGTTCTCAGGCAGGTTTAACCGTCGTGACGGCAGCCGTTGCAATGACAGACCACGACGGTATGCGAATTGCGCTGGATGGCGTCGCCAGTAAAGCCCTGCGTCTGCACGATGTTGAAAAACAAAATCTGGAAGGCAATGCACTTGAACAGGCTGTCGCCAACGCCATTTTCCCGCAGGAAGATTTGCGGGGCAGCGTGGCCTATAAACGCTATATCACGGGAGTTCTGGTAGCCGACCTTTATGCCGACTGCCAACAGGCTGGGGAGGAAGCCGTATGATCATCCACTTTACTTTAAATGGCGCGCCTCAGGAGCTAACCGTTAATCCAGGCGAAAACGTGCAAAAGCTGTTGTTTAACATGGGAATGCACTCTGTACGCAACAGCGATGATGGATTCGGGTTTGCCGGTTCTGACGCAATTATCTGTAACGGTAATATCGTTAACGCGTCCTTGCTTATCGCCGCACAGTTAGAGAAGGCAGATATTCGTACCGCAGAGTCTCTGGGCAAATGGAACGAGTTAAGTCTGGTTCAACAGGCAATGGTTGATGTTGGCGTGGTGCAGTCTGGTTATAACGATCCAGCTGCGGCTCTGATTATCACCGATCTTCTCGATCGCATTGCCACACCGACCCGCGAAGAGATCGACGACGCGCTTTCTGGTTTGTTCAGCCGCGATGCAGGCTGGCAACAATACTATCAGGTCATTGAACTGGCGGTTGCACGTAAAAATAATCCGCAGGCCACCATTGATATCGCTCCAACTTTCCGCGATGACCTTGAAGTCATTGGTAAGCATTATCCTAAAACTGATGCCGCGAAAATGGTGCAGGCGAAACCCTGCTATGTTGAAGACCGCGTAACGGCTGACGCCTGCGTCATTAAAATGTTACGTAGCCCACACGCTCACGCACTGATTACTCATCTGGATGTCAGCAAAGCTGAAGCCTTACCGGGCGTTGTTCACGTTATTACTCACCTGAATTGCCCGGATATCTACTATACCCCGGGCGGTCAGAGCGCACCGGAACCGTCACCGCTTGACCGCCGTATGTTCGGCAAGAAAATGCGTCACGTCGGCGATCGCGTTGCTGCGGTCGTCGCTGAAAGTGAAGAAATTGCGCTCGAAGCACTGAAGCTCATCGACGTTGAATATGAAGTGCTTAAACCTGTAATGTCGATCGACGAAGCAATGGCGGAAGATGCGCCTGTCGTGCACGATGAACCGGTGGTGTATGTTGCTGGTGCGCCAGATACTCTGGAAGACGATAACAGCCATGCAGCCCAGCGCGGCGAACATATGATCATCAACTTCCCGATCGGTTCTCGCCCCCGTAAAAATATCGCCGCCAGTATTCATGGTCATATTGGCGATATGGACAAAGGCTTTGCCGATGCCGATGTGATCATTGAGCGAACCTATAACTCAACGCAGGCACAGCAGTGCCCGACTGAAACACATATCTGCTTTACCCGTATGGACGGCGATCGTCTGGTGATCCACGCCTCCACCCAGGTACCATGGCACTTACGCCGCCAGGTCGCGCGCCTCGTGGGCATGAAACAGCATAAAGTTCATGTCATTAAAGAGCGAGTTGGCGGCGGTTTTGGTTCCAAACAAGACATCCTGCTGGAAGAAGTGTGCGCCTGGGCAACCTGCGTGACCGGACGTCCGGTACTGTTCCGCTACACCCGTGAAGAAGAGTTTATTGCTAACACCTCTCGCCACGTCGCGAAAGTCACCGTCAAACTGGGCGCGAAAAAAGATGGTCGCCTGACGGCAGTGAAGATGGATTTCCGCGCCAACACGGGCCCTTACGGCAACCACTCACTCACCGTACCGTGTAACGGACCGGCGCTGTCGCTGCCGTTATATCCGTGTGATAACGTCGATTTCCAGGTCACCACCTACTACAGCAACATTTGCCCAAATGGTGCTTATCAGGGTTATGGCGCGCCGAAAGGTAACTTCGCTATCACCATGGCATTAGCGGAACTGGCTGAACAGTTACAGATCGACCAGCTGGAAATTATCGAACGTAACCGTGTACACGAAGGGCAAGAGCTGAAAATTCTCGGTGCAATCGGTGAAGGTAAAGCGCCGACCTCCGTTCCTTCCGCCGCCAGCTGCGCACTGGAAGAGATCCTGCGTCAGGGTCGCGAGATGATCCACTGGTCGTCACCGAAACCGCAAAATGGTGACTGGCACATCGGTCGCGGCGTCGCCATTATCATGCAGAAATCGGGTATCCCAGATATCGATCAGGCTAACTGCATGATCAAACTGGAATCGGACGGCACCTTTATCGTTCATTCTGGCGGTGCGGATATTGGTACTGGTTTGGATACTGTGGTGACGAAACTGGCAGCAGAAGTGCTGCACTGCCCACCGCAGGACGTGCATGTTATCTCCGGTGATACCGATCATGCGTTGTTTGATAAAGGCGCATATGCCTCGTCCGGTACTTGCTTCTCGGGTAACGCGGCGCGTTTGGCAGCAGAAAATCTGCGGGAGAAAATTCTGTTCCACGGTGCACAAATGTTGGGTGAGCCAGTGGCAGATGTCCAACTAGCAACGCCGGGCGTCGTGCGCGGCAAGAAAGGCGAAGTTAGTTTCGGGGATATTGCCCATAAAGGCGAAACCGGCACCGGCTTTGGTTCACTGGTGGGAACTGGCAGTTATATCACGCCTGATTTCGCCTTCCCGTATGGCGCAAACTTCGCTGAAGTTGCCGTCAACGCGCGTACGGGTGAAATCCGCCTGGATAAATTCTACGCCTTGCTGGACTGCGGTACACCGGTCAACCCGGAATTAGCATTGGGACAAATCTACGGTGCTACCCTGCGAGCTATCGGCCACAGTATGAGCGAAGAGATCATTTATGACGCCGAAGGTCACCCGTTAACGCGTGATTTACGCAGTTACGGTGCACCGAAAATTGGTGACATTCCGCGTGATTTCCGCGCAGTGCTGGTGCCGAGCGACGATAAAGTCGGCCCGTTCGGGGCGAAATCGATCTCGGAAATCGGTGTAAATGGCGCAGCTCCGGCGATTGCTACCGCAATTCACGATGCCTGCGGCATCTGGTTACGCGAATGGCATTTCACACCGGAGAAAATACTCACCGCGCTGGAAAAAATATAAGTAATAAATGGCCGCTTCGGCGGCCTGTTTCTCTGTTTGAACGACGACCAAATAGTGACTGCGAAAATGAGATAAGCCGTTCTCAAGGCGTCCTGCGCCCCAAATTCGTGGGAATTTATTTTACTGATTCAGATGATCAAATTTACTTTAAAAGGAGTGAAGGGATGTCTGATATAAACCATGCAGGTTCTGACCTTATATTTGAACTGGAGGATCGCCCTCCCTTTCATCAGGCTCTCGTTGGTGCCATTACCCATCTGTTGGCAATTTTCGTTCCGATGGTAACCCCCGCGTTAATCGTGGGTGCGGCCTTACAGCTTTCCGCTGAAACAACTGCCTATCTTGTTTCAATGGCGATGATCGCCTCTGGTATTGGTACCTGGTTACAAGTAAACCGCTATGGCATCGTCGGTTCTGGCCTACTCTCAATTCAGTCAGTCAATTTTTCATTTGTTACGGTCATGATTGCGCTGGGCAGCAGCATGAAAAGCGACGGTTTTCACGAAGAGTTAATCATGTCGTCGCTCCTCGGCGTCTCCTTCGTTGGCGCATTTCTGGTTGTCGGCTCTTCTTTTATCCTGCCCTATTTACGTCGGGTTATTACGCCTACCGTCAGCGGCATTGTGGTGCTGATGATCGGCTTAAGCCTGATTAAAGTCGGCATTATCGATTTTGGTGGAGGATTTGCAGCCAAAAGCAGCGGTACATTCGGCAATTACGAACATCTCGGCGTTGGTTTATTGGTTTTGATTGTGGTGATCGGCTTTAACTGCTGTAGCAGTCCGTTGCTACGCATGGGAGGGATCGCCATTGGGCTATGTGTCGGCTATATCGCATCGTTATGCCTGGGCATGGTGGATTTCAGCAGTATGCGCAATTTGCCGTTAATCACCATCCCACATCCGTTCAAATACGGCTTTAGTTTTAGCTTCCATCAGTTCCTGGTGGTTGGCACGATTTATCTGCTTAGCGTGCTGGAAGCTGTCGGCGATATCACCGCCACGGCAATGGTTTCCCGCCGCCCCATTCAGGGGGAAGAGTATCAGTCCCGACTGAAAGGCGGCGTGCTGGCAGACGGTCTGGTTTCTGTTATCGCCTCCGCTGTCGGATCATTACCCTTAACCACGTTTGCGCAAAATAATGGGGTTATTCAGATGACTGGCGTCGCTTCACGTTATGTCGGGCGAACCATCGCGGTAATGCTGGTTATCCTCGGCTTATTTCCGATGATTGGCGGCTTCTTCACGACCATTCCCTCGGCAGTTCTGGGAGGCGCAATGACGTTGATGTTTTCCATGATTGCCATCGCAGGGATTCGCATCATCATCACCAACGGTTTAAAGCGCCGAGAAACACTTATTGTCGCCACTTCTTTAGGTTTAGGGCTTGGCGTCTCCTACGATCCCGAAATTTTTAAAATATTGCCAGCCTCTATTTATGTACTAGTTGAAAACCCTATTTGTGCTGGCGGGTTAACTGCGATTTTATTAAATATTATCCTCCCTGGTGGCTACCGACAGGAAAACGTTCTGCCTGGTATTACCTCAGCGGAAGAGATGGATTAACAGTAAAGGAGTCAATGATGTCAGGAGAACACACGTTAAAAGCGGTACGAGGCAGTTTTATTGATGTCACCCGTACAGTCGATAACCCAGAGGAGATTGCCTCTGCGCTGCGGTTTATTGAGGATGGTTTATTACTCATTAAACAGGGAAAAGTGGAATGGTTTGGCGAATGGGAAGACGGAAAGCATCAAATTCCTGACACTATTCGCGTGCGCGACTATCGCGGCAAACTGATAGTACCGGGCTTTGTCGATACACATATCCATTATCCGCAAAGTGAAATGGTGGGGGCCTATGGTGAACAATTGCTGGAGTGGTTGAATAAACACACCTTCCCTACTGAACGTCGTTATGAGGATTTAGAGTACGCCCGCGAAATGTCGGCGTTCTTCATCAAGCAGCTTTTACGTAACGGAACCACCACGGCTCTGGTGTTTGGCACTGTTCATCCGCAATCCGTTGATGCGCTGTTTGAAGCCGCCAGCCATATCAATATGCGTATGATTGCCGGTAAGGTGATGATGGACCGCAACGCACCGGATTATCTGCTCGACACTGCCGAAAGCAGCTATCACCAAAGCAAAGAGCTGATCGAACGCTGGCACAAAAATGGTCGTCTGTTGTATGCGATTACGCCACGCTTCGCCCCTACCTCATCTCCTGAACAGATGGCGATGGCGAAACGCCTGAAAGAAGAATATCCGGATACGTGGGTACATACCCATCTCTGTGAAAACAAAGATGAAATTGCCTGGGTGAAAGAACTTTATCCTGACCATGATGGCTATCTGGATGTTTACCATCAGTACGGCCTGACCGGTAAAAACTGTGTCTTTGCTCACTGCGTCCATCTCGAAGAAAAAGAGTGGGATCGTCTCAGCGAAACCAAATCCAGCATTGCTTTCTGTCCGACCTCCAACCTTTACCTCGGCAGCGGCTTATTCAACTTGAAAAAAGCATGGCAGAAGAAAGTTAAAGTGGGCATGGGAACGGATATCGGTGCCGGAACAACTTTCAACATGCTGCAAACGCTGAACGAAGCCTACAAAGTATTGCAATTACAAGGCTATCGCCTCTCGGCATATGAAGCGTTTTACCTGGCCACGCTCGGCGGAGCGAAATCTCTGGGCCTTGACGATTTAATTGGCAACTTTTTACCTGGCAAAGAGGCTGATTTCGTGGTGATGGAACCCACCGCCACTCCGCTACAGCAGCTGCGCTATGACAACTCTGTTTCTTTAGTCGACAAATTGTTCGTGATGATGACGTTGGGCGATGACCGTTCGATCTACCGCACCTACGTTGATGGTCGTCTGGTGTACGAACGCAACTAATAATAAAACTTTAACATCCTCGTGAGGACATCATTATGTCTGGAGACATCCTACAAACACCGGACGCACCAAAGCCACAGGGCGCGCTGGATAATTATTTTAAAATTACCGCTCGTGGCAGTACCGTTCGTCAGGAAGTACTGGCTGGCTTAACGACCTTTCTGGCCATGGTTTATTCCGTTATCGTCGTTCCGGGAATGCTGGGCAAAGCAGGTTTTCCTCCCGCAGCTGTGTTTGTTGCCACCTGTCTGGTCGCGGGCTTCGGCTCGTTGCTGATGGGATTATGGGCCAATTTGCCAATGGCGATTGGTTGCGCGATTTCCTTGACGGCGTTTACCGCATTCAGTCTGGTACTCGGGCAACAAATTAGCGTTCCTGTCGCACTGGGCGCGGTCTTTCTGATGGGAGTCATCTTCACCGCCATTTCCGTAACCGGTGTGCGTACCTGGATCTTACGTAATTTACCGATGGGGATCGCTCACGGTACAGGTATCGGTATCGGGCTGTTTCTGCTGCTGATTGCTGCTAACGGTGTGGGAATGGTTATCAAAAACCCGATTGAAGGCTTGCCAGTGGCGCTCGGTGCGTTTACCTCCTTCCCGGTGATGATGAGCTTACTAGGGCTGGCGGTCATCTTCGGTCTGGAGAAGTGTCGCGTACCAGGCGGGATCTTGTTGGTGATTATTGCAATTTCGATCATCGGCTTAATCTTTGACCCAGCGGTGAAGTACCACGGTCTGGTGGCGATGCCAAGCCTGACTGGCGAAGATGGTAAGTCTCTGATTTTCAGCCTCGATATTATGGGCGCACTCCAGCCAACTGTACTTCCGAGTGTACTGGCATTGGTGATGACCGCAGTGTTCGACGCCACTGGCACCATCCGTGCCGTCGCCGGTCAGGCGAATTTGTTGGATAAAGACAACCAGATCATCAACGGCGGCAAAGCCCTGACCAGTGACTCAGTAAGTTCAATATTCTCCGGCCTGGTGGGCGCAGCGCCCGCAGCGGTTTATATCGAATCAGCGGCAGGAACCGCCGCCGGGGGTAAAACAGGGTTAACCGCAACCGTAGTGGGGGCGTTATTCCTGCTGATTCTGTTCTTATCACCGCTGTCATTTTTGATCCCTGGTTACGCCACTGCACCCGCTCTGATGTACGTAGGTTTGCTGATGTTAAGTAACGTCTCGAAGCTGGATTTCAATGATTTTATTGACGCTATGGCTGGCCTGGTGTGTGCCGTGTTCATCGTTCTGACTTGTAATATCGTTACCGGTATTATGCTGGGCTTTGTGACACTGGTCGTAGGCCGCGTCTTTGCACGCGAATGGCAAAAGCTGAATATTGGTACGGTGATCATTACTGCCGCACTGGTCGCATTTTACGCGGGTGGTTGGGCAATCTAATAGATTCTCCGCGCCTTTCAGCGCGGAGATTTCTTTCACAGAGGATTCTCACCGCTGGCAACAATACGCTGCTGGCGGACTCGCCTGAGTTCTCTTTCAGTAAGCAACTGCAGCGCCTGTGTTGGGCAAGATTCAACGCAGGCTGGCCCCTCTTCCCGCTGTTCACAGAGATCGCATTTCACGATTTGTTGCCGGGTATCCCCCGGCAACGACTGAATGGTGATCATTCCAAACGGGCACGCACTGACGCAACTCTGACAGCCAATACAACGGGCAGAATTGGTCTGCACCACCTGCTCGCCCATCGTCAGCGCCCCCACGGGGCAAGCGCCAACACAAGGGGCGTTTTCACACTGATGGCACATCACCGGCGCACTGATGCTGTCCAGTCGCTGTACCTTCAGCCGGGGTAAAAAGACATCGGCATTCAACTCCTGTTCTGAAGGGTGAGCGACCACACAGGCTACTTCACAAGTACGGCAGCCAATACAGTCAGCCGGATTAACGATAATTAACGATTTCATCACGATGCCTTCGTATCAAACAGAGTTAACATATCGCGCGCCGCCTGCCTTCCTGCGGCCATTGCAGTGACAACCAGATCCGCGCCATGAACTGCATCACCACCAGCAAAGACTTTTTTCAGATGCGTCTGGGTAGGTAAATACCCGACGTCACCGGTTTGAATCAGGCCCCATTTATCGAGTTTAATTCCGCTGCCCTGCAACCACGGCATGGCATGCGCCTGGAAACCAAAGGCCATAATGAGAACATCGGCGGGCAATTCAAACTCTGAACCCGCTACCGGACGAGGACGACGGCGACCATCCGGCCCCGGCTCCCCCATGGCGGTACGAATCAGGCCCACTGCAGTTAAACGCCCATCTTCGTCACAAGCGATATATTGCGGCTGAACATTGAACTGAAACTCGACACCTTCCTCGCGCGCATTGACCACCTCTTTGCGCGAGCCCGGCATACTGACTTCATCACGACGATACGCGCAGGTCACGCTGGCGGCATTGAGGCGGATGGAGGTCCGCAAACAATCCATGGTCGTATCGCCACCGCCCAATACCACGACTCGCTTACCTTCCACATCCGTCAGCGGATACTCTTCAGACTCCGGCAACCCCATGAGCTGGCGGGTATGGGCAGTCAGGAACGGTAGAGCCTGAATGACACCGGGCGCATCTTCATGCGGCAGATCTGCTCGCATCATCCCGTAAGTCCCCACGCCGATGAAAACTGCATCATATTCAGAAGTTAAATCGCTAAAGGTAATATCGCGGCCAATTTCACAGTTAAGATGAAAGTCGATTCCCATTGCGGTGAATATCTCTCGCCGCTGGCTTAATACCGTTTTATCGAGTTTGAAAGGAGGTATGCCAAAAGTCAGCATACCGCCAATTTCTGGATGGCGATCAAAGACATCAACCTGAACTCCTGCGCGCGCCAGAATATCAGCACACCCTAACCCTGCAGGCCCTGCGCCAATCACCGCCACTTTTTCGATACGGGGAACAACTTTGCTGACATCGGGACGCCAGCCCATCGCCAGCGCGGTATCGGTGATGTAGCGTTCCAGATTCCCGATAGAGACTGCGCCAGAGTGATCTTTCAAAGTACATGCGCCTTCACAAAGACGGTCCTGTGGACATACCCTGCCGCAGATTTCTGGTAAGGAACTGGTCTGGTGGCAAAGTTCTGCCGCTTCAATAATCTTTCCTTCCTGCACCAGACGGATGTAATCCGGAATAGCGTTATGCAGCGGGCAATGCCAGTTGCAGTTAGCTTTTTCGGCGCAATAAACACAGCGGTCACTCTCATAAGTCGCTTGTTGTGGATCCAGCCCGTAATAGATTTCGCCAAAGTGGGTTTTCCGTTCACTCGCTGAAATGTTATCTGCGCCTTTACGCGAGTTAACGGGGAGCAACGCTGCACTGCGAGATGGCTGAGCGTCTGATGACGCTTTTCCTGCTGCCGTTTTGCGCTGGCGGGCCACCTTTATCTGCTGCAACCCTTTATCGTCCATCAGCCGTAACGCCTGTGTTGGGCAGACTTCAATACAGGCTTGCGTGCCGGAACTGCGCTGGTTACAAAGGTCGCATTTCTGCGCAATCGTATCGACCATCTCAACGACGCCAAAGGAGCAAGCGATTGCGCATCTTTTACAACCAATACATTTTTGCTCGTCCAGTTGTACGCTATCGGGCTGGAAAGTCAGAGCATTAACCGGACAAGCCGTAACGCAAGGGGCATTGTTGCAGTGATGGCAGGCCACCGGATTCGCAGCCTGGCCTTTCCCTACAACGTGGATACGCGGTCGAAAGTCACTGTGACTCAGCGGCCAGTTTTCTTGATTATGTGCCATCGCACAGGCAATTTCACAAGCATGACAGCCTATACATTCCGCAGCTTCAGCAGCGATAAACTTATTCATTTGCATCCCTTTCATTTAATGAGTTATGTCTTCTCAAATTTCGCGATGCAATAAATGGGCATATATTAGGTAGCATGGCCGATTTAATTATAATTTTGCGACTGAGTTCAAATTATTGCCCCTCAATCTGTGCCGCTTTCATTATTTCAACATTGCCGACCAAAAGAGATCTAACCAGATAAAAACGATTAAATACGAGAGTGCGACATGCCAGAATGATTAATGAAATATCAATATGAGAAAATTACAGATAATTCCATTGTCAGGTTCTCTTCTCATTTTCGTGGTTTAACCACGATTATGTGATTGCCTCCGCAATTCCTGTCTCTAACTCCCCTTCCTCGCAAAAACTGGCACTCCACGAGCATGTGTTTAGACAGTTTCATTAACGTAAACGGTTGCTTTTTACTCTGGCGAGCGAAAGGAGAAACACTGATGAGCGCCATAGATTCCCAACTTCCCTCATCTTCAGGGCAAGATCGCCCAACTGATGAGGTTGACCGCATATTATCACCAGGAAAGCTGATCATACTCGGTCTGCAACACGTCCTTGTCATGTACGCAGGTGCAGTCGCTGTTCCTCTTATGATTGGTGACCGACTGGGCCTCTCAAAAGAAGCTATTGCGATGCTCATTAGCTCGGATCTCTTTTGCTGCGGGATCGTCACATTATTGCAATGTATCGGTATCGGCCGCTTTATGGGGATCCGCCTGCCGGTGATTATGTCGGTGACCTTCGCCGCTGTAACACCAATGATAGCCATTGGGATGAACCCGGATATCGGCCTGCTGGGGATATTCGGTGCCACTATCGCCGCGGGTTTTATCACCACATTATTAGCGCCACTTATCGGTCGCTTGATGCCTTTATTCCCGCCACTGGTTACCGGTGTGGTTATTACTTCTATCGGACTTAGCATCATTCAGGTGGGTATTGACTGGGCCGCAGGAGGTAAAGGGAATCCGCAATATGGTAATCCCGTTTATTTAGGTATCTCCTTTGCCGTCTTAATTTTTATCTTGCTCATTACTCGCTATGCGAAAGGATTTATGTCCAACGTCGCCGTATTACTGGGGATTGTATTTGGCTTTTTACTTTCGTGGATGATGAATGAAGTCAATTTATCCGGGCTACATGATGCTTCATGGTTTGCGATTGTCACGCCGATGTCATTTGGTATGCCGATTTTCGATCCCGTTTCCATTCTGACCATGACTGCCGTGTTAATCATCGTGTTTATCGAGTCGATGGGGATGTTCCTGGCACTGGGTGAAATAGTCGGTCGTAAACTCTCTTCACACGATATTATTCGCGGGCTGCGTGTCGATGGCGTAGGGACAATGATAGGCGGAACGTTTAACAGCTTCCCCCACACGTCATTTTCACAAAACGTTGGCCTGGTTAGCGTGACGCGCGTTCATAGCCGCTGGGTGTGTATTTCTTCGGGAATTATATTAATCCTGTTTGGCATGGTGCCAAAAATGGCGGTGCTGGTCGCCTCCATTCCGCAATTTGTGCTGGGCGGTGCTGGGCTGGTGATGTTCGGCATGGTACTGGCGACAGGAATTCGAATTCTGTCGCGCTGTAACTACACCACCAACCGTTACAACCTCTATATTGTGGCGATCAGTCTCGGCGTTGGCATGACTCCGACGCTCTCTCACGATTTCTTTTCTAAGTTACCGGCCGTACTGCAACCGTTGCTGCATAGCGGCATTATGCTCGCAACCCTTAGCGCCGTTGTGCTGAACGTCTTCTTTAATGGCTATCAGCATCATGCTGATCTGGTGAAGGAATCCGTCTCTGATAAAGATTTAAAAGTCAGGACAGTACGTATGTGGCTTCTGATGCGCAAGCTGAAGAAAAATGAGCATGGAGAATAATATGAATCTTTTAATGCGCGCTATATTCAGTCTGTTGTTGCTTTTTACTCTCTCTATTCCTGTCATTTCTGACTGTGTTGCAATGGCCATTGAAAGTCGCTTCAAATATATGATGCTGCTTTTTTAAATGGTTTTTACCTGTCGACATCCGCTCAAAACGGGCGGTTGTCGATAAACGCTCACTTGGTTAATCATTTCACTCTTCAATTATCTATAATGATGAGTGATTAGAATTACATGTGAGAAATTATGCAAACGGAACACGTCATTTTATTGAATGCACAGGGAGTTCCCACGGGTACGCTGGAAAAGTATGCCGCACACACGGCAGACACTCTCTTACATCTCGCGTTCTCCAGTTGGCTGTTTAATGCCAAAGGGCAATTATTAGTTACCCGCCGCGCACTGAGCAAAAAAGCATGGCCTGGCGTGTGGACTAACTCGGTTTGTGGGCACCCACAACTGGGAGAAAGCAACGAAGACGCAGTGATCCGCCGTTGCCGTTATGAGCTTGGCGTGGAAATTACGCCTCCTGAATCTATCTATCCTGACTTTCGCTACCGCGCCACCGATCCGAATGGCATTGTGGAAAATGAAGTGTGTCCGGTATTTGCCGCACGCACGACCAGTGCGTTACAGATCAATGATGATGAAGTGATGGATTATCAATGGTGTGATTTAGCAGATGTATTACACGGTATTGATGCCACACCGTGGGCGTTCAGTCCGTGGATGGTGATGCAGGCAGCCAATAGTGAAGCAAGAAAATTGTTGTCTGCTTTCGCGCAGCACAATTAAAAAACCCCGACATTTGCCGGGGTTGTGAGCATAACGTAATGCTTATTTCACCGGACGCATCGCCGGGAACAGAATAACGTCGCGGATGGTATGGCTGTTGGTGAACAGCATTACCATACGGTCGATACCAATTCCCAGACCTGCTGTCGGCGGTAAGCCATGTTCCAGTGCGGTGACATAATCTTCGTCGTAGAACATCGCTTCGTCGTCGCCTGCGTCTTTCGCGGCAACCTGATCCAGGAAGCGCTGCGCCTGATCTTCCGCGTCATTCAGCTCGCTAAAGCCGTTACCGATTTCACGACCACCAATGAAGAACTCAAAGCGGTCTGTGATTTCCGGGTTAACGTCGTTACGACGCGCCAGCGGAGAAACTTCTGCCGGATATTCAGTAATGAAGGTCGGCTGAATCAGATGTGCTTCTGCCACTTCTTCGAAGATCTCGGTAACGATACGGCCCAGACCCCAGCTCTTCTCAACGTGGATACCGATAGATTCAGCAATCGCTTTCGCAGAGTCGAAGTTGTCCAGATCTGCCATGTCGGTTTCCGGGCGATATTTCTTGATCGCTTCACGCATGGTCAGTTTTTCGAACGGTTTACCGAAGTCCAGCGTCACGTCGCCGTAGGTCACTTCCGTCTTACCGAGAATATCCTGTGCCAGAGTACGGAACAGCGATTCGGTCAGCTCGATCAGATCTTTGTAATCCGCGTAAGCCATATAGAGTTCCATCATGGTGAACTCTGGGTTATGACGTACGGAGATACCTTCGTTACGGAAGTTACGGTTGATTTCGAATACACGCTCGAAGCCACCGACCACCAGACGCTTGAGGTACAGTTCCGGCGCGATACGCAGGTACATGTCGAGATCCAGCGCATTATGGTGGGTGATAAACGGACGCGCAGCGGCACCGCCTGGGATCACCTGCATCATCGGCGTTTCAACTTCCATAAAGCCGCGGTTCACCATGAACTGGCGAATACCAGAGAGGATCTGCGAGCGCACTTTAAAAGTGTTGCGGGATTCATCGTTAGAGATGAGATCCAAATAACGCTGACGATAGCGCGCTTCCTGATCCTGCAAGCCGTGGAATTTGTCCGGCAGCGGACGCAGTGCTTTGGTCAGCAGACGCAGCTCGGTGCAGTGGATAGACAGTTCGCCAGTTTTGGTTTTGAACAGTTTACCTTTCGCGCCGAGGATGTCGCCGAGGTCCCATTTTTTGAACTGCTCGTTGTAAATGCCTTCCGGCAGATCGTCACGGGCAACGTACAGCTGAATGCGGCCCCCCACGTCCTGCAGGGTAACGAAAGACGCTTTACCCATAATACGACGGGTCATCATGCGGCCAGCAACGGCAACTTCGATGTTCAGCGCTTCCAGTTCTTCGTTCTCTTTACCGTCGAATTCTGCGTGCAATTGGTCAGAGGTATGATCGCGACGGAAATCGTTCGGGAAGGCAATCCCCTGCTCGCGCAGGTTCGCCAGCTTCTCACGACGCGTTTTCAGTTCATTGTTAAGATCGACTACCGCGTCAGCGCCCTGTGCGTGTTGTTCAGACATGTTGGTTCCTCATAACCCTGCTTTCAAACTTGCTTCGATAAATTGATCCAGGCTGCCGTCCAGCACGGCCTGCGTGTTGCGGGTTTCTACCCCGGTACGCAGATCTTTAATGCGGGAGTCATCAAGGACATAAGAACGAATCTGGCTGCCCCAGCCGATATCAGATTTATTATCTTCCATCGCCTGTTTCTCGGCATTTTTCTTCTGCATCTCCAGTTCATAAAGCTTCGCTTTCATCTGCTTCATGGCCTGGTCTTTGTTCTTGTGCTGGGAACGGTCGTTCTGGCACTGGGTCACGATCCCGGTCGGGATGTGGGTAATACGCACCGCAGATTCGGTACGGTTAACGTGCTGACCGCCCGCGCCGGACGCGCGATAAACGTCGATGCGCAGATCCGCCGGGTTGATTTCGATATCAATATCGTCATCAACTTCCGGGTAAACAAACGCGGAGCTGAACGACGTGTGGCGACGACCGCCGGAGTCAAACGGGCTCTTACGCACCAGGCGGTGAACGCCAGTTTCTGTACGCAGCCAGCCGTAAGCGTAATCGCCGGAGATTTTGATCGTCACGGATTTAATACCCGCCACTTCACCTTCCGACTCTTCGATGATTTCAGTTTTGAAACCACGCGATTCTGCCCAGCGCAGATACATACGCTCAAGCATGCTCGCCCAGTCCTGTGCTTCCGTACCACCAGACCCCGCCTGAATATCGAGGTAGCAGTCGGCGCTGTCATATTCGCCAGAGAACATACGGCGGAACTCAAGCTGCGCCAGTTTTTCTTCCAGAGCGTCGAGTTCAGCAACGGCTTCGTTAAAGGTTTCTTCGTCGTCAGCTTCTACAGCCAGTTCCAGCAGACCAGAAACATCTTCCAGCCCCTGTTTCATTTGGTCAAGGGTGTCGACAACGGCTTCGAGGGAGGAACGCTCTTTACCCAGCGCCTGTGCGCGTTCGGGTTCGTTCCAGACATCCGGCTGTTCCAGCTCGGCGTTTACTTCTTCCAGACGCTCTTTCTTGGCGTCATAGTCAAAGATACCCCCTAAGAACGTCGGAGCGTTCCGTGAGGTCCTGAATGCGATTATTTACCGGATTAATTTCAAACATGGTCTGATTTCTTTTCTTGAGCTAGTCAAAATGCGGTGATAAGAGCGGGATTGTACCCAATCCACGCTCTTTTTTATAGAGAAGATGACGCTAAATTGGCCAGATATTGTCGATGATAATTTGCAGGCTGCGATTGCCGCGAAACTCGTTGATATCAAGCTTATAAGCCAGTTGCACTTCGCGCACGCCGTTATCCGGCCAAAGGGCGGTATCAACGTTAAAGGCAATGCCGTCCAGCAGCGGGCCGCCGCCGACCGGTTCAACCATGACCTTCAAATGGCGTTCGCCTACCAGTCGTTGTTGCAGAAGGCGGAAATGACCGTCAAACAGCGGCTCCGGGAACATCTGCCCCCACGGGCCAGCATCGCGCAGCAGCTGCGCTACTTCCATGGTCATTTCGGCCGGGCTTAACGGGCCGTCTGACACCACTTCGCCTTGCAATAGTGAAGGATCCAGCCACTCAGTAACCAGTTCGCCAAACCGTTGTTGAAAGAGTTCGAATTTATCCTCTTCCAGCGACAAACCAGCCGCCATCGCATGACCGCCAAACTTGAGCATCATGCCAGGGTAGAGCATGTCTAACCGCTCCAGCGCATCACGCATATGCAGCCCCTGAATGGAGCGACCGGAACCTTTCAGCGTACCATCACCTGCTGGCGCAAAGGCGATAACCGGACGATGAAAACGCTCTTTGATGCGCGAAGCCAGAATGCCGACCACGCCCTGATGCCATTCGGGGTGATACATTGCCAGCCCACCGGGTAGCGTGTCGCGGCTGCGCTCCAGTTTCTCGCACAGGGTCAGGGCTTCAATCTGCATTCCCTGTTCGATCTCTTTTCGCGTCTGGTTTAGCGCATCGAGTTCATTTGCCAGCACGCGCGCTTCGCCGATGTTGTCGCACAGCAACAGCGCCACACCAACGGACATATCATCCAGTCGCCCGGCGGCATTGAGACGCGGCCCCAGCGCAAAACCTAAATCGCTGGCGGCGAGTTTTTGCGCATCGCGATTGGCCACTTCCAGCAGCGCTTTAATCCCCGGACGGCACTTCCCGGCGCGGATGCGGCTCATCCCCTGCCAGGTCAGAATACGGTTATTAGCGTCCAGCGGCACCACGTCTGCCACTGTCCCCAACGCCACCAGATCCAGCAGTTCTGCCAGATTAGGAATTGCGATGCCGCGCTCATCAAACCAGCCCTGATCGCGCAAAAAGGTGCGCAGAGCCAGCATCAGATAAAACGCCACACCCACGCCTGCCAGTGATTTCGACGGGAAATTACAGTCGCGCAAGTTAGGGTTAATGATCGCTTCCGCTGCGGGTAATGTGTCGCCCGGCAAATGGTGATCGGTAACAATAACCGGAATGCCCAACGAACGAGCGTGTTCAACCCCCGCATGGGAGGAAATACCGTTATCCACCGTGACAATTAACTGCGCGCCACGGGCATGGGCCTGATCGACTACTTCCGGGCTTAAGCCGTAACCGTCTTCGAAACGGTTTGGTACCAGGTAGTCGATATTGCTGCAACCAAGCGAGCGCATCGCCAGCACGCTTAGAGCCGTGCTGGTCGCGCCGTCGGCGTCGAAATCACCGACCACAATAATCCGCGTTCCTTCGCGAAAAGCGTTGTAAAGGATCTCAACGGCCTTTTCGACGCCGCTCAGTTGCTGCCAGGGCAGCATACCTTTAACACTGCGTTCCAGTTCATGCGCACTGCGTACTCCCCGGCTGGCGTATAAACGGCGCAGCAAGGGAGGCAATTCCGCGGGCAAGTCTGCCGTTTCATCGACTTCACGGCGACGAAGTTGTATCTGTTGTTTCACGCGAATTATTTACCGCTGGTCATTTTTTGGTGTTCGTCGAGGAATTCTTTCATGTCTTTCGGCGGCTGGTAACCCGGAACAAGTGTGCCATTGCTCAGCACAACTGCTGGAGTACCGCTAACGCCAAGCTGGACGCCAAGTGCGTAATGGTCGGCAATATCCACGTCGCAGCTGGCTGGTGCGACGCTTTTACCTGCCATCACATCATCAAACGCTTTGTTTTTATCTTTCGCACACCAGATAGCTTTCATTTCTTTCTCTGCATCGCTATCCAGCCCCTGGCGCGGGAAAGCAAGATAACGCACGGTGATCCCCAGCGCGTTATAGTCTGCCATTTGCTCATGCAGTTTGTGGCAGTAACCACAGGTAATATCAGTAAACACGGTGATGACGTGTTTTTCCTGCGGCGCTTTATAAACGATCATCTCTTTTTCAAGCGCATTCAACTGCTTTAACAGCATCTTATTGGTGACATTGACCGGAGCCGTGCCACTAACGTCATACATTGGCCCCTGAATGATATGTTTACCATCATCGGTGATGTACAACACACCGCTGTTAGTCAGAACTGTCTTCATGCCAGCTACGGGCGCGGGCTGAATATCGCTGCTTTTGATGCCCATTTTGGCTAACGTTTGTTGAATTGCCGCGTCATCAGCCTGAGCAAAGCCTGAAAACGCCGCCAACAAAGTAAACAACATAAAACCTTTCTTCATAAATCTTCCCGTTCTTTTCAGACATCACGCCCGCGGGTGATGCTGTTGATGAAGTTGCCGCAGACGCTCGGTAGCGACATGCGTATAAATTTGCGTGGTGGAGAGATCGCTGTGGCCCAGTAGCATCTGCACCACGCGTAAATCCGCACCATGATTTAATAAGTGAGTGGCAAAAGCGTGACGCAACACATGCGGTGACAGCTTTTCGCTGTCGATACCCGCCAGCACGGCATAATGTTTAATGCGGTGCCAGAAGGTCTGTCGCGTCATCTGCTGCGCACGCTGGCTGGGAAACAACACGTCAATTGACACACCATTCAGCAGCCACGGACGCCCATGTTCCAGATAGGTTTCCAGCCAGTAAACCGCCTCTTCACCTAACGGCACCAGGCGCTCTTTGTTGCCTTTACCAATGACCCGCACTACGCCCTGACGCAGGCTGATATCACTCATTGTCAGCCCGACCAGTTCAGAGACACGCAGTCCGGTAGCATACAACACTTCAAGCATGGCTTTATCGCGTAGCTCCAGTGGCTGATCAATTAATGGTGCCTGCAATAAACGTTCGACCTGCGCTTCGCTTAAATCTTTTGGCAAACGCTGGGGCAATTTCGGTGAAGCGAGATGCGCACTGGGATCGTCTTCACGAAACTTTTCGCGATAAAGATACTGGAACAATCGGCGCACTGCACTCAGCAAACGCGCTGAGCTGGTGGCTTTATACCCGCCCTCCAGCCTTTCTGCCAGTAATGCCTGCAAATCGTCACTTTGCGCCGTCGCCAGCGTCAACCCGCGGTGATGCAACCACTCCACCATCATTGACAGATCGCGACGGTATGCGTTCAACGTATTTTCAGCCAGATTTTTTTCCAGCCACAGAGCATCAAGAAACTGCTCGATGCGTGCCAGATCCTGTTTCACTTGCGCCCCTTATGGTCACTCATTTGATCCATTATGCCTTATTGTGCCGTGACTAAAGCGATTCTGATACACTAGCCGCAAAAGCCACAGCAGAATCGAGAAGCTTACGTTATGAATATGGGTCTTTTTTACGGTTCCAGCACCTGTTACACCGAAATGGCGGCAGAAAAAATCCGCGATATTATCGGCCCAGAACTGGTGACCTTACATAACCTCAAGGACGACTCCCCGAAATTAATGGAGCAGTACGATGTGCTCATTCTGGGTATCCCGACCTGGGATTTTGGTGAAATCCAGGAAGACTGGGAAGCCGTCTGGGATCAGCTCGACGACCTGAACCTCGAAGGTAAAATTGTTGCGCTGTATGGGCTTGGCGATCAACTGGGATACGGCGAGTGGTTCCTCGATGCGCTCGGTATGCTGCATGACAAGCTCTCGACCAAAGGCGTGAAGTTCGTCGGCTACTGGCCAACGGAAGGATATGAGTTTACCAGCCCGAAACCGGTGATTGCTGACGGGCAACTGTTCGTGGGTCTGGCGCTGGACGAAACTAACCAATATGACCTTAGCGACGAGCGTATTCAGAACTGGTGCGAGCAAATCCTCAACGAAATGGCAGAGCATTACGCCTGATGTCACTGACGGCTTAGCGCATATGCTTTGCCGTCATCTTTATCTTTGCGTCTCTTGTTGCAACAAAATCCGCCGTAAATCCCGCCATTCGGCTTCGTCCATGCTGTCGGCTGCCAGCCATAAATGTTGCCGTTTACCGCTGTCAGAACGTAAACGCAGCATCATGCCGCTCTTAATCATCCACGGCGCTTTGACGATGCTCCACTCCTGCCCTTGCCAGCGCAAACGCCCGTCCATCAACAGGCGAATTTCCCCCTGGCGAGCATTAATGCGCCGCTGGCTGCGAACGCAATCAAACACCACCAGCGAAAGTAACACCATCCATAACGGGGTGTAACTGAGCGGCCAGGGCATGAGTAAAATAACAGCGGCAACCAGCCCATGAATCAGCAAGGAAAGCCACTGTGCGCGCCAAGAGACGCGCAAATCAGATTGCCACAGGACCACGTTCCCGGTTCCGTGTCTGGATGAGTCGGACCATCATTTCCAGTTCTGCATCGGCCGGTTTACCGTGATTCATCAGCCAGTTAAACAGGTCCGGATCGTCACATTCCAGCAGACGAATAAAGATGCGTTTTTCGTCATCGCTTAAGCTGTCGTACTCATGTTCGAAAAACGGCATGATTGAAATATCGAGTTCGCGCATACCACGGCGGCATGCCCAATGAATGCGGGCTTTGTTGTTAATGTCCATCTTCTTCCTGTCTCACGAAAGTCCAGTACCCCGCTATTGTAACGTGTTTTTCGACTTCTTTTGCGGGAATATCAGTAAACACAATCGCGATCGCGAAATTAATTCACAACAATTCAAGGGCTTCATTTTTTTGGAAGTCGCCTCGCAGAAGGCACAGATCGCGTAGTGAAAGCACTTGCATTGCCTCATAGCTCTTTTACCATTAGTCATTAATACGCCGTTAAGCAACTCAGGACTCTATTATGGCTTTTACACCTTTTCCTCCCCGTCAGCCTACGGCTTCTGCCCGTTTGCCACTGACGCTGATGACGCTTGATGACTGGGCGCTTGCCACCATTACTGGCGCGGACAGCGAAAAATATATGCAGGGTCAAGTGACAGCAGATGTCAGCCAGATGACAGAAGATCAGCACCTGCTCGCCGCCCATTGCGACGCCAAAGGCAAAATGTGGAGCAACTTACGTCTGTTCCGCGACGGCGATGGCTTTGCATGGATTGAACGGCGCAGCGTGCGTGAACCGCAGCTGACTGAACTGAAAAAATATGCGGTGTTCTCTAAAGTGACAATCGCGCCAGACGACGAGCGTGTGCTGCTTGGTGTTGCCGGTTTTCAGGCGCGCGCCGCGCTGGCAAATCTCTTTAGTGAACTGCCTTCGAAAGAAAAACAGGTAGTTAAAGAAGGCGCGACCACTTTGCTATGGTTTGAACACCCGGCAGAACGTTTCCTGATCGTAACCGATGAAGCCACTGCCAATATGCTGACCGATAAACTGCGCGGTGAAGCGGAACTGAACAATAGCCAACAGTGGCTGGCATTAAACATTGAAGCGGGTTTCCCGGTGATTGATGCCGCCAACAGCGGGCAGTTTATCCCACAGGCGACCAACCTCCAGGCGCTGGGCGGCATTAGCTTTAAAAAAGGCTGCTATACCGGACAAGAGATGGTGGCGCGAGCTAAATTCCGTGGTGCCAACAAACGCGCGCTCTGGTTGCTGACAGGTAGTGCCAGCCGACTGCCGGAAGCTGGTGAAGACTTAGAGCTGAAAATGGGCGAGAACTGGCGTCGTACCGGTACGGTGCTGGCTGCGGTCAAACTGGAAGATGGTCAGGTCGTGGTACAGGTCGTCATGAATAACGATATGGAACCGGACAGCATCTTCCGCGTGCGTGACGATGCGAATACATTGCGTATCGAGCCGCTGCCGTATTCGCTCGAAGAGTAAATCTCTGTGTCGCATCAGGCATTTATCGCCTGATGCGACGCGGGTGTGTCTTTTCAGGCCTACAAAGGCACACCCATTACGCCTGCCCAATATATAAATAGATCGCCAGAAAGTGGCACACGCTGCCGCCGAGCACAAAGCCGTGCCAGATGGCATGGTTGTAGGGAATGCGTTTGCAGACGTAGAAAATCACCCCGAGCGAGTAAACCACGCCGCCTACAGCCAGTAAGGTAACGCTGCCCGCCGCAAGCTTAATTGCCATTTCATAAATCACCACCAGCGACAGCCAGCCCATCGCCAGATAGGTCACCAGAGATAAAATTTTGAATCGGTGCGCGATGGTCAGTTTGAACAGAATCCCCAGCAATGCCAGGCTCCAGATAACAATCATCAACCCGCGCGCTAACGGAGAATCCAGCCCCACCAGCAAAAACGGCGTGTAGGTTCCGGCAATCAACAGGTAAATAGCGCAATGGTCAAATTTCTTCAGCCACATTTTTGCCCGTTGATGGGGAATGGCGTGATAGAGCGTCGAAGCGAGGAACAGCAGGATCATACTGCCGCCATAGAGGCTGTAACTGGTTATCGCTGTGGCGCTGGCATTGAGATCCACCGCCTGAACCAGTAGCAACACCAGCCCAACGATACCAAACACCAACCCAATGCCGTGACTGACGCTGTTGGCAATTTCCTCTGCCAGCGAATATCCCTGCTTAATGAGGGGCTTCTGAACCATAACTTACTCCGGAGAAACGTACACGCACATGTATACCTCTCCAGCGTAACTGAGAATAGTTCCAGTGAACACCTGTTAGCTAAAATAAATTCTGATTTGGGACTAATCTCCTAAAAATCATGAAATTAAATGCAAAATTTCAACTAACAGGCGTGAGTTCAATTTAAAGGCATTTAAATTCAATCACATAAAACTGTATCTGGCCGGGATAGATGTCGGCAATGACCTTTTTCAGTTCTGGCAGGGTCATATTCTCCTGCCCTGCATGTTTTTCCGTCAGCGTATCCAGCGTTACGGTTGAGGTTGCAGTGACTTCAATCGTGCAAAAATAACCGTCATCTTCAAAACGTCCGACACGAAGCACATCACCCGTTTTGAAGTGCGATTCAGACTCGTCGCGGATGGTGATGGTTTTACGCCCAGCCAGAATGTCATCCTGGAAACGTTGAAAAAAAGTGATGTCGTTTGGCTGCATGGTACTATTTCCTGTAAGAATTGACTCATCTGGAGCCTATGATAGTGAAAAAACTCACCTTACCGAAAGATTTCTTATGGGGCGGCGCAGTTGCCGCTCATCAGGTCGAAGGCGGCTGGAACAAAGGCGGCAAAGGGCCGAGCATTTGTGACGTTCTGACCGGTGGCGCACACGGCGTGCCGCGCGAAATCACCAAAGAAGTCTTGCCAGGCAAATACTATCCAAACCATGAAGCCGTTGATTTTTATGGTCACTACAAAGAAGACATCAAGCTATTTGCCGAAATGGGCTTCAAATGTTTTCGGACTTCCATCGCCTGGACGCGCATTTTTCCAAAAGGCGATGAAGCTCAGCCAAACGAAGAAGGGCTGAAGTTTTACGACTCTCTGTTCGATGAATTGCTGAAATACAACATCGAACCGGTGATCACCCTATCCCACTTTGAAATGCCGCTGCATCTGGTGCAGCAATACGGTAGCTGGACCAACCGTAAAGTGGTTGATTTCTTTGTCCGTTTCGCAGAAGTGGTATTTGAACGCTATAAGCATAAAGTCAAATACTGGATGACCTTCAACGAAATTAACAACCAGCGTAACTGGCGTGCACCGCTGTTCGGTTACTGCTGCTCCGGCGTGGTGTATACCGAGCATGAAAACCCGGAAGAGACGATGTACCAGGTGCTGCATCACCAGTTTGTCGCCAGCGCCCTGGCGGTGAAAGCCGCGCGTCGCATTAACCCGGAAATGAAAGTCGGCTGTATGCTGGCGATGGTGCCGCTTTACCCTTACTCCTGTAATCCGGACGATGTGATGTTCGCCCAGGAGTCGATGCGCGAACGCTACGTCTTTACCGATGTGCAGTTGCGTGGCTATTACCCATCCTATGTGTTGAACGAGTGGGAGCGTCGCGGATTTAACATCAAAATGGAAGACGGCGATCTGGATGTGCTGCGCGAAGGCACCTGCGATTATCTTGGTTTCAGCTATTACATGACCAACGCAGTGAAGGCCGAAGGCGGCACCGGTGATGCCATCTCTGGTTTTGAAGGCAGCGTACCAAACCCGTATGTTAAAGCGTCTGACTGGGGCTGGCAGATTGATCCTGTGGGTCTGCGTTACGCACTTTGCGAACTGTATGAGCGTTATCAGAAGCCGCTGTTTATTGTCGAAAACGGTTTTGGCGCTTATGACAAAGTGGAAGAAGATGGCAGCATCAACGACGACTACCGCATTGACTACCTGCGCGCCCATATTGAAGAGATGAAAAAAGCGGTGACTTACGATGGCGTGGATCTGATGGGCTACACACCGTGGGGCTGCATCGACTGCGTGTCGTTTACCACCGGGCAGTACAGCAAACGCTACGGCTTTATCTATGTGAATAAACATGACGACGGTACTGGCGATATGTCGCGTTCACGTAAGAAGAGCTTTGACTGGTACAAAGAGGTGATTGCCAGCAACGGCGAGAATCTTTAATTACCCGATGTGCCTGATACGCCCCGCTCATCAGGCCTGGCGCTCCTGTCATATATTGAACTCCAGGAGTTTATATTTACGCTTCATCCGACACACAAAGCGCACTTTATTAACAAGCTAAAAAGGCGCCGAAGCGCCTTTAGAAGATAGTCGAATCAGTGAATTACTGGTATTCGCTAATCGGTACGCAGGAGCAGAACAGGTTACGGTCGCCGTAAACATCATCCAGACGTTTCACTGTCGGCCAGTATTTGTCTGCCACGCCTGCCGGGAATACCGCAACTTCACGGCTGTACGGATGCGCCCACTCGGCGACCAGTTCGCTCTGAATGTGCGGCGCGTTCACCAGCGGGTTATCTTCCAGCGGCCAGACACCGGCTTTCACCTGGTCAATTTCTGCGCGGATAGCCAGCATCGCGTCGATAAAGCGATCCAGTTCCACTTTGCTTTCAGATTCAGTCGGTTCAACCATCAGCGTACCCGCCACCGGGAACGACATCGTCGGCGCGTGGAAACCGTAGTCGATCAGACGCTTGGCAATATCCAGTTCGCTGATGCCGGTTTCTTCTTTCAGCGGGCGAATATCGAGAATACATTCGTGCGCCACGCGACCGTCGCGACCGGTATACAGCACCGGGAAGGCATCCTGCAGGCGGCTGGCAATATAGTTGGCGTTGAGGATTGCCACCTGGCTTGCTTTTTTCAGCCCTTCTGCGCCCATCATGCGGATGTACATCCAGCTGATTGGCAGGATAGAGGCACTACCGAACGGTGCCGCAGAAACCGCGCCCTGACGGGTTAACATGCCTTCGATTTGCACCACGCTATGACCCGGTACAAACGGTGCCAGATGCGCTTTCACACCGATCGGTCCCATACCTGGGCCGCCGCCACCGTGCGGAATGCAGAAGGTTTTATGCAGGTTGAGATGCGAAACGTCCGCGCCAATAAAGCCCGGTGAGGTGATGCCGACCTGGGCGTTCATGTTCGCGCCATCAAGGTAAACCTGACCGCCGAACTGATGCACGACTTCACACACTTCACGGATCGTTTCTTCATACACGCCGTGGGTGGAAGGATAGGTCACCATGATACAGGAGAGGTTATCGCCCGCTTGTTCCGCTTTCGCGCGCAGATCAGCCAGATCGATGTTGCCGTTTTTATCACACGCCACAACCACCACCTGCATTCCTGCCATATGTGCAGAAGCGGGGTTAGTTCCGTGCGCAGAAGCCGGGATCAGGCAGATATCGCGATGCCCTTCGTTGCGGCTTTCATGATAATGACGAATCGCCAGCAGGCCCGCGTATTCGCCCTGTGCGCCGGAGTTCGGCTGCATACAAACGGCGTCGTAACCGGTCAGTTTCACCAGCCAGTCAGCCAACTGCGCAATCATCTGCTGATAACCTTCGGCCTGTTCTGGCGGGCAGAACGGGTGCAGTTCGGCAAATTCCGGCCAGGTGATGGGGATCATCTCGGCGGCGGCGTTCAGTTTCATGGTGCAGGAACCCAGCGGGATCATCGCCTGATTCAGCGCCAGATCTTTACGCTCCAGCGAGTGCATATAGCGCATCATTTCGGTTTCGCTGTGGTAGCGATTAAACACCGGATGGGTGAGTATTTCGTCGTCGCGCAACATTGCAGGCTGAATAGAGCGGCTATCGTGAGCCACGTCTTTGTCCAGCGTGTCGATGTCCAGTCCGTGGTTATCGCCCAGCAGTACGCTGAAAAGCTGCATCACGTTTTCACGCGTGGTGGTTTCATCAAGGGTGATCCCCACGGCGTTCAGAATATCGCTACGCAGGTTGATTTCAGCCGCTTCGGCACGCGCCAGTACGCCCTCTTTGTCGGCCACTTCCACACACAAAGTGTCGAAATAGTGCGCATGACGCAGTTTCAGACCTTTTTGTTGCAGGCCCGCCGCCAGGATATCGGTCAGACGGTGGATGCGGTTAGCGATACGTTTCAGGCCCACCGGGCCGTGATAAACGGCATACAGGCTGGCGATGTTTGCCAGCAGTACCTGGGAAGTACAAATGTTGGAGTTCGCTTTCTCACGGCGAATATGTTGCTCGCGAGTCTGCATCGCCATGCGCAGAGCGGTATTGCCAGCTGCATCTTTCGATACACCGATAATACGGCCCGGCATTGAGCGTTTGTATTCATCTTTCGCCGCAAAGAATGCTGCGTGTGGGCCACCGTAGCCCATCGGCACACCGAAGCGTTGCGCCGAACCAAAGACAATATCCGCGCCCTGTTTACCCGGCGCAGTTAACAGCACCAGCGCCATAATATCGGCGGCGACACTGACCACAATTTTGCGTGATTTCAGTTCGCTAATAAGCGCGGTGTAGTCGTGAATTTCACCAGTAGTGCCAACCTGCTGTAACAGCACGCCGAAGACGTCCTGGTGGTCGAGCACTTTTTGCGCATCATCGACAATCACTTCAAAACCAAAGGTTTCAGCACGAGTACGGACCACATCGAGCGTTTGCGGATGGACGTCAGAAGCAACAAAGAAGCGGTTGGCATTTTTCAGTTTGCTGACGCGTTTAGCCATCGCCATTGCTTCGGCGGCAGCGGTGGCCTCGTCCAGAAGAGAAGCAGAGGCCATATCCAGCCCGGTTAAATCCAACGTTACCTGCTGGAAGTTGAGCAGTGCTTCAAGGCGGCCCTGGGAGACTTCAGGTTGATACGGAGTATACGCGGTATACCAGCCCGGATTTTCCAGCATGTTACGCAGGATAACCGGCGGTAGCTGCACGGCGGTGTAACCCATGCCGATGTAAGACGTGAAGCGTTTATTGCGACTGGCAATAGCCTTGAGTTCCGCCAGCGCGGCGTATTCGGTCGCCGGTGCGCCAACCTGCGGCGGGGTCGCAAGCTGAATATCTTTCGGCACAATCTGGCCGGTCAGCGCGTTTAACGATTGTGCGCCAACGGCATTCAGCATTTCTTGCTGTTGCGCGGCATCCGGTCCGATATGGCGTTCAATAAAAGCGCCGCTGTTTTCAAGCTGGCTTAACGTCTGTGTCATGAGCGATGGTTCCTGAAACGTGCAGTGAATTGTGAACCTCTCTCCTTGCGAAGAGAGTGAGGGTGAGGCGTAAAAGTTCCTCACCCTGATCCTCTCCCGCAGAAGAGGAATAAAGCCGTTACTCGTCTTCTAACAATGCTTCGTATGCGGTCGCATCCAGCAGTGATTCCAGTTCGCTTTCATCGCTGGCTTTGATTTTAAAGATCCAGCCGCCTGCATACGGTTCGCTGTTCACCAGTTCCGGGGAATCGCTCAGTGCGTCGTTTACCGCCACGATTTCACCGCTGACTGGCGCATAAATGTCTGACGCCGCTTTTACTGATTCGGCAACCGCGCAGTCATCGCCCGCGCTAACCGTTGCGCCCACTTCCGGCAGGTCAACAAACACCATATCGCCTAACAGCTCCTGGGCATGTTCGGTTATACCAACGGTGTAAGTGCCGTCGGCTTCTTTACGCAGCCATTCGTGTTCTTTGCTGTATTTCAGTTCTGCTGGTACGTTGCTCATCAATCAATCTCCAAAAAAGTAAATCACGCGACGGCTTTGCCGTTACGCACAAAAACAGGTTTCGTCACTTTAACCGGCATTTCACGGTTGCGAATTTGCACAATCGCCGTTTCGCCAATACCTTCCGGCACGCGCGCCAGCGCAATGCTGTAACCCAGCGTCGGGGAGAAAGTCCCGCTGGTGATAATGCCTTCATGCTGGTTGCCCTGCGCATCGGTAAAACGTACCGGCAGTTCATTACGCAGCACGCCTTTTTCGGTCATCACCAGACCAACCAGTTTTTCTGTACCATGTTCACGCTGCGCTTCCAGAGCTTCACGACCGATAAAGTCACGATCTGCCGGTTCCCAGGCGATAGTCCAGCCCATGTTGGCGGCTAACGGAGAAATGGTTTCGTCCATCTCCTGACCATAAAGATTCATACCCGCTTCCAGACGCAGCGTGTCACGCGCGCCCAGGCCGCATGGCTTAACGCCCGCTTCCACCAGCGCACGCCAGAAATCGGCCGCTTTTTCATTGGGCAGCGCAATTTCATAGCCCGCTTCACCGGTATAACCAGTGGTGGCAATAAACAGATCGCCCGCCTGCACGCCAAAGAACGGTTTCATCCCTTCCACCGCCTGACGCTGGGCGTCATTAAACAGTGTGGCAGCTTTTGCCTGCGCATTCGGCCCTTGTACGGCGATCATGGAAAGGTCATCACGAACGGTAATTTCGATGCCGAAAGGTTCAGCGTGTTGGGTAATCCAGGAGAGGTCTTTTTCGCGGGTGGCGGAGTTAACAACGAGGCGGAAGAAATCTTCAGTAAAGTAGTAGACGATGAGGTCATCTATCACACCGCCAGAGGCATTCAACATCCCCGAGTAAAGGGCTTTACCGCTTTTGGTGAGCTTCGCCACATCGTTCGCCAGCAGATAACGCAAAAACTCCCGGGTGCGGCTGCCGCGAAGATCGACGATGGTCATATGTGACACATCAAACATTCCGGCATCGGTACGTACCGCATGATGTTCGTCGATTTGCGAACCGTAATGCAGCGGCATCATCCAGCCGTGGAAATCCACCATGCGAGCGCCGCAAAGCGTGTGTTGTTCGTACAAAGGAGTCTGTTGTGCCATCTTGTCCTCATTGAATAAGCGGGGCTGACAACTTTTCCATGGCGAAATTATCACCACGAAACCCAGCATCGGAGCCACTCCCGGTCCCCAACGCAATCGTTCTCTTTTGCCTGAACTTACCACCGAAACAGACTGTTAACCATAAGGTAAAATTGATCATCACATTAGCTTATGGTTAAAAAACGCCAAAATCACAACAGAATAAAAAACCAAAAAATGAACAAATCTCTATATAAATATAAACAGATGAGAAAGTTAATTTGATTAATGCAATATTAAGAACTAAAAAATTGTCAAAAAACACTAAATTAAAAAATCATGACATTAGAAAATATAATGCGAAAACGGAGGTGAAATTAGTTTATTTCAAATGAGGAAAATCTCCCGGCGAAAAAAACGGGAGATGAAAGTGTGATGGGTATCAAATAAACAGCAGAAGAGAAATTTTTAACGCAGCCATTCAGGCAAATCGTTTAATCCCATTGCCTGGCGGATAAGTTGTGGTTTAACGCCAGGAAGCGTGTCGGCCAGTTTCAAACCAATATCACGCAGCAGTTTTTTCGCCGGATTGGTACCGGAAAACAGATCGCGGAATCCCTGCATACCAGCCAGCATCAGCGCCGCACTGTGCTTGCGGCTACGCTCATAGCGACGCAGATAAATGTACTGCCCGATGTCTTTCCCCTGACGATGCAACCGTTTCAGTTCAGCAACCAGCTCTGCAGCATCCATAAAGCCGAGATTAACGCCCTGCCCCGCGAGCGGGTGAATGGTATGTGCGGCGTCGCCCACCAACGCCAGACGGTGCGCGGCAAACTGGCGCGCATAACGCCCCGTCAGTGGGAACACCTGACGCGCGCTCTCAACCTTGCATAAGCCCAGGCGATTATCAAAAGCGATATTTAACGCGCGATTAAATTCGTCTTCACTTGCCTGCTGCATCCGCTGCGCTTCCTCTGGCGACAGTGACCAGACAATCGAGCAAAGATGCGGATCGCTAAGCGGTAAAAAGGCCAGAATGCCTTCGCCATGGAAAACCTGCCGCGCCACCGCATCATGCGGTTCTTCCGTGCGAATGGTCGCTACCAGCGCGTGATGCTGATAATCCCAGAAAGTCAGCGGAATATCGGCTTTGTTGCGCAACCAGGAATTAGCGCCGTCCGCGCCAATCACCAGACGCGCCGTTAACATGCTGCCATCTTTCAGCGTCAGGAAGGTTTCATTTTCTCCCCAGGCGACCTGCTGTAATTCTGCGGGGGCCAACAGAGTGATATCTGACGACTGCTGCGCTTTGTTCCACAGCGCGTAGTGAATCACTGAATTTTCAACGATATGCCCAAGATGGCTATAGCCCATGCTTTGATCGTCAAACGAAATGTGACCAAAGCTGTCTTTATCCCACACTTCCATGCCGTGATAACAGCTGGCCCTACGAGAGAGAATGTCCTGCCAGACGCCAAGACGGGTGAGTAATTTTTCGCTGGCGGCATTGATAGCCGAAACGCGCAGTTGTGGTGGTGCATCCGCCGCCAGAGGTTCCGGTACGCGCTGCTCCAGTACGGCAACGCGTAAGCCGCTCCCCTGTAAGCCGCAGGCAACCGCCAGCCCCACCATGCCGCCACCAACAATGGCTACATCAACACTTTGCATTGTTTATTCCTTAAAACCGCCTTCAACGCGCCACCCAACCGAGGGTGCGCTGCGCCAGCACATCGCGTGCCGGGGTAAATAATTCCATCGTCATCAGCCCGATGTTGCGCCCGACAACCAGCGGGGTCCAACGGTTGGCAAAAAGATGTACAAGGCTGTCCGTGACGCCGATGGTTGCTTCGCGATCGCGCTGTCGACGCTGCTGATAACGGCACAATACGCCGTAATCACCCATGTCTTCTCCGCGCTCCTGCGCCTGAGTCAGGGTTTCTGCAAGGCTCATCACATCACGCATACCGAGGTTGAACCCTTGCCCGGCGATGGGGTGCAGAGTTTGCGCCGCATTGCCCACCAGCACAGTGCGATGGGTAATCGGTCTGGCGGCGCGGGTTAATGCCAGCGGATAAGCACTGCGTTTACCGGCGTGGGTAATTTGCCCCAGTCGCCAGCCAAAGGCAGACTGGAGTTCACGGCAAAACTTCTCGTCGCTCCACGACAGCACCTCTTCGCGCCGTTCCAGTGGATGACACCAGACCAGCGAACAGCGTCCGTCAGACATCGGCAACATCGCCAGCGGGCCATGTTTCGTGAAGCGTTCAAAAGCGCGGCCTTCGTGCGCAACGGAAGTCGCAACGTTAGCAATCACAGCCAGTTGTTCGTAAGGCTCCTGCTGCCAGTCAACGCCGCACACAGTGGCTAACGCTGAATGGGTGCCATCAGCGGCTACCAGCACGCAGCCCGTCAGCGTCTCGCCACTCTCCAGCGTCACTTCAACGTGACTCTGAGCACGGGCAACGTTAGCCACGCGATCAGGGCAATGCAGCGTTACGCCAGGTGCTTTGCGCAGCAATGCAAACAGCCGTTGCCCGACATTATGCAATTCGACAACCTGCCCCAGCGCCGCCAGTTGGTAATCTTCTGCGGCGAGGGTGACGAATCCGGCATGACCACGATCGCTGACATGCACGCTGGTGATGGCGGTTGCGCAATCCGCCAGAGATTGCCAAACGCCGATGCGCGCCAGTTGCTGACAGGTACCCGCCGCCAGCGCAATAGCTCGTCCATCAAAGCCCGGATGAGCATGTGACTCTGGCGCAGTCGCTTCAATCAAATGTACCGGCAGCGCCCCGTGACTTAACCGGGAAATAGCCAGCGCCAGCGTCGCGCCCGCCATGCCGCCACCGACGATGATTACGCTCATTGCTTTCTCGCAGCAGCCATCAACGCTTCGATTTCTTCCGGCTTTTTCACCACGCTGGCGGTGAGGTTTTCGTTGCCGGTTTCGGTAATCACAATGTCGTCTTCAATACGAATGCCGATACCGCGATATTGTTCTGGCACATCCGCATCCGGCGCGATATACAGACCAGGCTCTACGGTCAGTACCATCCCCGGTTCCAGAATGCGCGAGCGATCCTGACCATAAACGCCAACGTCATGGACATCCAGTCCTAACCAGTGGCTAAGGCCATGCATAAAGAAAGGACGATGGGCGTTCTGAGCGATCAGTTCATCAACATCACCTTTCAGGATGCCGAGTTTTACCAGGCCGCTAACCATGATACGCACCACTTCACTGGTGACTTCCAGAATGGAGGTTCCCGGACGATACAGGCGCAGGCTGGTTTCAAGAGACTCCAGCACAATGTCGTAGATTTCACGCTGGGCCTGGGTGAATTTGCCGTTGACCGGGAAGGTACGGGTAATATCGCCCGCGTAACCTTTGTATTCACAGCCCGCGTCAATCAACACCAGGTCACCGTCACGCAGTTCACACTCGTTTTCGGTGTAGTGCAGAATACAGCCGTTTTCACCGCTGCCGACAATGGTGTTGTAGGACGGATAGCGCGCACCGTGGCGGTTAAATTCGTGGTGAATTTCGCCTTCCAGATGGTACTCGAACATTCCCGGACGGCATTTTTCCATCGCCCGGGTATGCGCCAGAGCGGTGATTTCCCCCGCGCGGCGAAGTACGGCAATCTCTTCTGGTGATTTGAACAGGCGCATTTCATGTACCATGGGACGCCAGTCGATCATCGTTGCCGGGGCGGTGAGATTTTGTCGCGAGCCTTTACGCAGTTTTTCCAGCGCACTGTTCACGATTTCATCAGCATATGCATATTCGCCCTGAGCATGGTAAACCACATCCAGGCCGTTAAGTAGTTGATAAAGTTGCTGATTGATTTCACTGAATGCCAGTGCGCGGTCAACGCCCAGTTTCTCTGGCGCGGCATCCTGGCCTAAGCGACGACCAAACCAGATCTCTGCCGTCAGGTCGCGAACGCGGTTAAACAAAACGCTGTGGTTATGAGTGTCATCGCTTTTAATCAGCACCAGCACCGCTTCCGGTTCATTAAAGCCGGTGAAGTACCAGAAGTCACTGTTCTGACGATAGGGGTATTCGCTGTCGGCGCTACGTGTTACTTCTGGTGCAGCAAAAATCAGCGCGGCGCTGCCGGGTTGCATTTGCTCCACCAGGGCCTGACGGCGACGCTGAAACTCTTGCCGGGATATATCACTCATAACACTCTCCTTACGTTTTTTGTTTTTAGTGTAGAGTCGGTTTTTGTACTTCTGGCGCGGTCGGTTGCGGATGAGTAAAGGTGTCGTGGCATAACAGCGCGGCAACACGGACGTACTCGATGATCTCTTCAAGCGACATTTCAAGCTCTTCCTGATCTTCGTCTTCGTCGTAGCCCAACTGCGCGATGTTACGCAGATCGTCGATGGCTTCACCGGTTTCTCCGGTCACTTTGTCCAGCTTCGGTTGCGTAACGCCAAGACCAAGCAGGAAGTGATTAACCCAACCTGCCAGCGCATCAGCCCGATCGAAAACGCTGACATCATCGCCATCAGGCAGATAAAGCTGAAAAAGGAAGCCGTCATCCTGCAGGGCATCGCTGGTGGCAGAGTGCATTTTACGCAGTGCCTGTGCCAGCTCATGACCGAAAGCCATGCCTTCGTTCGTCAGGTCGTGAAGTAGCGGCAGCCATGAGCTGTCATCGTTACCGCCACATATCATCCCGCTGATTAAACCATGCATCTCAGCTGGGGTCAGACCCGTCCCTTGTTGGTTCAGATACTGGTTCATTTCGTTGTAACCAGGCATTTCGTTCTGTATAGACATAAGCATTCGTCGTCAAAGGGAGGAATATTCATGATATGCTACCACTTTGGGCCCTGGTGGACCAGAAAAGGGCTTGTCTCTTCTCATCAGGGTAGCTATAGTGTCGCCCCTTCGCAGACCATGGGTCTAAAGACGAAGGCAGCGCAGTCAATCAGCAGGAAGGTGGCATGTCTGCACAACCCGTCGATATCCAAATTTTTGGCCGTTCACTGCGTGTGAACTGCCCGCCTGACCAAAGGGATGCGTTGAATCAGGCAGCGGACGATCTGAACCAACGGTTGCAAGATCTGAAAGAACGCACTAGAGTCACAAATACTGAACAGTTGGTCTTCATTGCCGCATTGAATATCAGCTATGAGTTAGCGCAAGAAAAAGCGAAGACTCGTGACTACGCGGCAAGTATGGAACAGCGTATTCGGATGCTGCAGCAGACCATAGAACAAGCGTTACTTGAACAAGGTCGCATCACCGAAAAAACTAACCAAAACTTTGAATGACACTTTTCGGTTTACTGTGGTAGAGTAACCGTGAAGACAAAATTTCTCTGAGATGTTCGCAAGCGGGCCAGTCCCCTGAGCCGATATTTCATACCACAAGAATGTGGCGCTCCGCGGTTGGTGAGCATGCTCGGTCCGTCCGAGAAGCCTTAAAACTGCGACGACACATTCACCTTGAACCAAGGGTTCAAGGGTTACAGCCTGCGGCGGCATCTCGGAGATTCCCTTCTTATCTGGCACCAGCCATGACGCAACTACCAGAACTCCCACTGACATTATCCCGACAAGAAATCCGCAAAATGATTCGGCAACGTCGTCGTGCGTTAACGCCGGAACAACAGCAGGAAATGGGTCAACAAGCTGCTACCCGGATGATGACTTATCCCCCAGTGGTGATGGCGCATACGGTCGCTGTATTCCTCTCTTTTGATGGCGAACTCGACACCCAGCCACTTATAGAACAACTCTGGCGCGCCGGTAAGCGCGTATATCTTCCAGTTTTGCATCCCTTCAGTGCCGGTAATTTGCTGTTCCTGAATTACCATCCGCAAAGCGAACTGGTGATGAACAGGTTGAAGATCCATGAGCCAAAACTGGATGTGCGTGACGTGCTCCCCCTTTCCCGATTAGACGTGTTGATCACACCGCTGGTCGCCTTTGATGAGTACGGTCAGCGCCTGGGAATGGGCGGTGGTTTTTATGATCGAACCTTACAAAACTGGCAGCACTATAAAATGCAACCGGTGGGTTATGCGCATGATTGTCAGTTGGTGGAAAAACTCCCCGTTGAAGAGTGGGATATCCCTCTTCCTGCGGTGGTTACACCGTCGAAAGTCTGGGAGTGGTGAGGGCGACACACCTGCATCGCCCTGATTGACATCGTTGATTCTTTAACCTAATTTAGTGAGTAAGGGTAAGGGAGGATGACTCCTCCCCTGAGACTGACTGTTAATAAGCTGGGAAACTTATGAGTAACAGTACAATCAGTATGATGACAAGTCGCATCATAACCCTTCTCCTTCAAGCCCTCGCTTCGGTGAGGGCTTTACCGTTACAGCCCCATGCTGCCCTGCCATCGTAAATCCCCATTAAATAAACACAACGCATTGATCTGACTTTGATTTATTTTCTGGAGCAGACTCGCAAAGTAGAATGCGCAATGCGGCAACGGTGTGGAAAAGGGATAAAAAAACGGGCAAGTCAGTGACCTGCCCGTTAATTTTCAGAGAAGGGGAATTAGTACAGCAGACGGGCGCGAATGGTACCCGGAATAGCTTTCATTGCCTGCAGCGCTTTTTCGGCAACGTCTTCGTCGGCTTCAATATCAATAACTACATAACCCATTTGCGCAGAGGTTTGCAGATACTGGGCAGCGATGTTGACGCCCTGCTCGGCGAAGATTTTGTTCAGCGCAGTTAACACGCCCGGACGGTTTTCGTGGATGTGCATCAGACGACGCCCACCGTGCAGTGGCAGCGAGACTTCCGGGAAGTTCACCGCAGAGAGCGTTGAGCCATTGTCAGAATACTTGATCAATTTACCCGCAACTTCCAGGCCGATATTCTCCTGCGCTTCCTGAGTCGAACCGCCAATGTGTGGCGTCAGAAGGACGTTGTCGAATTCACACAGCGGAGAGGTAAATGGATCGCTATTGGTTGCCGGTTCCGTCGGAAATACGTCGATTGCCGCCCCCGCCAGATGTTTGCTCGCCAGCGCGTCACACAGCGCCGGAATATCCACCACAGTACCGCGCGAAGCATTAATCAGCAGCGAGCCGGGCTTCATTAGTGAAATCTCTTTCGCACCCATCATATTTTTGGTGGACGGATTCTCTGGTACATGCAGACTCACCACATCGCTCATATTCAGCAGGTCAGAAAGATGCTGTACCTGAGTGGCGTTGCCCAGCGGCAGTTTGTTTTCAATATCATAAAAGTAAACATACATTCCCAGCGATTCAGCCAGAATGCCCAATTGCGTACCAATATGACCGTAGCCGATGATACCCAGCTTTTTGCCGCGCGCTTCAAAAGAACCCGCCGCCAGTTTGTTCCACACGCCACGGTGCGCTTTAGCATTGGCTTCCGGCACGCCGCGCAATAGCAGCAGCAGTTCGCCAATCACCAGCTCCGCAACAGAGCGCGTATTTGAGAACGGTGCGTTAAATACCGGGATCCCGCGTTTTGCCGCCGCATCCAGATCAACCTGGTTTGTTCCGATACAGAAACAGCCAATAGCGACCAGTTTTTCTGCGGCGTTGATCACGTCTTCAGTCAGATGGGTACGGGATCGCAGGCCGATGAAGTGGGCATCGCGGATGGATTCTTTTAATTGTTCATCATCCAGCGCGCCTTTGTGAAATTCGATGTTGGTGTAACCCGCTGCACGAAGGCTTTCAAGCGCCTTTTGGTGCACGCCTTCTACCAGCAGAAACTTAATCTTGTCTTTCTCCAGCGATACCTTTGCCATTTACCCAATCCTGTCTTTTGAAATGTTGTGTGCGGATTTGCATCCGCCTTTCAACATATCAAAAAATAATATTGCGGCAATATGAACGTTTGCGTCGCAATGTTGAGGAAATATCACGCAAAGGTATTTCTTGGATGAATATGCTGGTTTAGAGGGTTTATTTAGAGCAATCGACAATAGCCAGGTAAAAACGTGACACATGTCACCAAATTTAATGAAGAGAATTTTTTTAACGGGGGAGGTTCCCCCGTCAGATCATTTCACAATGGTTTTGACACCGTCAGGTGTGCCAATCAGCGCAACGTCCGCGCCACGGTTAGCAAACAAGCCAACAGTCACCACGCCAGGAATCGCATTTATGGCGTTTTCCATCGCTATCGGGTCAAGGATTTCCATGCCGTGGACGTCGAGGATCACGTTGCCGTTATCGGTCACCACGCCCTGGCGGTATTCCGGACGACCGCCCAGTTTCACCAGCTGGCGCGCCACTGCACTACGTGCCATCGGGATAACTTCTACTGGCAGCGGGAATTTGCCCAGAATATCAACCTGCTTGGAGGCGTCGGCAATACAGATAAATTTTTCCGCAACCGAAGCAATGATTTTTTCACGGGTCAGCGCCGCACCGCCGCCTTTGATCATTTGCATGTGGCCGTTGATTTCATCTGCGCCATCAACGTAGATGCCAAGGCTGTCGACTTCGTTGAGATCAAAAACGTGAATGCCGAGGCTTTTCAGTTTTTCAGTGGAAGCATCTGAACTGGAAACGGCCCCTTCAATCTGGCCTTTCATCGTGCCGAGCGCGTCAATAAAGTGTGCGGCGGTGGAACCTGTACCTACACCAACAATGGTGCCGGGCTGAACATACTGAAGTGCCGCCCATCCTACTGCTTTTTTCAATTCATCCTGCGTCATGATCGTTTCGCCTGTGGTATGAAATTTCACACGCATTATATACAAAAAAAGCGATTCAGACCCCGTTGGCAAGCCGCGTGGTTAACTCATCCATAAAATATCGCGCAATGGCGGGCATCCCCTTTCGCCCGGCAAATAAAGCATACAACGGTCTGGGTATGCCGCTCCACGGTGCGAACAGGCGCACCAGTTCACCGTTGGCAAGCCCCTGTTTACAGGCAAATTGAGGCAATAACGCCACGCCATTCCCGCCAAGCACTGCCTGCAACATGACGCGAATGTTATTTGTCTGCAAACGCGCCTCGGGATGCAGCGTAATCTCCTGGTCGCCATTCATTAACTGCCACTGGCTCCCGCCATTGTTCGTCAGGCGGAGGATCCCGTCGACGCGGTTAAGATCGTCAATGGCCTTCACCTGCGGATGGCGGGCCAGCCACTGCGAACTGGCAACTAAAATATCAGCCTGGGTATGTAATTTTTTATAATGCAGCGTCGAGTCCGCAAGCGCGCCGGAAGCCGTAACCAGCGCAATATCAATGCCTTCAGCGACCATATCCACCGGGCGATTAATTGCCAGCAGTTGCACCTTCGCCAAGGGCCAGCGGGCGATAAATTCACTGACGAACTCACCAAACCATGTTTCAGCCATAAATACCGGCGCGCTGACGCGCAGCATTCCCTGTGGGCTTTCCTGGGCGGCCATCACCACCGCTCTGGCCCGTTCCCCCTGAGCCACCAGCGCCCGACACTCGACAGCAAACTGTTCCCCTGCCGCCGTCAGGGCCAGACGCCGCGTAGTTCGCTGAATAAGCCTCACGCCGAGGCGCTCTTCCAGCGCTGCCATTCGACGGCTTAATACCGATTTCGACACACCCGCACGCAGCGCCGCCTGGCTGTAGCTGCCTTCATCGGCAATCAGGGCAAAGTAGTAGTAATCATTCCAGTCGATCATGATTGTTCTATTTTCACAACAATGAAGTTCAATTATGTCTATTTAATCACCATATCAACAACAATTAAACTTCTCTCATCGCAGAAATGAGAGCAACCCCATGAAAATTCTCCATATCGATAGCAGTCCAATGCTTAAGCATTCAAGTTCGCGGAAATTAAGCCAGGCGCTGGTAGAAGCGCTTTGCCAACGTTTCGCGCAAGCCACAATTATTCATCGCGACGTTGGCCTGACGCCCCCACCCCATTTGCGTGAAGAAACCTTTCTGGCGCTTTGCGGTAAAGCGGAGTGCGAGAACGCACAAATTCAGCAGGAGGTGAATGATATCCACGCTGCTATTGATGAACTGGCATCGTGCGATGTGCTCATTATTGGCGCGCCGATGATTAATCACAGCGTTTCATCTGGCCTCAAAACCTGGATAGATCAGGTCTGTCAGGCTGGTTTAACGTTTCGTTTTACTTCCGCTGGTGCCGTTGGGTTACTGACGGATAAACCGACGTTTATTGTCTCGACGCGCGGCGGTATCTATTGCGATGAAGCACATCTGGCGCTGGATCATCAGGAAAGTTATCTGCAAGCCACGCTGAAATTAATGGGCATTACCAATACACATATTTTACGTGCGGAAGGTGTCGACAAAACCCAACCGGGACGCGAACTCGCCGAGCAAAATGCATTAGCGCAAATCCCTGATCTCATAACACACGTATTTAATCATTATCTTTAATATAAAAGGAGTTATTATGTCTATTAAGCAAAATTTATTTGCCGCATTATTTCTTTGCACTCTCACAGGACACGCATTTGCAGCAACCGAGATACACAAACCGGACAATAATCTTGAACAGTTATCAAAAGTGAGCATGTCCACACACAATAGCAATCCAGCGGGCGTTGAAAGCCAAATCAAAGAGAAAGCGGAAGAGTTACAAGCCAGCAATTACTACATCAGTTCTTTCTCCGGTAAAAATTATATCCACGCCACTGTGATTTTCTATAAATAATCACTCTGTTTAACGGGAGCATGGAATTATTCCATGCTCCGCTGCCAAAATGAAATAAAAAATGAAAAAAGCTAATCTTACAGGTACGTTGGTTTGCTTTGTCGCATGCCTTATTTTTTTGTCGTCCGGTGATATTTTTCGTGAAAAGCCAATCGCGCTAATATGGTTCCTTCGACAAAACATACTCTTTTTTACGGGAACCCTTGCGTGGTGTCTGATGACGCTGACGATGTGTTTATCGTTGCGTTCATCATGGCTTAACAAAGTGCTGGGCGGTCTGGATAAAGCATGGCGATTACATAAGTGGGCAGGAATATGCGCCATAGCGTTTGCTTTCGCCCACTGGCTGGATGAAAAATTACCCCAGTTATTCGTCGCCTTTGGCTGGCTTACTCACCCTGGTAAAATCGTTGATATTAACCTGACGCCAGTACAAGAAAATTGGCTTCATGCGGGACTGTTGGTGGGTGAATGTGCAATGTTTATTATGATAGCGATGATTTTCGTGTCTCTTAGTAAAAAAGTTCCCTATCATTTATTTCATCTTGTTCACCGTTTGTTCCCCGTCTTTTATCTGGCAATTGCCTTTCATGTGTTTACTGCTTTGTTTAAATCATACTGGTGGGAAACTCCTGCTGCGTATTTATTAATTTTAATTACTATTCCGGGCGTCTTTGCGGCTTTCATTTCGCTGCTGAAATTAAACGGTAGTAAAAACAAGCATCAGGCTACCATTAAAAACATTGTTAACCATCCGGGACAAATTACCGAAGTCACCCTTGAGCTGGAACATGCCATCGACTATTCTCCGGGACAGTTTGCATTCTTAACGTTCGCACACAGTAAAGAATCTCACCCTTTTACTATCGCTTCATATACCAAAGAGAAGAACACGTTGCGCTTTGCGATCAAACATTTAGGGGATTATACCTCGACTCTGGCATCCTCGATAAAAATCGGCCAGTCCGCCTTCGTTGAAGGGCCATGGGGAAAGTTTGATTTTACTCTCCCTTGCTCCCACCAGGTCTGGATAGCAGGAGGCATCGGCATTACCCCCTTTATCGCCCAGCTTGAGTATCGTAAACATCATGGCGCGTCCTTTGTTCCTGTGGATCTCTGGTATTGCGTCAGCCGAAGCGAGGATGCCTGGTATATTGATAAACTGACCTCACTTTGTGCCCAGGCCAGGGTCACACTGCATCTGCTTGATGCGCATAAAGGTGAGCGCCTACAGGTGCACTATCTTACTGATAAAATAGCAAATAAAGGTGACACCCATTTCTGGTTTTGCGGCCCACAGAGTTTTGCCAAAGCGCTCAGCAAAGGGTTATATGAAAATGGGATTGCCAGCCAAAACTTCCATTTCGACCGTTTTTGTATGCGTTAAATGCTCTGTACCCAACGCAAAATTGTGTCATAGTGCAGGAAAAAGCATTTACCAGGAGCAGACAACAGCAATGAAACGCCCGGACTACAGAACATTACAGGCACTGGATGCGGTGATACGTGAACGAGGATTTGAGCGCGCGGCACAAAAGCTGTGCATTACACAATCAGCCGTCTCACAGCGCATTAAGCAACTGGAAAATATGTTCGGGCAGCCGCTGTTGGTGCGTACCGTACCGCCGCGCCCGACAGAACAAGGGCAAAAACTGCTGGCACTGCTACGCCAGGTGGAGTTGCTGGAAGAAGAGTGGCTGGGCGATGAACAAACCGGTTCGACTCCGCTGCTACTTTCACTGGCGGTCAACGCCGACAGTCTGGCGACGTGGTTGCTTCCGGCGCTGGCTCCTGTGTTGGCTGATTCGCCTATCCGCCTCAACTTGCAGGTAGAAGATGAAACCCGCACTCAGGAACGTCTGCGCCGCGGCGAAGTGGTCGGCGCGGTGAGTATTCAACATCAGGCGCTGCCGAGCTGTCTTGTCGATAAGCTCGGTGCGCTCGACTATCTGTTCGTCAGCTCAAAACCGTTTGCCGAAAAATATTTCCCTAACGGCGTAACGCGTTCGGCATTATTGAAAGCACCTGTGGTCGCCTTTGACCATCTTGACGATATGCACCAGGCCTTTTTGCAGCAAAACTTCGATCTGCCTCCTGGCAGCGTACCCTGCCATATCGTTAATTCTTCAGAAGCGTTCGTGCAACTTGCTCGCCAGGGCACCACCTGCTGTATGATCCCGCACCTGCAAATCGAGAAAGAGCTGGCCAGCGGTGAACTGATTGACTTAACGCCTGGGCTATTTCAACGACGGATGCTCTACTGGCACCGCTTTGCTCCTGAAAGCCGCATGATGCGTAAAGTCACTGATGCGTTACTCGATTATGGTCACAAAGTCCTTCGTCAGGATTAATCCATCAAATAATGCCTGATAGCACATATCAGGCATTATCCGCACGTCTTTTTGTATTCCTTGAATCACATCACAAAATAGACAAATCTCAGGCGGCAAAAAACGACGTCTGAATGCATTTTTTTGCTGGCGACAAACCCACGTAAAAAGCTCACCGTAAGCGCAAATACCCTCATTTTGATTGCGTTTTACGGAGCAAATAATGTCTAACGTGCAGGAGTGGCAACAGCTTGCCAACAAGGAATTGAGCCGTCGGGAGAAAACTGTCGACTCGCTGGTTCAGCAAACCGCGGAAGGGATCGCCATCAAGCCGCTGTATACCGAAGCCGATCTCGATAATCTGGAGGTGACAGGTACCCTTCCTGGTTTGCCCCCCTACGTTCGTGGCCCGCGTGCCACTATGTATACCGCCCAACCGTGGACCATCCGTCAGTATGCTGGTTTTTCAACAGCAAAAGAGTCCAACGCTTTTTATCGCCGTAACCTGGCCGCCGGGCAAAAAGGTCTTTCCGTTGCGTTTGACCTTGCCACCCACCGAGGCTACGACTCCGATAACCCGCGCGTGGCGGGCGACGTCGGCAAAGCGGGCGTTGCTATCGACACCGTGGAAGATATGAAAGTCCTGTTCGACCAGATCCCGCTGGATAAAATGTCGGTTTCGATGACCATGAATGGCGCAGTACTACCAGTACTGGCGTTTTATATTGTCGCCGCAGAAGAGCAAGGTGTTACACCCGATAAACTGACCGGCACTATTCAAAACGATATCCTCAAAGAGTATCTTTGCCGCAACACCTATATTTACCCGCCAAAACCGTCAATGCGTATTATCGCAGACATCATCGCCTGGTGTTCCGGCAACATGCCGCGATTTAATACCATCAGTATCAGCGGTTACCATATGGGTGAAGCGGGTGCCAACTGCGTGCAGCAGGTAGCATTTACGCTCGCTGATGGGATTGAGTACATCAAAGCAGCAATCTCCGCCGGGCTGAAAATTGATGACTTCGCTCCTCGCCTGTCGTTCTTCTTCGGCATTGGCATGGATCTGTTTATGAACGTCGCCATGTTGCGTGCGGCACGTTATTTATGGAGCGAAGCGGTCAGTGGATTTGGCGCACAGGATCCGAAATCACTGGCGCTGCGTACCCACTGCCAGACCTCAGGCTGGAGCCTGACTGAACAGGATCCGTATAACAACGTTATCCGCACCACCATTGAAGCCCTGGCTGCAACGCTGGGCGGTACTCAGTCACTGCATACCAACGCCTTTGATGAAGCGCTTGGTTTGCCTACCGATTTCTCAGCACGCATTGCCCGCAATACCCAGATCATCATTCAGGAAGAATCAGAACTCTGCCGCACCGTCGATCCACTGGCCGGATCCTATTACGTTGAATCGCTGACCGATCAAATCGTCAAACAAGCCAGAGCCATTATCCAACAGATCGACGAAGCCGGTGGCATGGCGAAAGCGATCGAAGCAGGCCTGCCAAAACGAATGATCGAAGAGGCCTCAGCGCGCGAGCAGTCGCTGATCGACCAGGGCAAGCGTGTCATCGTTGGTGTCAACAAGTACAAACTGGATCACGAAGACGAAACCGACGTCCTTGAGATCGACAACGTGATGGTGCGTAACGAGCAGATTGCTTCACTGGAACGCATTCGCGCCACCCGTGATGATGCTGCCGTAACCGCCACGTTGAACGCCCTGACTCACGCCGCACAGCATAACGAAAACCTGCTGGCTGCCGCTGTTAATGCCGCTCGCGTTCGCGCAACGCTTGGTGAAATTTCCGATGCGCTGGAAGCGGCATTTGACCGTTATCTGGTGCCAAGCCAGTGTGTTACCGGCGTGATTGCGCAAAGCTATCATCAGTCTGAGAAATCGGCCACCGAGTTCGATGCCATTGTTGCGCAAACGGAGCAGTTCCTTGCCGACAATGGTCGTCGTCCGCGCATTCTGATCGCCAAAATGGGCCAGGATGGGCACGATCGCGGCGCGAAAGTGATCGCCAGCGCCTATTCCGATCTCGGTTTCGACGTAGATTTAAGCCCGATGTTCTCTACACCTGAAGAGATCGCCCGCCTGGCAGTAGAAAACGACGTTCACGTAGTGGGCGCATCTTCACTGGCTGCCGGTCATAAGACGCTGATCCCGGAACTGGTCGAAGCGCTGAAAAAATGGGGACGCGAAGATATCTGCGTGGTCGCGGGTGGCGTCATTCCACCGCAGGATTACGCCTTCCTGCAAGAGCGCGGCGTGGCGGCGATTTATGGTCCAGGTACGCCTATGCTCGACAGCGTGCGCGACGTACTGAATCTAATAAGCCAGCATCATGATTAATGAAGCCACGCTGGCAGAAAGTATTCGCCGCTTACGTCAGGGTGAGCGTGCCACGCTCGCCCAGGCCATGACCCTGGTGGAAAGCCGTCACCCGCGTCATCAGGCGCTAAGTACGCAGCTGCTTGATGCCATTATGCCGTTCTGTGGTAACGCCCTGCGACTGGGCGTTACCGGCACACCCGGCGCGGGGAAAAGTACCTTTCTTGAAGCCTTTGGCATGTTGTTGATTCGTGAGGGACTAAAGGTTGCGGTTATTGCGGTCGATCCCAGCAGCCCGGTCACTGGCGGTAGCATTCTCGGGGATAAAACCCGCATGAATGACCTGGCGCGTGCCGAGGCGGCGTTTATTCGCCCGGTACCATCCTCCGGTCATCTGGGCGGTGCCAGTCAGCGAGCGCGGGAATTAATGCTGTTATGCGAAGCGGCGGGTTATGATGTAGTGATTGTCGAAACGGTTGGCGTCGGGCAGTCGGAAACGGAAGTCGCCCGCATGGTGGACTGTTTTATCTCGTTGCAAATTGCCGGTGGTGGCGATGATCTGCAGGGCATTAAAAAGGGGCTGATGGAAGTGGCAGATCTGATCGTTATCAACAAAGACGATGGCGATAACCATACCAATGTCGCCATTGCCCGGCATATGTACGAGAGTGCCCTGCATATTCTGCGACATAAATACGACGAATGGCAGCCACGAGTTCTGACTTGTAGCGCACTGGAAAAACGTGGAATCAATGAGATCTGGCACGCCATCATCGACTTCAAAACCGCGCTAACTGCCAGTGGTCGTTTGCAACAAGTGCGGCAACAACAATCGGTGGAATGGCTGCGTAAACAAACCGAAGAAGAAGTACTGAATCACCTGTTCGCGAATGAAGATTTCGATCGCTATTACCGCCAGACGCTTTTAGCGGTCAAAAACAATACGCTCTCACCGCGCACCGGCCTGCGGCAGCTCAGTGAATTTATCCAGATGCAATATTTTGATTAAAGGAATTTTTATGTCTTATCAGTATGTGAACGTTGTCACTATCAACAAAGTGGCGGTCATTGAGTTTAACTATGGCCGCAAACTTAATGCCTTAAGTAAAGTCTTTATTGATGATCTTATGCAGGCATTAAGCGATCTCAACCGGCCGGAAATTCGCTGTATCATTTTGCGCGCGCCGAGTGGATCCAAAGTCTTCTCCGCAGGTCACGATATTCACGAACTGCCGTCTGGCGGTCGCGATCCGCTCTCCTATGATGATCCGTTGCGTCAAATCACCCGCATGATCCAAAAATTCCCGAAACCGATCATTTCGATGGTGGAAGGTAGTGTCTGGGGTGGCGCATTTGAAATGATCATGAGTTCCGATCTGATCATCGCCGCCAGTACCTCAACCTTCTCAATGACGCCTGTAAACCTCGGCGTCCCGTATAACCTGGTCGGCATTCACAACCTGACCCGCGACGCGGGCTTCCACATTGTTAAAGAACTGATTTTTACCGCTTCGCCAATCACCGCCCAGCGCGCGTTGGCTGTCGGCATCCTCAACCATGTTGTGGAAGTGGAAGAACTGGAAGATTTCACCTTACAAATGGCGCACCACATCTCTGAGAAAGCGCCGTTAGCCATTGCCGTTATCAAAGAAGAGCTGCGTGTACTGGGCGAAGCGCACACCATGAACTCCGATGAATTTGAACGTATTCAGGGGATGCGCCGCGCGGTTTATGACAGCGAAGATTACCAGGAAGGGATGAACGCTTTCCTCGAAAAACGTAAACCTAATTTCGTTGGTCATTAATCCCTGCGAACGAAGGAGTAAAAATGGAAACTCAGTGGACAAGGATGACCGCCGATGAAGCGGCAGAAATTATCCAGCATAACGACATGGTGGCATTTAGCGGCTTTACCCCAGCGGGTTCGCCGAAAGCCTTACCCACCGCGATTGCCCGCAGAGCTAACGAACAGCATGAGGCCAAAAAGCCGTATCAAATCCGCCTGCTGACGGGGGCGTCAATCAGCGCCGCCGCTGACGATGTACTTTCTGACGCCGATGCTGTTTCCTGGCGTGCGCCATATCAAACATCGTCCGGTTTACGTAAAAAGATCAATCAGGGCGCGGTGAGTTTCGTTGACCTGCATTTGAGCGAAGTGGCGCAAATGGTCAATTACGGTTTCTTCGGCGAAATTGATGTTGCCGTCATTGAAGCATCGGCACTTGCACCGGATGGTCGAGTCTGGTTAACCAGCGGGATCGGTAATGCGCCGACCTGGCTGCTGCGAGCGAAGAAAGTGATCATTGAACTCAATCGCTATCACGATCCGCGCGTTGCAGAACTGGCGGATATTGTGATTCCTGGCGCGCCTCCGCGGCGCAATAGCGTGTCGATCTTCCATGCAATGGATCGCGTCGGTACCCGCTATGTGCAAATCGATCCGAAAAAGATTGTCGCCGTCGTGGAAACCAACTTGCCCGACGCCGGTAATATGCTGGATAAGCAAAATCCCATGTGCCAGCAGATTGCCGATAACGTGGTCACGTTCTTGTTGCAGGAAATGGCGCATGGGCGTATTCCGCCGGAATTTCTGCCGCTGCAAAGTGGCGTGGGCAATATCAATAATGCAGTCATGGCGCGACTAGGGGAAAACCCGGAAATTCCTCCGTTTATGATGTATTCGGAAGTGCTACAGGAATCGGTGGTGCATTTACTGGAAACCGGCAAAATCAGCGGGGCCAGCGCCTCCAGCCTGACAATCTCGGCCGATTCCCTGCGCAAGATTTACGACAATATGGATTACTTTGCCAGCCGCATTGTGTTGCGTCCGCAGGAGATTTCCAATAACCCGGAAATCATCCGTCGTCTGGGCGTCATCGCTCTGAACGTCGGCCTGGAGTTTGATATTTACGGGCATGCCAACTCAACGCACGTAGCCGGGGTCGATCTGATGAACGGCATCGGTGGCAGCGGTGATTTTGAACGCAACGCGTATCTGTCGATCTTTATGGCCCCGTCGATTGCTAAAGAAGGCAAGATCTCAACCGTCGTGCCAATGTGCAGCCATGTTGATCACAGCGAACACAGCGTCAAAGTGATCATCACCGAACAAGGCATCGCCGATCTGCGTGGTCTTTCCCCGCTTCAACGCGCCCGCACTATCATTGATAATTGTGCACATCCTATGTATCGGGATTATCTGCATCGCTATCTGGAAAATGCGCCCGGCGGACATATTCACCACGATCTTAGCCACGTCTTCGATTTACACCGTAATTTAATTGCAACCGGCTCGATGCTGGGTTAATGACTCGTCCCGTCACGATCTTCAGCAATATGCTGAAGCATCGTGGCGGTATAACGATGATTTCTGATTGAATAAAGATATTCCTACATATACATCGGCCTGTGCGGCGCATCAAAATATTTCAGCGTTGCCGGATTCACCAGTCGCCAGGCAAAATGCGGGATCACCGTCAGAAAATGTCCGCGCTCCACGGCGCTGATTTTGGCCATAAAACTGTAGGGACGATAAATAATGGTTGGATTGATCCCACAAGGTCGCATATTCGCATCAATCATTGCTTCGAAGTTGGCCCGGTTCTGAAAGCGCATTTGCAGCCAGGGCAGCTCCTGAAGCAGCTCTTGCTCTTGTCGCTCTTCATAACGGCGAGAAACGAGAAAGCCCAATCGCAGCGGTGGTAGTTCACTGATAGTCAGGTTTTCCAGTTCCTGAACTCGTGCAGATACATGCTGTGGGGAGATAATAAAATCTAACTGACGGTCAAAAAGATTATCGATAACGCCGTTTTCGCTGAACTCAACTGGCTGGGCGGTCACGCCTTCATACTTATCTCCGAGACTAATCAACTGATCGAAAATAATTGTCGGATAAGTATTATCTATGCCAATCACAATTTCTCGTGAACGACGCCCTGAGTTATGGATTTCATTATCAATCGCAGAAAGTCGTTGATAAACCGGGAACAGTTTTTGATACAGTTCCTGTCCGGCTTTATTGAGGCTGATATTATTATCTTTGCGGGTAAATAGCGTATAGCCAATTTGTTCTTCCAGCGCGGCAATGCTTTTACCAAATGGCGAAGCCGTCATATGGATTTTTTCTGCCGCCCGGGCAATATTATTGGTTTGCGCTAATAAAATGAAATTGCGCATCTTTTTCGAAATAAAAATGTCCATACCCCCTCCCCCGCATCCTTGTCCGCTTAACCGTTTCAGTCAGCCTATCCTTGATGAAACCGCGAGCAAAGATAGGTGATTACGTCATGGTTTTACAGAAAATTACAGAAAAAGGAGGCAATATCGGGTAAAGGCATTAGCCCGACGAATACGTCGGGCTACAAATATTATTGTGCTGCAGGTGTTTTAGCGGGTTGTTGATCCACAGGTTCTAACTGGAAGACCACATCGACCTGATCATCAAACTGAATAGCGGCCTGCTCGTAAGTTTCCTGGGCGGACACCGGCGCGGCATCGGCTTTCATCATCCGCACCATTGGGCTGGGCTGATAGTTGGAAACATGGTAGCGCACGCTATATACCGGCCCCAGTTTACGATGAAAGCCGTTCGCCAGTTCCTGCGCCTGATGAATCGCGTTATCAATCGCTGCCTTACGCGCTTTGTCTTTATAGGCATCCGGCTGCGCCACGCCCAGCGACACAGAACGAATTTCGTTAAGACCCGCCTTCAGCGCGCCATCCAGCAAGGAATTCAGTTTGTCTAACTGACGGAGCGTGACTTCCACCGTTCTCACAGCACGGTAGCCTTTCAGGATACTTTTACCATCCTGATAATCATAATCTGGCTGGGTGCGTAAGTTCGCTGAGCTGATATCTTTTTTCGCGATCTGATTGAGTTCAAGGAAGGAAATGTATTGTGCGACGCGCTCATCCGCCTGTTTCTTGGCAGTAGCGGCATCCTTCGCGGCCACGTTGACTTCAATCGCAAGAGTGGCAATGTCTGGCACCGCATCCACGCTTGCCGTACCGGAGGTGACAATATGCGGTCCATCCGGCAATTCGTTAGCCTGCGCTGCCATCCCGCTAATACCCATTAATGCCGCCAGGGCGATAACTTTGAACTTCACGTTAGTCTCTCCGTGTTAATTGACTTGCCTAAAATTCAGGACCTCTGGAGGCAAGCTTAGCGCCTCTGTTTTATTTTTCCATCAGATAGCGCCTAACTGAACAAGGCTTGTGCATGAGCAATACCGTCTCTCGCCAGCTGCAAGGCAATAAACCACATAACACATCCCACAACCAGATTGATAATGCGTTGTGATTTTGCCGTGCGCAGGCGCGGTGCCAGCCAGGCTGCGAGAATAGCCAGACCAAAGAACCACAGGAAAGAGGCGCTAATTGTCCCGAGCGCAAACCAACGTTTTGGTTCCACATCAAGTTGCCCGCCAAGGCTGCCCAGTACAACAAAAGTATCCAGGTAAACATGCGGATTCAGCCAGGTCACTGCCAGCATGGTGGCGATAATTTTCCATCTGCCTTGCTTCAGGACTTCGGCACTGGCTAACTCAATATTACTGCTCATCGCTGTTTTAAAAGCGCCAAAACCATACCACAGCAAGAAGGCTACGCCGCCCCAGGTGACCAGCGCCAGCAACCACGGCGACTGCATCAATAACGCGCTGCCACCAAAAATCCCCGCGCAAATCAGGACCAAATCGCTGATAGCGCAAAGTAAGGCAATCATAATGTGGTACTGACGACGAATGCCCTGATTCATCACAAAAGCATTTTGTGGGCCGAGCGGCAGAATCATAGCTGCCCCAAGAGCAAGACCTTGAAAGTAATAAGATATCACGTAATTAATTCCGGGCTAATTATCTGATGCGCAGACTATAGCGCAGGAATAACATTAGGGATAATTGATAAAATTAATATAGTATAAGTTGAATTAATAAACTGAAGGAACAGATATGCACTACCGACAATTACTCCCCTTTCTTTTATCAGGATTTCTTCTGTTATCTCCCTCGATTTTTGCTGCTGAAAAAATTCTTCGTTATACAGACCATGAACCCTACGGGGGAATGCGTACACAAATAATTAAAGAAATATTTTTTGCAGAAATTGAAAAAGAGTCGCAGGGGCGTTTGAAAATCGAACCACACTGGAACGGTGAAACCGCCATCAGCTATGACGCTCTGACGACAATAAGCGATGGCAGCAAAGCTGATATGGGTATAGTGGTGCCGGAATACACCGCGAAACAATTGCCGCTTCATCAAATCTTCAAGAGCTTTGCTATTGGCCCGGATCATGGAGCCAGTCAGGTAGAATTCTTTCGTCGCGTATATGCGGAAATTCCCGAATTTAACGCTGAACTTGAGCGTAACAATATCGTGAATTTACAGTTTTTCCTTGGCTACCCGGTAGGCTTTTTCTCTACCAGGCCCATTGATAAATTGACTGCGCTTCAGGGAACCACCTGGCGAACAGCCAGTTTCTGGCATCGGGCTTATTTAACTCATACGGGGGCAAAAACCGTAACTTTACCGTGGAATGATCAAATAACTAAAGCACTCATGGATGGAAAACTGGATGGTTTAATGGTCAATCTCGATAGCGGATATGACATCCATGCTGAACGTGCTGCGCCGAATGTGTTGCTCTCACCTTCTCTCTGGCTTGGTCATGTTTATCTGTTGGTAATGAATAAACAATCGTGGGAAAACCTTGATAACAGAGATCGTGAGGCTATTCAACGAGCTGCCATTACAACCGAGAAAGCACTGGGCAAGGCATTAGATAACAACCTGATCAGCATGGTAAAAACGCTTGAGCAGGAAGGTGCACAGGTTCGCTATCTGAAAAAATCAGGGCTGGACGCCTGGCAGAAAGCGATCGGTTATCAGCAAGAACAAGCACAGTGGGTAGAAAAGCAAAATAAGGAAGGCGTGGAGAAAGCCGGGGAAGTCATGCAAAAAGTTGCCAATATACTCGATGAAACAATGCGTTAAATTGGTAGTGCGCCCATGAACTTCATGGGCGCTTTACATGATTAACGAGTTACCGCTTCGTTTTCTTTATTTTCTTTCACCCGCTTAAAGTTCACATCCATTTGCGGGTACGGGAAGCTGATACCGGCGGCATCAAATTCACGTTTAATACGCTCCAGCACATCCCAGTACACGTTTTGCAGATCGCCGCTGTTGCTCCAGACGCGGACCACGAAATTAATCGACGATGCGCCAAGTTCATTCAGGCGCACAGTCATTTCGCGATCTTTCAAAATGCGATCTTCAGACTGGATAATATTGGTCAGGATCTGCTTAACCTGATCGATATCGGAATCATACGCCACGCCAATAATAAATTCGTTACGGCGAACTGGCTCGCGGGAGAAGTTAATAATATTTCCGGCAATAATTTTACCGTTCGGAATAACGATAATTTTACCGTCTGCAGTACGCATGGTGGTGGAGAAAATCTGCACACTCAGCACAGTACCGGCTACGCCGCCGAGGTCAACATATTCTCCGGCACGGAACGGGCGGAACATGACAAGTAACACGCCAGCGGCCAGGTTAGACAGTGACCCCTGCAAAGCCAGACCAACCGCTAAGCCTGCGGCACCGAGTACAGCAATGACTGACGCTGTTTGTACACCCACGCGGCCCAGTGCAGCGATTAGCGTAAAGGCGATAATTCCGTAACGGACTAACGCAGAAAGAAAATCAGCAACAGTGGCATCGATTTTACGGGAGATCATCAGGCGATTCACCGCGTTGGAAATCATCCGCGCGATAATCAAACCAACGATGATGATCGCGAGTGCCGCCACGATGTTTACTGCATAACTTAGCAGCAGCGCCTGGTTAGCCACCAGCCAGCTTCCCGCGCCGTTTATGCTATCGACAACATTCAAATCTTCCATTCAATATTCCTTTTCAACTGACTCAAAATGGAGAAATACACTCCGCCGCCTTATGACGGGCAGTCTGACAAGGGTAAACAATAAAGCATAATTTTGCCAAATAGATCACAGATTTCTCATCTGCATCACCTTGCTTTTGGCGAAAAAATCCCCGCAGAGCGGGGCTCAGACAGATATCAATGTGCGCTTTGTCATGCCGGATGCGGCGTGAACGCCTTATCCGGCCTACAAAAACCTGCGAATTCAATATATTGCAGGATACGTGTAGGCCTGATAAGCGTAGCGCATCAGGCAATTTTTCTTTTAGCAAAAAAAAGACCCGCAGAGCGGGCCTTGAGATAAGCAGAAAGGAATATCTTACAGAACGTCGATCGCGTTCAGTTCCTGGAATGCTTTTTCCAGACGAGCGATCATCGAAGTCTGACCGGCACGCAGCCATACGCGCGGATCGTAGTATTTCTTGTTCGGCTGATCTTCGCCTTTCGGGTTACCCAGCTGACCCTGCAGATAAGCTTCGTTTGCTTTGTAGTAGTTCAGAACGCCTTCCCAGGTTGCCCATTGGGTATCGGTATCGATGTTCATTTTCACTACGCCGTAGCTTACGGAGTCTTTGATTTCCTGAGCAGTAGAACCGGAACCACCGTGGAATACGAAGTTCAGGCTGTTGTGCGGCAGGTTGTGTTTCTTAGAAACATATTCCTGAGAGTCGCGCAGGATGGTCGGAGTCAGAACAACGTTACCCGGCTTGTAAACACCGTGTACGTTACCGAAGGAGGCAGCGATGGTGAAACGCGGGCTGATTTTGCTCAGCTCGGTATACGCATAATCAACGTCTTCCGGCTGGGTGTACAGTGCAGAAGCGTCCATGTGGCTGTTGTCCACGCCGTCTTCTTCACCACCGGTGCAACCCAGTTCGATTTCCAGAGTCATGCCGATTTTGGACATGCGCTCCAGGTATTTAGAGCAGATTTCGATGTTCTCTTGCAGAGATTCTTCAGACAGGTCGATCATGTGAGAAGAGAACAGCGGCTTACCGGTAGCTGCGAAGTGTTTTTCACCCGCGTCCAGCAGACCGTCGATCCACGGCAGCAGTTTCTTCGCGCAGTGGTCAGTGTGCAGGATTACCGGAACACCATAATGTTCAGCCATCTGGTGAACGTGATGCGCACCAGAGATCGCGCCCAGGATAGCAGCCCCCTGCGGAACGTCAGATTTCACGCCTTTACCAGCGATAAAGGAAGCACCACCGTTGGAGAACTGAACGATAACCGGTGCTTTAACTTTAGCAGCGGTTTCCAGTACGGCGTTGATGGAGTCAGTACCGACGCAGTTTACTGCTGGCAGTGCGAAGTTGTTTTCTTTTGCTACCTGGAAAACTTTCTGTACGTCATCACCAGTGATTACGCCAGGTTTTACGAAATCAAAAATCTTAGACATGTCTCTTGTCCTGTATCGTCGGGCCTTATACTCGTCATACTTCAAGTTGATGTGCTGCGTCTGCGTTCGCTCACCCCAGTCACTTACTTATGTAAGCTCCTGGGGATTCACTCTCTTGTCGCCTTCCTGCAACTCGAATTATTTAGAGTATGAAAAAATGCGTGCTCTAAAAGCGCGCTGAAACAAGGGCAGGTTTCCCTGCCCTGTGATTTTTTACTTCTTAGCGCGCTCTTCGAGCATCGCTACTGCAGGCAGTACTTTACCTTCCACGAATTCGAGGAATGCGCCGCCGCCAGTGGAGATGTAGGAGATTTTGTCAGCAATGCCGAACAGGTCGATTGCTGCCAGAGTGTCGCCGCCGCCAGCGATGGAGAACGCTTCGCTGTCTGCGATAGCGTTAGCCACAATTTCGGTACCTTTGCGGAAGTTCGGGAATTCGAACACGCCAACCGGACCGTTCCACAGAATGGTTTTCGCATTCTTCAGGATTTCAGCCAGTTCCTGAGCGGAAGCATCACCGATATCCAGGATCTGCTCGTCAGCTTTCACGTCGTTAACAGATTTCAGAGTAGCCGGAGCGGTTTCAGAGAACTCAGTCGCTACGCGAACGTCAGACGGAACCGGGATGTTGCAGGTGGTCAGCAGACGTTTAGCTTCGTCAACCAGGTCAGCTTCGTACAGGGATTTACCCACATCGTGGCCTTGTGCCGCGATAAAGGTGTTAGCAATACCACCACCAACAATCAGCTGGTCAGCGATTTTAGACAGGGAGTCCAGAACGGTCAGTTTGGTAGATACTTTAGAACCACCAACGATAGCCACCATCGGGCGAGCTGGTTCTTTCAGTGCTTTACCCAGCGCGTCCAGTTCAGCTGCCAGCAGCGGGCCTGCGCACGCAACATCAGCGAATTTACCGATACCGTGAGTAGAAGCCTGCGCGCGGTGAGCAGTACCGAATGCGTCCATTACGAACACGTCACACAGTGCAGCGTATTTTTTGGACAGGGTTTCGTCGTCTTTCTTCTCGCCTTTGTTGAAGCGAACGTTTTCCAGAACAACCAGTTCACCTTCAGCAACGTCAACGCCGTCGAGGTAATCTTTAACCAGACGAACCGGGTTAGACAGTTTGTCTTTCAGGTAGTTAACAACCGGCAGCAGAGAGAATTCTTCGTTGTACTCGCCTTCGGTAGGACGACCCAGGTGGGAAGTTACCATCACTTTTGCGCCTTGTTTCAGGGCCAGTTCGATGGTCGGCAGAGAAGCACGGATACGCGCATCGCTGGTTACTTTCCCGTCTTTTACTGGTACGTTCAGATCCGCACGGATAAATACACGTTTCCCAGCAAGATCCAGATCGGTCATCTTAATTACAGACATGGTGAATCCTCTCGTTGATTCTAAAAGTTTTGCAGACGCTGCTTGCGTCTTACCTGAAAGCAACAGTAGCCATAGCTAACGTCGTGTCGAGCATTCGGTTAGCAAAGCCCCATTCGTTATCGCACCAGACCAACGTTTTGATCAGGTGTGCGCCACTGACCCGGGTTTGGGTGCCATCGACAATGGCACTGTGCGGATCGTGGTTAAAATCTACAGAGACCAACGGCAATTCCGTATAGTCAACTATACCATGAAATGCACCTTGTGCTGCTTTTTGCAGCAACAGGTTGACTTCATTGGCTTTTACAGGTTTCTTCACCGTCACGCTTAAATCGATTGCCGTCACATTTATGGTTGGCACACGTACCGCAATCGCTTCAAAGCGATCGTTAAATTGCGGAAAAAATCGTGTGATACCGGCGGCCAGTTTAGTATCGACCGGAATGATCGACTGGCTGGCTGCCCGGGTGCGACGCAGGTCAGGATGGTATGCATCAATAACCTGTTGATCGTGCATGGCGGAGTGAATTGTGGTCACAGTGCCGGACTCAATACCGTACGCATCATCTAACAATTTGATGACGGGAATTATGCAATTCGTGGTACAGGAAGCGTTAGAAACGATGCGGTGTTCCGCACGAAGTTGATCCTGATTGACGCCGTAAACAACGGTCGCATCGAGATCGTTACTGCCAGGATGTGAAAAGAGCACTTTTTTAGCCCCGGCGGCAATATGTGCTTCGCCATGCTCGCGGGAGCCATATACGCCGGTGCAGTCGAGGACTACATCAACGCCAAGTTCACGCCAGGGGAGCGATTGCAGTGAACGTTCATGCAATACGCGGATGGCGTCATCACCAACAAAAAGTTGATCGCGTTCCTGTCGTACTTCCCATGCAAAACGGCCATGGCTGGTGTCATATTTCAACAAATGCGCCATGCCCGCAGCATCCGCCAGTTCGTTGATTGCCACCACGGTAATTTCCGCCCGGCGTCCGGATTCATACAAAGCACGAACCACATTACGCCCGATGCGACCGAAGCCATTTATCGCTACGCGTACGGTCATAGATCTCCTGCAAGGTTTTCCCTGAGCAAATTTGCCAGACAGAGTAATCCAGCAAATCGTCCGGGGAAACCTTACCTGTCGCAAACTGCGACTGATTGGTTAATTGTCGAACATTTAATCGACTGAAACGCTTCAGCTAGGATAAGCGAAACGTGGAATAAAAGGAATGATTGTCCAGTCAAAGAAGACAATTATCTGACTTACGTCACGTTTTCAGCCCCGCCACTGTGGAATTTATTCCACTTTGCAGAATCACGAATAAGCGTAGCAAAATCTTTTCGTTGTGCCGTCACAAACCCTGACTTATATCAGAATATGACTGATGCAGCGTCGATATTATCCGCAATACGTCCGAGTTTCGGAGTACTCCAATGATGACATTGCCCTACCCATATTCTTCCTCCGCACGCTTTTACGCGCTGCGCCTGCTCCCCGGGCAGGAAGTTCTCTCCCAATTACGCGCCTTCGCGCAGCAACAACAACTCCACGCTGCGTGGATTGCAGGTTGTACCGGCAGTCTGACTGACGTCGCCTTACGCTATGGCGGGCAAGAAAACACGGCCCTACTAAGCGGTAAGTTCGAAGTCATCGCATTGAACGGCACACTGGAACAGAGTGGTGAACATCTTCATCTCTGCGTTTCCGATCCACACGGCACGATGCTTGGCGGTCATATGATGCCCGGCTGTACCGTGCGGACCACGCTTGAACTGGTGATCGGTAGCCTTGAGGAACTGGCGTTTAGCCGCCAACCTTGCGCGCTTTCTGGTTACGACGAATTGCATATTTCCCCCGTTAAATAACTACTTTCAGAGAGGTTTTCTTATGGCGCGTCGCCACTTTTCCAGTCAGGCGTTGGTGTTGATCGTTATCTCTATCGCCATCAATATGATCGGCGGGCAACTGGCCAGCATGGTCAAATTACCTATATTTCTCGACTCCATCGGCACACTTATTAGCGCGGTACTGCTTGGTCCGGTGATCGGGATGCTGACCGGCTTACTGACCAATTTACTCTGGGGTTTGCTGACCGACCCGATCGCCGCCGCATTTGCGCCCGTCGCGATGGTCATCGGTCTGGTCGCCGGTTGGCTGGCGCGAGCGGGTTGGTTTCGCACCCTGCCAAAAGTCGTTGTCAGCGGCGTGATTATTACGCTAGCAGTAACGGTCGTCGCTGTACCGCTGCGTACTGCGCTGTTCGGCGGCGTCACCGGTAGCGGAGCCGATTTGTTCGTTGCCTGGATGCACTCTATGGGGCAAAACCTGGTGGAGTCGGTGGCGATTACGGTGATAGGCGCAAACCTGGTCGATAAAATTCTTACAGCGGTGATTGTCTGGCTTTTACTGCGCCAGCTGCCGATTCGCACCACGCGCCATTTTCCGGCAATGGCTGCCGTGCGCTAAATGCATCCGTTTACATCCTTAACGCTGTGGGCGCTGGCGGCCTGCACCACGCTTATCCTGCCCACACAGACAATACTGCCAGTCTATAGCGCGGCAACCTTTTTCTGCCTTATTGCGCTAAAGGCCACGCGGCGGCGGGCAAAATATGTTGTCTGGCTGATGTTCTCGCTGGGGGCTGGACTGTGGCTGGTACACGGTGGCTGGCTGACAGAATGGCTAAGCGGCACGCCACGCTCGCCAGAACGGTGGACGCATGCTATTACGCTCTGGTTGCGGATTCTGGCGATTGTTTCAACCTCGCAGTTGTGGATGCAATTCGTCCCAGTGCAACGTTTTATCCGCGCTTTGTTTGCTTCTCGCCTGCCGCCGGGCGTCGCTTATCTGTTCGCCGGGCCTTTGTTGGTCGTTGAGCAGTTAAAACGGCAATTAGCGATTATTCATGAAGCGCAGCGCGCCCGCGGCGTGCCGCTGGATGAGGGCTGGTATCAGCGTTTACGTGCTATGCCCGCGCTAATTATTCCGCTAACACACAATGCGCTAAACGATCTGGCTATCCGTGGTGCGGCGCTGGACATGCGGGCATTTCGGATCCACAACCGGCGCACTACGTTATGGGCACCAGCCGATAGCCCCCTACAACGCGTAGCGCGTTACACCATGATCTTGCTGATGCTGACAGAATTCGGAGCGTGGATATGGTTACGTTAGAACAGTTTAGCTATTGCCCGACACACTCAACGCATCCTCCGTTCTGTTATGACTTTCACTATGTCAAATCGGGGATGGTCGCCATCTTTGGTGACAACGGCAGTGGCAAAAGTACGCTGGCACAGCTGATGGCGGGCTGGTATCCGGACTTTCTGCCAGGAGAGATAACCGGCACGGGGACGCTTCTCGGTACGCCCATTGGGCATCTCCCGCTTAATGAACAATCCGCCACCATCCAGCTCGTTCAGCAATCGCCCTATTTGCAGCTCTCCGGCTGTACCTTTAGCGTGGAAGAAGAAGTTGCCTTTGGGCCAGAAAATCTGTGTCTTGCTGAAGAAGAGATTATGGCGCGGATTGATGCCGCCCTGACTCTGACCGAGTGCCAGCCGTTGCGGCATCGTCACCCGGCAACACTCTCCGGTGGAGAGACACAGCGCGTGGTCATCGCCTGCGCCATCGCGATGCAGCCAAAACTATTAATTCTTGATGAAGCCTTTAGTCGCCTGACGCCGCAGGCCAGCGAAATGCTGTTGCAGCGCTTACAACACTGGGCGTTTGAACGTGGTTCGCTGATTATTCTTTTTGAACGTCATCGCACACCTTTCCTGAACTACTGCCAGCAAGCGTGGCAACTGCAAAACGGAGCGCTCCAGCCACTATGCTAACGTTAAATCAGATATCTTATCGCTGGCCTGGCGCGGCAACGGATTGTCTTTGCGACATTTCTCTGCAACTCAAACAAGGCGAATGGCTGGCGCTGACCGGCGACAATGGCGCGGGAAAATCGACGCTGTTACGAGTAATGGCAGGTCTTCTTCCGCCCACAGCCGGTACGGTTATGCTGCAACAACAGGCGATGAAAAACCTGAAAAACCGCCAACGTGCAGCAAAGATTGGCGTACTGTTTCAGGAAGCGGAAAACCAGCTTTTTCACAGCACCGTCGCCGACGAGATCGCATTTGGTTTGAAACTGCAAAAATGCCCGGCGGATGAAATCACTCAACGTACCCATGCTGCCCTGCAATGCTGTCAGTTAGCAGACACTGCCAGCGCGCATCCGTTAGATCTGCATAGTGCGCAGCGACGGATGGTCGCCGTCGCCTGCCTGGAAGCACTCTCTCCGCCGCTATTGCTGCTGGACGAGCCGAGTCGGGATTTTGACGAAAATTGGATGAGCGTGTTTGAAAGCTGGCTGGAAAAGTGCCGTCAGCGAGGCACGAGCGTCATAGCAATCAGTCATGACGCCGCATTTACCCGGCGTCATTTCTCTCGGGTGGTGCGACTGGAAGATGGTGTAATCAGGAACGTTAATCCACCAGATGATATTCACCCGTAGCGGTCATCATTAAGGTCAAATTTGCAGGCAGACTCTCTTCCAGCACCCGGCGAACATTCGGCCCATCGGTACGGTCATAAAAGGCATCTGCGTCTGCCAGCGATAACCCTCCCGCCAGCTTGCGCCCCACCAGTCGTTCCCGCAACGCAGTAGCTGGCGCGTTGATAAAGATCGAGAAATCACAAAATTGCGCAAGCTGGCACCACTTCTCGTCGTCCAGCAACAACCAGTTTCCTTCGACGATGACGAGTGGTGCGGTAACGTGCAACGCATCTTCAACAGGATCATGCTTTTGTCGATCGTACTGTGGCCACGTACAATCCCCTTCCACGACCTGGCGCAGGTTTTCCGCCAGTTTCGCTACATTGAATGTCTCTGGTGCGCCTTTGAAGGGGCGCAATTGATGCGCATCCAGCCAGCTATTGTAATGGTGAAAACCATCCATCGGCAGCGTCTGTATAGCGGGTAGTTCCGGGTCTTGTTGCGCGAGATATTCCCAGAAGGTGGTTAGGGTAGATTTACCCGTCCCCGGCGGAGCGCAAAGAAAAACCACCGTACGCCGCTGCGGATTTACCGTCTGTAAGGCCGCCAACATGCGCAGCAACGGTTTATGTACATTTTCTATCTCATCAACATGGTACTGTGCTTGTACCTTCAGACCATTCACCGTTAATTCAATTTTCACGGCGTTAATTCCTTTAAGGTGGTCGTTACTGCCAGCGTCAGCGCCGTTTTGACCATCCCGCTAAAACGCGCCTCTGACCAGACGGCGAAATCGGCGAACTTCATCGCTTTCAACGCGTCATAGAGCGTCGCATTGCGGGTTATGCTATTGACGTTGCTGATAAAATCCCAGGTCATATCATCGGCAAATCCGGGCATTTCATTCTGTTCGTTCAGGTAATGCCAGAACTGGGAAAAGTGCGTGATATCGGCGTACAGCCATTTATCCATTTTCCCCAGCGCATAAATCAAACGCAGTGCAACATCAATATCGTCAAGCGGGCCGCTTTGGGCGAGTAACGGCTTCACTGCATATTCGACGATCTCTTCATCGTTATCGACAAACAGCGACGGTAGAAACTGGCGTATCCCCTGGAGCAAAATAGAATGCGCCGTTTTCATAAATGAAAATAAATTGTCCTGTGCCTCCAGTTGCTCAAGCACATCATCTTCTGTCAGCGTCGCCATTGGTCTTCCGATAGATCACCATCAATGCAGGGAGTCTATTATATTACACGTTTGGTCCGCGCCGCCGATCAGTAATGTCTGCGTCCGCACCCCATTCGCCGTCTGTTGGATACCGTTCACCAACTCGCCGCCCGTCACGCCCGTAGCGCTAAAGAGGATATCGTTCCCCCTCACCAGTTCATCGAGCGAGTACACACGGTTAACGTCAACGCCCATTTCCTTGCAACGCTTGCGCTCCTGCTCTGCAATCTGCCGATTTTCCGTGTAATCCCCTTTAGCCTGACAAAAGTCAATCAGCTCGGCCTGCATATCCCCGCCTAATGCTTTAACGGCACAGGCAGAAATCACGCCCTCCGGCGCACCGCCGATGGTGTACATCACATCGTAAGGATTATCCTGCCAGCAGGTCAGCACGCTGGCGGCGACATCGCCATCCGGCAGGGCAAAAACCTTCACGCCCAGCTGTGTTGCTTCCTCAATTGCGGTACTCAGGCGCGGTTTATCCAGCGTAACCATGCGCAGTTTGTCCAGCGGTTTGCCTAACGCTTTCGCCACGTTTCGCAAGTTGTCCGCCAGAGGCAAAGACAGATCAATCGCCCCGGCAGCCTGTCGATTAACAACCAGCTTTTTCATATACATATCGGGCGCATGTAACAGGCTATCCCGAGGTGCGAAAGCCATGACCGCCAGCGCATTGCTCTGCCCCATCGCCACCATCCGCGTACCTTCAATGGGATCAACCGCGATATCGACTTCTGGCCCATCGCCTTTGCCCACCTCTTCGCCAATCCACAGCATCGGCGCATGGTCAATCTCTCCCTCGCCGATAACCACTCGCCCACGAAAAGCGACGTCGTTTAATGCCTGGCGCATCGCGGTGACCGCCAGGCCATCAATTTTATTTTTGTCGCCACATCCGGTTTGCGGCCAGGCAGCCAACGCTGCCTGTTCCGTAACGCGAAATAATGGCCACGCCAGGGACATCATTGCGCGGCCTCCCCAATATCAACGCCAAATTGCGCCAGCAGATATTTCTCGGCCTGTTCATTCCAGATACCGTGCGTTTCCTCAACCAGCCGCGCCAGTTCTTTAAACAGCGGATCGGTTTTGCCTTTTTCGGCAAAATCGGCAATGGCAGTCAGCGGCATGGTCACGCCGTTATAAATGAGTTTTTTACCTCCGGGGATATCCGGCAGATTGAGCACGGTTTCTGGCACTGCATCCAGGCCACCGATATGGGTCACCATAAACGACGGCTGTAACTGCCCCGTGGCGCTAAGCGCAATCGCCTCTTTCATGTCGTCCGTTGAACCGCCGGACGTACCGACGACATGCGTGCTGTTGTAATGGACGTTGTAGAAATTAAACGGCACTTTGAAGTTTTTATCCGTCGGCCCGGCAAAGAAGTTCAGGCAGCCATCTTCCGCCAGTAATTCATCAGCCATCTCGACGACTGAAGGCACCGCTGCATAGACAAATACGTCATCAAATCCGGCATCATCCGTCAGCGCCCGCAGCGTCTGGACCGGATCGCTCATCCCTTTGGTATTCACATACACCAGCTCAATGCCTTTACTGGCCGCCAGTTCCACCGGCAGCAGCTTTTGTACCTGCGCCAGGCGTTTGTCGTCGATATCGACCACCACCACCCGCGACGGTTGTATGCCGCCGTTAATAGCATAATCGATAGCGCCAATGCCCATCGGACCTGCACACGCCAGCAGCGCAATATTGCCGCCAGGTTTAACGCCCATGCGATGCTCATAAACATATTGCGTGGTGTGATAATTGGCATGATAAGCGCCAATAATGCAGCACATAGGCTCTGCCAGCGACGCCGCAGCAAAATAAGAGCCGTGGTACGGTAATACGCAGCCCAGGTTAATGGCGATCTCGGGAATAATCATATAGGTGGCGTTACCGCCAAAATATTCGTAGCTGTAGCCCGCTGAATATCCGCTTGGTAACCCCATCGCCGGTTGCAATACAAAACGCTGGCCTTTTTTATATTTGCCGGTGAGATTTTTACCCACTTCAACAATAACCCCGGCACATTCATGCCCGGTAATGACCGGATGATTTTCTAAATCGTCGGGTACGCGTTTATGTTCACTACCGAGTAACGCCGCTTTCCAGGTCGATAAACAGACGCTGTCAGAAATTACACTCACTAACAGTTCATTATCGGTAATTTCTGGCAGTTCAAATTCGCGCAGACGGACATCCCGCTTGCCATAAATAGCAGCAACTTTGGTTTTCATTTTTACCTCGGCAATCAGTTTTTATGTTCGGCGGTTAATTGATTAAATAAAGTGTCGAGTTTTGGATCGCCAATATAGTTATTAATCAGTATCAGCGGTTTATCCGTCACACGTTTCACGCGCCCTTCCAGACTGGCATGAGTAACAACGATATCCGCATCCGCAGGCACGTTTTCTATCGCGTAATGTTTTACTTCAATTGCCAGCCCCGCTTTTTCCAGACGTTTACGGAAGGTGGTTGCGCCCATCGCGCTGGAGCCCATCCCCGCATCGCAAACAAAGGCGATACGCTTAACCCTGCTTAACGAGAATGCACCCTCTTGTTTCATCGCCTTAACCGCATTGGCTGACTGAGCAAACTCATCTTCGCTCTCCGTTTCCACCGTTTTTTCCATCTTCAGTATCAGCGAAGTGATAGCAAAGGACACCAGGGTACCTACCGTAACACCGGCAATTGTCGCCAGGAACGAGCCTTTCGGCGTCAGTGCCAGGTAAGCAAAAATAGAGCCAGGGCTTGGGCCAGCCACCAAACCGCCATCAAGTAAGTTAAACATCCAGGTGCCAGACATACCGCCCGCAATCATGGCAATAATGGTCAGTGGCTTCATCAGCACATATGGGAAATACAGTTCGTGGATCCCACCGAGGAAGTGAATAATCATCGCGCCAGGCGCAGAACGCTTACTCATCCCTTTACCAAACAAGGTAAACGCCAGCAGCAGCCCCAGGCCAGGACCTGGATTAGAGGCCACCATAAAGAAGATGGATTTGCCGTTAACTGATGCCTGTTGCATTCCCAGCGGATAATAGACGCCCTGATCGATCGCATTATTAAGGAAAAGCACTTTCGCCGGTTCATTGATGACTGACAGCAAAGGCAGATAACCCGCATGTACCAGCGCCTCAATACACTCTTTGACGAAAGTATTGGCAATTAACACCGCCGGGCCGATCACTTCAAAACCCAGCAGACAAAGGAGCATCCCCGCGATACCTAATGAGAAGTTATTGATAACCATCTCAAAACCGGCAGGTATGCGTTTTTCCAGTGCCTTATCAACATATTTTATGACCAGACCACCGAGCGGCCCCATAATCATTGAGCCAAGGAACATCGGGATCTCTGCGCCGACGATCACACCAATAGTACCAATTCCGCCCATGACCGCGCCGCGTTTACCGCCGACCAGATGACCACCGGTAGAACCAATCATCACGGGCAATAAATAGGTAATCATCGGGCCGACAATTTTGGCGAAATGTTCGTTAGGCAGCCAACCGGTGGGAATAAATAACGCAGTAATAAAACCCCAGGCAATAAAAGCACCAATATTGGGGATGACCATTGCCGTCAAAAAGCCCCCAAAAGCCTGGACCTTTGCACGAGCAGACTTGTTTTCCATAATATTATCCTGTAGAGGAGAGAGTAATTATCCGCGGCTGATAATGTCCGCTAATTGTTTTTCTGATGATGCTGTTAAGAGTTGTTCGAGTATTTCTTCTTCGCACAGTAATTCACTTAACGCCTGAATAGCGCCAATGTGCGAATCGGCATCGGCAGCAGAGAGTCCGATGAGTAATTTAATTGGTTCGTCATTCCCCGGAAAATAAACGCCTTGTTTAAGTAACGTTAAAGACATCCCGGTTTTAAGCGCCCCACATTCTGGTCGCGCATGAGGCATTGCCACGCCTGGTGCGAGAATATAGTAAGGGCCATTACTCATGGTGGAATCTTTAATAGCCTGAATGTAATTCTCGCTGATATAGTTTTTATCCAGCAATGATGCCATCGAGAAATCGATAGCTTCCTGCCAGTCTTTTGCTGAATGTATAACTGAAATTGATGATTCTGGAAAATAATTAATAAGCCGCATAAATTATCCTTATTTTATTTTTAGGGTACCGTTCGGCGGTAAAAATAAAATACTCGTGCGGTTTAATGAAAGCAATTGGGCACGCGAGAAGAAAAAACCCATGAGCCAAAATAATAAAACTTTAAATAACAACAACATGAAATCAATAATTACAAAGTCAACTTTGTATTTGTTATGTTTATCACAAAATCAACACTTTGTTTGTTGTTGTATTTGTGATGCATATCGCCATTTATTTATTGAATGTTCGAAAACATACTTTTTTAATGCAATGTTTTTTCGCTATACCCCTTTATAGATTCTGAATTCTCACCTGTCGGCTATTTTATCCTCACCTCATGTGACATATTCCCCACTTTACTCAAGGAAGATTCATATGAAAGCACCTGTTTCAATAACCTCATTTCGCCCACAAAAATCTATTGCTATCGTCATTGGCGTGCTTGCCGTGGTTGTGCTGCCATTTCTCTCGTATTACACCGTTAATGAAGGTGAACGCGGCATTTTGCTGCGCTACGGAAAAATCGTAAAAGTTGCCGAGCCGGGTCTGGGTTTTAAGATCCCTTTTATGGAAAGCGTGGAGAAAATTTCCACGCGTAATCAGGCTGTGGTTTATCAGGGATTACAGGCCTACAGCCGCGACCAGCAACCGGCACAAATGACAGTATCAGTCAGCTTCCACATTAAACCTTCAGAAGCAGGCGCGGTTTATACCACCTACAACACCATTGAAGCATTAAAAGATCGTCTGATTGTCCGTCAGTTGCCAACTCAACTGGAGAACGTTTTCGGCCAATATACCGCCATCAGTGCGGTACAGGATCGTACAAAATTGGTTCAGGATCTGCAAAATGCTATGCGTAAAGCCGTTGTTGGTCCGGTGGTGATTGATGGTGTCCAGATTGAAAATATTGATTTTTCTGACGCTTATGAAAAATCGATTGAAGATCGAATGAAAGCAGAAGTCGCCATTGCCACACGTAAGCAAAATCTGGAAACAGAGAAAATCCAGGCGCAAATAGCGGTAACTCAGGCCCAGGCAGAAGCAGACAGTAAACTGGCGGCAGCCAAAGCAGAAGCTGAGACCATTCGCGTAAGAGGCGCGGCAGAGGCTGAAACTATTCGTTTAAAAAGTGCGGCTGAAGCAGAAGCAATCCGCCTGCGCGGTGAAGCTCTGCGGGATAATCCCGGACTTGTAGCCCTTACCACTGCAGAGCGTTGGGACGGTAAACTGCCCGATACCATGATCCCCGGCAGTACAGTTCCGTTTATCTCTACTAAGTAAAAAAAGGGCCGCTTTCGCGGCCCTTGAAACTGATGGCAAAGGCAAAACTGCCTGATGCGCTACGCTTATCAGGCCTACATACTTCCTGCAATATATTGAATTTTCACGATCTTGTAGGTCGGATAAGGCGTTCACGCCGCATCCGACATGAACAACGCGCACTTTGCCAATAATCTGAAGGGCCGCTTTCGCGGCCCTTCTCACAAAGCATCTTACCGATTACAGCAGCGCTTTGGCTTTCGCAACAACGTTGTCAACGGTGAAGCCGAACTCTTCAAACAGCAGTTCTGCCGGAGCAGATTCACCGAAGGTGGTCATGCCGACGATAGCGCCGTTCAGGCCAACATACTTGTACCAGTAGTCAGCAATACCCGCTTCTACCGCAACGCGTGCAGTAACCGCTTTCGGCAGTACGGATTCACGGTAAGCCGCATCCTGCTTGTCGAACGCGTCGGTAGACGGCATGGAAACCACGCGCGCCTTCACGCCTTCGGCTGTCAGTTTTTCGTAGGCGGCAACAGCCAGTTCAACTTCCGAACCGGTCGCGATGAAGATCAGTTCCGGCTGACCGGCACAGTCTTTCAGCACATAACCACCGCGCGCGATGTTTGCCAGCTGCTCTTCAGTACGTTCCTGCTGCGCCAGGTTCTGACGGGAGAGGATCAGCGCGGTCGGGCCGTCCTGACGCTCAACGCCGTATTTCCATGCCACTGCAGATTCAACCTGGTCACATGGACGCCATGTAGACATGTTCGGGGTCACGCGCAGTGAAGCGACCTGCTCAACCGGCTGGTGAGTCGGGCCATCTTCGCCCAGACCGATGGAGTCGTGGGTGTAAACCATCACCTGACGCTGTTTCATCAGCGCAGCCATACGTACGGCGTTACGTGCGTATTCCACGAACATCAGGAAGGTGGAGGTGTACGGCAGGAAACCACCGTGCAGGGAGATACCGTTAGCAATCGCGGTCATACCGAACTCGCGAACACCGTAGTGGATGTAGTTACCCGCAGCATCTTCGTTGATTGCTTTAGAACCAGACCACAGGGTCAGGTTAGACGGTGCCAGGTCAGCAGAGCCGCCGAGGAATTCCGGCAACAGCGGACCGAACGCTTCAATCGCATTCTGAGACGCTTTACGACTGGCGATTTTCGCCGGATTAGCCTGCAGTTTAGCGATGAATTCTTTCGCTTTGGCGTCGAAGTCAGACGGCATTTCGCCTTTCATACGGCGGGTAAATTCAGCGGCTTCCTGCGGATAAGCTTTCGCGTAAGCAGCGAATTTCTCGTTCCATGCGGATTCTTTCGCCTGGCCTGCTTCTTTCGCATCCCACTGAGCATAGATTTCAGACGGGATTTCGAACGGTGCATATTTCCAGCCCAGCTGTTCGCGGGTCAGGGCGATTTCAGCATCGCCCAGCGGCGCACCGTGGGAGTCATGCGTACCGGCTTTGTTCGGGGAACCGAAACCGATGATGGTTTTGCACATCAGCAGGGACGGTTTGTCAGTCACTGCGCGCGCTTCTTCTACTGCGCGTTTGATGGATGCCGCGTCATGACCGTCGATGTCGCGAATAACGTGCCAGCCGTAAGCTTCGAAACGCATTGCGGTGTCGTCGGTGAACCAGCCTTCAACGTGACCATCGATAGAGATACCGTTGTCATCGTAGAACGCAATCAGTTTACCCAGCTTCAGCGTACCCGCCAGAGAACAAACTTCGTGGGAGATGCCTTCCATCATGCAGCCGTCGCCCATGAAGGCGTAGGTGTAGTGGTCGACGATGTCGTGGCCCGGACGGTTAAACTGCGCCGCCAGCGTTTTTTCTGCAATCGCCATACCGACTGCGTTGGCAATACCCTGACCCAGCGGACCTGTAGTGGTTTCCACACCAGCGGTGTAACCCACTTCCGGGTGGCCCGGAGTTTTAGAGTGCAGCTGACGGAAGTTTTTCAGTTCTTCCATCGGCAGATCGTAACCGGTGAGGTGCAGCAGGCTGTAGATCAGCATGGAGCCGTGGCCGTTGGACAGCACGAAGCGGTCACGGTCAGCCCAGGACGGATTCTGCGGGTTGTGTTTCAGGAAATCACGCCACAGGACTTCGGCAATGTCAGCCATACCCATAGGGGCACCCGGGTGACCGGATTTGGCTTTCTGTACTGCGTCCATGCTCAGCGCACGAATAGCATTGGCAAGCTCTTTACGTGAGGACATTTTGACTCCAGATCGGATGATGAAGGGCACGCCCTTAACGACTTGACGACAGCGCGTTTTGGGCTACGCCGGAAAATTTGCCAACAATTTACCGCAAGCCGCGCGTCATGTACATGGAACATCCTTTTGCTGCTTCAGAAATCTCTGGATCATGCTCGCATGTTGCGCAATCTGCTCGCCCGTCCGCTGCGCTTTTCCTTATACTGAGACTGAGCGTCGATTCACCTGCAAACGGCGCATTTTTAGAATAATCCTGACCTTGTGCGGAAGAGAAAACATGAAAATTCGCGCCTTATTGGTAGCAATGAGCGTGGCAACGGTACTGACCGGTTGCCAGAATATGGACTCCAACGGACTGCTCTCATCAGGAGCGGAAGCTTTTCAGGCTTACAGTTTGAGTGATGCGCAGGTGAAAACCCTGAGCGATCAGGCATGTCAGGAGATGGACAGCAAGGCGACGATTGCGCCAGCCAATAGCGAATACGCTAAACGTCTGACAACTATTGCCAATGCGCTAGGCAACAATATCAACGGTCAGCCGGTTAATTACAAAGTGTATATGGCGAAGGATGTGAACGCCTTTGCAATGGCTAACGGTTGTATCCGCGTCTATAGCGGGCTGATGGATATGATGACGGATAACGAAGTCGAAGCGGTGATCGGTCACGAGATGGGGCACGTGGCGTTAGGCCATGTGAAGAAAGGGATGCAGGTGGCACTTGGTACAAATGCCGTGCGAGTAGCTGCGGCCTCTGCGGGCGGGATTGTCGGCAGTTTATCTCAATCACAACTCGGTGATCTGGGCGAGAAATTAGTTAATTCGCAATTCTCCCAGCGCCAGGAAGCAGAAGCCGATGATTATTCTTACGATCTTCTGCGCCAACGCGGCATCAGCCCGGCAGGTCTTGCCACCAGCTTTGAAAAACTGGCGAAGCTGGAAGAAGGCCGTCAAAGCTCAATGTTTGACGACCATCCAGCATCCGCCGAACGCGCCCAGCATATTCGCGATCGTATGAGCGCGGATGGAGTTAAGTAAGCATTTTATTACACCGGATTTGACGCATAACGCATCTTATCCGGCGCTTACTCGCCCTTTTTCGCCGCCTGAATATACAGCATTTCCAGCGCCAGCGTCGCCGCAGCCAGAGCGGTGATTTCCGACTGATCGTATGCCGGAGCCACTTCCACTACGTCCATCCCAACGATGTTGAGATCTTTCAGGCCGCGTACCAGTTTAATAGCGCGATCGGAGGTCAGGCCGCCAATCACTGGCGTACCGGTGCCTGGTGCAAAAGCAGGATCCAGGCAGTCGATATCAAAGGTCAGGTAAACCGGCATATCACCCACAATCTGTTTCACCTGGGCGATAACGTCATCCACGCTGCGATCGTTCACCTGGCAGGCGTCCAGCACGGTAAAGCCGTTGTCTTTATCAAACTCGGTACGAATACCAATCTGCACGGAATGATTCGGGTCGATCAGACCTTCTTTCGGCGCGGTATAGAACATGGTGCCGTGGTCAAATTCACAACCGTTCGCATAGGTATCGGTGTGGGCGTCAAAGTGTACCAGCGCCATTTTACCGAAATGCTTCGCATGAGCACGCAGCAGCGGCAGCGTAACAAAGTGGTCACCACCGAAGGAGAGCATACGCTTACCGGCAGCCAGCAGCTTCTCGGCGTGCGCCTGCAGCTTCTCGCTCATCTCACGGGCATCTCCGAAGGCATATACCAGATCGCCGCAGTCCACGACGTTCAGGCGCTCACGCATGTCGAAATTCCACGGGAAGCGATTGTGTTCCCAGGCCAGATTCGTCGAAACCTGACGGATAGCTGCCGGACCGTGGCGTCCACCCGCACGACCAGAAGTGGCCATATCGAACGGCACGCCAGTAATCACCCAGTCAGCATCGCTGTCATATGGCTGGAAGTTCATCGGCAGGCGTAAAAAACCAAAGGCGTTGGAAACCAGTGAGTTATCGTATTGATGACCTAAGGTGCTCATGGATGGACTCCTATTACAAAGTCGATATAAAAAAACCCTTCCGCGTCGTTAGGCCCGACGAGGAAGGGTTGGATTTGCGAAACACAAGTTTGTGCTAATTATCGCCTTAAATGGGCGAGGCATCAAGCGAGGTTGCTATTTCCGACACGGTGGCGGCGCATAGCCATTGTTATCTGCCGGAAAGGCTTGTCCAGAGCACGGCGGCATCGCGTTTTGCGCCGGGCCTTGTAATTCAAAGGCGGCAAAGCCGATTACCCCGGTATTACGCACATCGCCTTGCGCCGAATTGGCTGCGTAGGAATCAGCAACGTTGGCGAACTGAAAAGCCGCTTCGGTATGTTTATCTTTGCGGAATCCTTTAATCGCTAACGAATCTCCGGCATTCACAATATAGCCGTTGTTATTCAGCGAACCTTGCTTGCCGTTCAGCACATCCAGGCCATCAACCGTAGCAACGATCTCGTAGTTGGTGTTACGACTGTAATTGCGGACATATAATTGATAATTCATTCCTACTCTGGCATGGACAATATAGCGTGGTTCATTATTGGATGAATCATAAACCCGCGTAATAGGTAGAGAATTAAAATTACCATCACGAATAGCATATTCAAGTTCGTTAATACGAATGCTATAAACGCGGTCGTAGCCCGAAGGAACAGTAGTCGAATAACTAATAACGATCATCTCTGCCGGATCGCGCCAGACTCGTTCAGCAGATACGCCCTGAACCGTTGAGTGCACATCCCCACCCCAGGCGGTGCCGACATTGCCTGATGCACTGCTATTATACTGCGCATTACTGGAACAACCGGCCAGCAGCACGGCTAATGCTATCAACGCGCTACGTACTTTCCATTTTTTCATAACCGTTCCCTCTGCATTTAATTAATGCAGCGATTGTAGGGAGATTATTTAATAAGAAAAGCAGCTAAAATATTTTTAAGAATATATAAAAAGAAAGCGGGCCGATTTACGTAAATAAATCGACCCGCCAGCGGAATAATCTTAATTATTCATCTTCAAGATAGGTATAACCGTACAAACCTGCCTCGAACTCTTCAAGGAACTGTTGTTGCAGTTCAGCATCAAGATCGGTTTTCTTCACTTGATCACGGAACTGGGTTAACAACGTTTTCGGATCGAGCTGTACATATTGCAGCATGTCCGCCACGGTATCGCCTTCGTCAGACAGTTCTACTTCTACGCTGCCGTCAGGGAAGACGAACACGTCAACCGCTTCGGTATCACCGAACAGGTTGTGCATGTTGCCGAGGATCTCCTGATATGCGCCGACCATGAAGAAACCGAGCATCGGCGGATTCTCTGGATCGTACTCCGGCATGGGCATTGTCGTGGCAATACCATCACCATCGATGTAGTGATCAATAGCACCGTCAGAGTCACAGGTAATATCCAGCAGCACAGCGCGGCGCTCCGGCACTTGATCCAACCCTTCCAGCGGCAGAACCGGGAACAACTGGTCGATCCCCCATGCGTCCGGCATCGACTGGAACAGCGAGAAGTTGACGTACATTTTGTCCGCCATACGTTCCTGCAGTTCGTCGATAATCGGACGATGCGCACGGTTTTGCGGATCCAGTTGCTTCTGCACTTCATGGCACATGCTCAGATAGAGTTGTTCTGCCCATGCACGTTCTTGCAGGCTAAAGGTGCCGGAAGAGTAGCCGATATGAATATCGTGCAGATCCATCTGGCTGTCGTGTAACCATTCACGCAGAGAACGGCGAGTTCCCGGTTCGTGCATCTCCTGCCAGGTTTCCCACATGCTTTGCAGGGCGCGCGGTGCGTCTTCTGCAGGCGCGGTCGGCACCGTGTATTCGTTACGTTCCACGCCGATGATATTCGACACCAGCACGGTGTGATGCGCAGTCACCGCACGACCCGACTCGGTGATTACCGTCGGATGTGGCAGACCATTTTCTTCACACGCATCACCAATCGCCCAGATGATGTTGTTGGCGTATTCATTGAGGCCGTAGTTCACCGAACAGTCAGACTGCGAACGGGTGCCTTCATAGTCCACGCCCAGACCGCCGCCGACGTCGAAGCACTGAATATTGACGCCCAGCTTGTGCAGTTCAACATAGAAACGCGCGGATTCACGAACGCCTGTCGCGATATCGCGAATATTCGCCATCTGCGAACCGAGGTGGAAGTGCAGCAGTTGCAGACTGTCGAGACGCCCGGCTTCACGCAGCGTTTCAACCAGTTGCAGTACCTGAGTCGCAGCCAGGCCGAACTTCGATTTTTCCCCGCCGGAGGACTGCCATTTCCCCGAGCCCTGCGAGGCCAGACGTGCACGCACGCCCAGACGAGGAACGACATTCAGACGTTCTGCTTCATCCAGCACAATGGCGATTTCTGACATCTTCTCAATGACCAGATAGACCTTGTGGCCCATCTTCTCGCCAATTAATGCCAGGCGGATATATTCGCGATCCTTATAACCGTTGCAGACGATGACGCTACGAGTCATGCCAGCATGTGCCAGCACTGCCATCAACTCGGCTTTGGAACCGGCTTCCAGACCCAGCGGTTCGCCCGAATGAATCAGGGACTCGATCACGCGGCGGTGCTGGTTAACTTTGATCGGATAAACGAGGAAGTAATCGCCGTTATAGCCGTAGGATTCCCGCGCACGTTTGAACGCGGCGTTAATAGAACGCAAACGGTGCTGCAGGATCTGTGGGAAACAGAACAGTGCAGGCAGACGCTGGCCCTGTGCTTCACGAGTTTTCACTAACTGCGCGAGATCGACGCGAGCTTCCGGGACGTCCGGGTCCGGGCACACGCTAATGTGGCCCAGCTCGTTAACGTCATAGTAGTTATTGCCCCACCAGGCAATATTGTAAGTACGCAGCATCTTGCTGGCTTCCTGGGAGCTCATTGCAACCTCCTGCATGGAGCGTAGTACACCGTGTTCGCCCGCTGACGAAGGCAAACCCATAGACATGTCGTCAGACATAGCGAACCTCAAATTATTTTATTAAGTGTAAAACAGTTAACGACTATCGCAGCCTGGAACTGCGATAACAACCCATAAGCACATGGATTTTCCAGCAGTGAATGCTGACGCTCCAACTGCGCAACCGGTTTCTTTTTCATAACATTATTAAGCACATAACCGAACGTAAGTGTGACAGTTCGGCGAAACCACGAGAAAACTCTTGTTTTTACAAGAGCGCCCTTGTTCAGTCCTCAGTAACTGTAACCAGCTCTTGAATCCTGAGAAGCGCCGAGATGGGTATAACATCGGCAGGTATGCAAAGCAGAGATGCAGAGTGCGGGGAACGAATCTTCACCAGAACGGTGAGACAGGTTAAGCAGCAGACAACGGTTCATTATTTCGTATCACCTCCACGGCCGCCTGTTAAGACGAACCCACAAGCCAAAACTCTGATTTCAACCCGGCTGGAAGTGGCAACACGAAAGAAACGTCGTGTGCTTTTTATTTAAGCCGCGCGCCGCGTTTTATACCCCACAATGGCAGAAAATTGCAAAAGATAAATACGCAGAATGCCAGCATTGTCAGGAAAAATTTCCAGCCACGTTTTTAACAGAATGAGACACGATTCAAAAAAAAGTGGAAATCGGGTGAAGAATTGACCTAAAATAGCCATCCAGATGTTAATCCATCCATACCGATTAACACTCAGACTGCCAGTGTTTTTAACCTGCAGAGTCGTGGTAGGATCCGCTACCACAGAAAATCCACACAACAGTTTGAGCTAACCAAATTCTCTTTAGGTGATATTAAATATGGCAAAACACCTTTTTACGTCCGAGTCCGTCTCTGAAGGGCATCCTGACAAAATTGCTGACCAAATCTCTGATGCCGTTTTAGACGCGATCCTCGAACAGGATCCGAAAGCACGCGTTGCTTGCGAAACCTACGTAAAAACCGGCATGGTTTTAGTTGGCGGCGAAATTACCACCAGCGCCTGGGTAGACATCGAAGAGATCACCCGTAACACCGTTCGCGAAATTGGCTATGTGCATTCCGACATGGGCTTTGACGCTAACTCCTGTGCGGTTCTGAGCGCTATCGGCAAACAGTCTCCTGACATCAACCAGGGCGTTGACCGTGCCGATCCGCTGGAACAGGGCGCGGGTGACCAGGGTCTGATGTTTGGCTACGCAACCAATGAAACCGACGTGCTGATGCCAGCGCCTATCACCTATGCACACCGTCTGGTACAGCGTCAGGCTGAAGTGCGTAAAAACGGCACTCTGCCGTGGCTGCGCCCGGACGCGAAAAGCCAGGTGACTTTCCAGTATGACGACGGCAAAATCGTTGGTATCGATGCTGTCGTGCTTTCCACTCAGCACTCTGAAGAAATCGACCAGAAATCGCTGCAAGAAGCGGTAATGGAAGAGATCATCAAGCCGATTCTGCCAGCTGAATGGCTGACTTCTGCCACCAAATTCTTCATCAACCCGACCGGTCGTTTTGTTATCGGTGGCCCGATGGGTGACTGCGGTCTGACTGGTCGTAAAATTATCGTTGATACCTACGGCGGCATGGCACGTCACGGTGGTGGTGCATTCTCTGGTAAAGATCCATCAAAAGTGGACCGTTCCGCAGCGTACGCAGCACGTTATGTCGCGAAAAACATCGTTGCTGCTGGCCTGGCCGATCGTTGTGAAATTCAGGTTTCCTACGCAATCGGCGTGGCTGAACCGACTTCCATCATGGTGGAAACTTTCGGTACCGAGAAAGTGCCTTCTGAACAACTGACTCTGCTGGTACGTGAGTTCTTTGACCTGCGTCCATACGGTCTGATTCAGATGCTGGATCTGCTGCACCCGATCTACAAAGAAACCGCAGCATACGGTCACTTTGGTCGTGAACATTTCCCGTGGGAAAAAACCGACAAAGCGCAGCTGCTGCGCGATGCTGCCGGTCTGAAGTAATCTTTCTTCACCTGCTTTCAAAGGCCAGCCTCGCGCTGGCCTTTTTCTTTTACCTCACTGCGGTGGATAGACATTCACGCCGCATCCGGCAAAAAACCGCCCGCACAATAACATCATTCTTCCTCAACACGTTTTACCGCAAATTATCATCACGACTGAAACCGATTACACCAACCACACCAGCCAAATATTTGTAATATTTTCATATTATTATTCAGTTTTCACAGTTGTTACATTTCTTTTCAGTAAAGTCTTAATTGCAGATAACTGCGTTTAATCTATGATGATATAACTCAATTATTTTCATGCACTTAAATCATAACTAAGATAAATGTTAGTGTAAGCGATTACACTGATGTGATTTGCTTCACATCTTTTTACGTCGTACTCACCTATCTTAATTCACAATAAAAAATAACCATATTGGAGGGCATCATGCCTGACGCTAAAAAACAGGGGCGGTCAAACAAGGCAATGACGTTTTTCGTCTGCTTCCTTGCCGCTCTGGCGGGATTACTCTTTGGCCTGGATATCGGTGTAATTGCTGGCGCACTGCCGTTTATTGCAGATGAATTCCAGATTACTTCGCACACGCAAGAATGGGTCGTAAGCTCCATGATGTTCGGTGCGGCAGTCGGTGCGGTGGGCAGCGGCTGGCTCTCCTTTAAACTCGGGCGCAAAAAGAGCCTGATGATCGGCGCAATCCTGTTTGTTGCCGGTTCACTGTTCTCTGCGGCTGCGCCAAACGTTGAAGTACTGATTCTTTCCCGCGTTCTGCTGGGGCTGGCGGTGGGTGTGGCCTCTTATACCGCACCGCTTTACCTCTCTGAAATTGCGCCGGAAAAAATTCGCGGCAGTATGATCTCGATGTATCAGTTGATGATCACTATCGGGATCCTCGGTGCTTATCTTTCTGATACCGCCTTCAGCTACACCGGTGCATGGCGCTGGATGCTGGGTGTGATTATCATCCCGGCAATTTTGCTGCTGATTGGTGTCTTCTTCCTGCCAGACAGCCCTCGTTGGTTTGCCGCCAAACGCCGTTTTGTTGATGCCGAACGCGTGCTGCTACGCCTGCGTGACACCAGCGCGGAAGCGAAACGCGAACTGGATGAAATCCGTGAAAGTTTGCAGGTTAAACAGAGTGGCTGGGCGCTGTTTAAAGAGAACAGCAACTTCCGCCGCGCGGTGTTCCTTGGCGTACTGTTGCAGGTAATGCAGCAATTCACCGGGATGAACGTCATCATGTATTACGCGCCGAAAATCTTCGAACTGGCGGGTTATACCAACACCACCGAGCAAATGTGGGGGACAGTGATTGTCGGCCTGACCAACGTACTTGCCACCTTTATCGCAATCGGCCTTGTTGACCGCTGGGGACGCAAACCAACGCTAACGCTGGGCTTCCTGGTGATGGCTGCTGGCATGGGCGTACTCGGTACAATGATGCATATCGGTATCCACTCTCCGTCGGCGCAGTATTTCGCTATCGCCATGCTGCTGATGTTTATTGTCGGTTTTGCCATGAGTGCCGGTCCGCTGATTTGGGTACTGTGTTCCGAAATTCAGCCGCTGAAAGGCCGCGATTTTGGCATCACCTGCTCCACCGCCACCAACTGGATTGCCAACATGATCGTTGGCGCAACGTTCCTGACCATGCTCAACACGCTGGGTAACGCCAACACCTTCTGGGTGTATGCGGCTCTGAACGTACTGTTTATCCTGCTGACATTGTGGCTGGTACCGGAAACCAAACACGTTTCGCTGGAACATATTGAACGTAATCTGATGAAAGGTCGTAAACTGCGCGAAATCGGCGCTCACGATTAATCTCCTCAGGCTTCCTCCCGTCGCGGAGGAAGCCACCTCTTGCAGTCATCTTTTCTTCGCTCTATCCTCTGCCGCTATGAAAACATCCCGTCTCCCTATCGCCATCCAACAGGCCGTTATGCGTCGCCTGCGGGAAAAGCTCGCCCAGGCCAACCTGAAGCTAGGGCGTAACTACCCGGAGCCAAAACTCTCTTACACCCAGCGCGGCACCTCCGCCGGAACAGCCTGGCTGGAAAGCTATGAAATCCGCCTCAATCCCGTTTTGCTGTTGGAAAACAGTGAAGCCTTTATTGAAGAAGTGGTGCCCCACGAACTGGCACATTTGCTGGTATGGAAACATTTCGGGCGCGTAGCGCCACATGGCAAAGAGTGGAAGTGGATGATGGAAAGCGTGCTGGGCGTTCCCGCCCGTCGTACGCATCAGTTCGAACTGCAATCCGTGCGCCGCAACACCTTCCCCTACCGCTGCAAGTGTCAGGAGCATCAGCTTACCGTACGCCGCCATAATCGCGTAGTTCGTGGCGAGGCCGTCTATCGCTGTGTTCACTGCGGTGAACAGCTGATTGCAAAGTAACCACCTGAACTATCAGGAACTTTCCTGATCTGGCTGATTGCATACCAAAACAACTTTCGCTACGTTGCTGGCTCGTTTTAACACGGAGTAAGTGATGTACCGTTATTTGTCTATTGCTGCGGTGGTACTGAGCGCAGCATTTTCCAGCCCGGCGTTGGCCGAAGGTATCAATAGTTTTTCTCAGGCGAAAGCCGCGGCGGTAAAAGTCCACGCTGACGCGCCCGGTACGTTTTATTGCGGATGTAAAATTAACTGGCAGGGCAAAAAAGGCGTTGTTGATCTGCAATCGTGCGGCTATCAGGTGCGCAAAAATGAAAACCGCGCCAGCCGCGTAGAGTGGGAACACGTCGTTCCTGCCTGGCAATTCGGTCACCAGCGCCAGTGCTGGCAGGACGGTGGACGTAAAAACTGTGCTAAAGATCCGGTCTATCGCAAGATGGAAAGCGATATGCATAACCTGCAACCGTCAGTCGGTGAAGTGAATGGCGATCGCGGCAACTTTATGTACAGCCAGTGGAATGGCGGCGAAGGCCAGTACGGTCAATGCGCCATGAAGGTCGATTTCAAAGAAAAAGCAGCCGAACCACCAGCGCGTGCACGCGGTGCCATTGCGCGCACCTACTTCTATATGCGTGACCAATACAACCTGACACTCTCTCGCCAGCAAACGCAGCTGTTCAACGCATGGGACAAGATGTATCCGGTTACCGACTGGGAGTGCGAGCGCGATGAACGCATCGCGAAGGTGCAGGGCAATCATAACCCGTATGTGCAACGCGCTTGCCAGGCGCGAAAGAGCTAACCTACACTAGCGGGATTCTTTTTGTTAACCCCTACCCCACGCGTACAACCGCGTGGGGAGACGACGCGGATTTTTAACTATGCGTATCCCCCGCATTTATCATCCTGAACCACTGACCAGCCATTCTCACATCGCGCTTTGCGAAGATGCCGCCAACCATATCGGGCGCGTACTGCGCATGGGGCCGGGGCAGGCGTTGCAATTGTTTGACGGCAGCAACCGGGTCTTTGACGCCGAAATTACCAGCGCCAGCAAAAAAAGCGTGGAAGTGAAAGTGCTGGAAGGCCAGCTCGACGATCGCGAATCTCCGCTGCATATTCACCTCGGTCAGGTGATGTCGCGTGGTGAAAAAATGGAATTTACGATCCAGAAATCGATCGAACTCGGTGTAAGCCTCATTACGCCACTTTTTTCTGAGCGCTGCGGCGTTAAACTGGATAGTGAACGTCTGAACAAGAAGCTCCAGCAGTGGCAGAAGATTGCAATTGCTGCCTGTGAGCAGTGTGGTCGTAACCGGGTGCCGGAAATCCGTCCAGCGATGGATCTGGAAGCCTGGTGTGCAGAGCAGGATGAAGGACTGAAACTGAATCTTCACCCTCGCGCCAGTAACAGCATCAATACGTTGCCGTTACCGGTCGAACGTGTCCGCCTGCTGATTGGCCCGGAAGGCGGTTTATCGGCAGATGAAATTGCCATGACTGCCCGCTATCAATTTACTGATATCCTGTTGGGACCTCGCGTTTTGCGTACAGAGACAACTGCGCTCACCGCCATTACCGCGCTACAAGTACGATTTGGCGATTTGGGCTAACGGAGAAGAATAATGATCAAGCTCGGCATCGTGATGGACCCCATCGCAAACATCAACATCAAGAAAGATTCCAGTTTCGCTATGTTGCTGGAAGCACAGCGTCGTGGTTACGAACTTCACTATATGGAGATGGGCGATCTGTATCTGATCAATGGCGAAGCCCGCGCCCATACCCGCACGCTGAACGTGAAGCAGAACTACGAAGAGTGGTTTTCGTTCGTCGGTGAACAGGATCTGCCGCTGGCCGATCTCGATGTGATCCTGATGCGTAAAGACCCGCCGTTTGATACCGAGTTTATCTACGCGACCTATATTCTGGAACGTGCCGAAGAGAAAGGGACGCTGATCGTTAACAAGCCGCAGAGCCTGCGCGACTGTAACGAGAAACTGTTTACCGCCTGGTTCTCTGACTTAACGCCAGAAACGCTGGTTACGCGCAATAAAGCACAGCTGAAAGCGTTCTGGGAGAAACACAGCGACATCATTCTTAAGCCGCTGGACGGTATGGGCGGCGCGTCGATTTTCCGCGTGAAAGAAGGCGATCCAAACCTCGGCGTGATTGCCGAAACCCTGACTGAGCATGGCACTCGCTACTGCATGGCGCAAAATTACCTGCCAGCCATTAAAGATGGCGACAAACGCGTGCTGGTGGTGGATGGCGAGCCGGTTCCGTACTGCCTGGCGCGTATTCCGCAGGGGGGCGAAACCCGTGGCAATCTGGCTGCCGGTGGTCGCGGTGAACCTCGTCCGCTGACGGAAAGTGACTGGAAAATCGCCCGTCAGATCGGGCCGACGCTGAAAGAAAAAGGGCTGATTTTTGTTGGTCTGGATATCATTGGCGACCGTCTGACTGAAATTAACGTCACCAGCCCAACCTGTATTCGTGAGATTGAAGCAGAGTTTCCGGTGTCGATCACCGGAATGTTAATGGATGCCATCGAAGCACGTTTACAGCAGCAGTAACCCACCTTAGCGAGAAGGATCTCGTTGAGACTCTGAGTGACAGCGCCCTTCTTTCCACGCATACTGGGCGCTGTTGCTTTTTTGAACCAGGAAACAGAACCTCTGACAATGAATTTACAGCATCACTTTCTTATTGCCATGCCTGCTCTCCAGGATCCGATTTTCCGTCGTTCCGTGGTCTACATTTGCGAACATAATACCAATGGTGCAATGGGGATCATCGTCAACAAGCCGCTGGAAAATCTCAAAATTGAAGGGATTCTGGAAAAGCTGAAGATCACGCCGGAGCCGCGTGATGAATCAATCCGTCTGGATAAACCGGTTATGCTCGGCGGCCCACTGGCTGAAGATCGCGGGTTTATTTTGCATACTCCGCCCTCCAATTTTGCTTCCAGCATTCGCATTTCAGACAACACGGTGATGACCACTTCCCGCGATGTGCTGGAAACGCTCGGCACCGATAAACAACCGTCTGACATATTGGTGGCTCTGGGCTATGCCTCCTGGGAGAAAGGCCAACTTGAACAAGAGATTCTCGACAACGCATGGCTAACCGCTCCGGCAGACCTGAATATTCTGTTCAAAACGCCGATTGCCGACCGCTGGCGCGAGGCGGCAAAACTGATTGGTGTGGATATTCTCACCATGCCTGGTGTGGCGGGGCATGCCTGATGAGTGGAACCTTACTCGCCTTCGACTTCGGCACCAAAAGCATTGGCGTAGCGGTCGGCCAACGCATTACCGGCACCGCTCGCCCTTTGCCTGCAATTAAAGCGCAGGACGGTACGCCGGACTGGAATCTCATCGAACGTTTACTGAAAGAGTGGCAGCCGGACGAAATCATCGTCGGTTTGCCGCTGAATATGGACGGCACAGAACAGCCGTTGACTGCCAGAGCGCGTAAATTTGCCAACCGTATTCATGGTCGTTTCGGTGTTGAAGTAAAGCTCCATGACGAGCGTCTTAGCACCGTAGAAGCGCGCTCCGGTCTGTTTGAACAGGGCGGCTATCGGGCGCTCAACAAAGGTAAAGTCGACTCTGCCTCTGCGGTTATTATTCTCGAAAGCTATTTCGAGCAGGGATATTAAGGCGATTTAAAAGCCTGGCGGATAGTCGTACCATCCCGCCATCTTGCCGGATGCGGCGTGAACGCCTATCCGGCCTACATGTGGCAGCGATTGTAGGTCTGATAAGACGTGTTAGCGTCGCATCAGACATTTATTGCCTTTGTATGCCCGATAAGCTTGCGCATCGGGCATGGCAACGTCACAAACGTCCTTCCCCCACCCGCTGCTGATAACTCTGCTGAAACGTTAACATCCCCACCTGCTGCCCGGTTTGAATAACATGCAGTAACTGGTGGGTTTTCCCTTCGCGAATCAAATTCCCCACCGCGGGTGTGTTAACCAGCAATTCAAACAGCGCCACGCGTCCTTCCTGTTTATCCACTTCCAGCTTTTGTGACAACACCGCCCGTAAACTACCTGCCAGTTGATTACGCACGGGATCTTTTTCCTGCGCCGGAAATGAATCCACCAGCCGCTCAACTGCCTGCGCCGCACCACGCGTATGTAAAGTTGCCAGCACCAGGTGTCCGGTTTCTGCTGCCGTCAGCGCCAGACGGATTGTCTCGCTGTCACGCAGCTCTCCGAGCAAAATCACATCGGGATCTTCCCGCAATGCGGCCCGCAATCCCGATGCGAACGTCATACAGTGCAAACCAATTTCCCGCTGCTGGATCAAACATCGCTGGCTGGCATAGAGATATTCAACAGGATCTTCCAGCGTCAGAATATGCGCATCGGCATGTTGATTGAGATAGCCAACCATCGCCGCCAGCGTGGTAGATTTGCCGCTCCCCGTCGCCCCCGTCACCAGAATCAGGCCATTCTCGCTCTTGAGTAATTCCGGCAATACCGGTGGCGCACCAAGCTGTTCGAGCTGTGGACAGTGCGAAGGTAACAACCGTAATGCCAGAGAAATACCTTGCCGTTGCGCGAACGCACTGCCACGCAACCGCTGGTTTTCCGCCAGCGACACAGCAAAATCCAGCTGACCATTCTCCAGCAATATTGCCCGCTGATCGTCATCCAGCCACTCCCGCAGTAGCTCTTCGACGTCCGGCGCGTCAAACGGCGCAGCTTCCATTCTGCCGCGAATGCGCCATCGTGCGGGCCAGGCGCTGCACAGGTGTAGATCCGAGACGTTATGCTTTACACTAAGGGCCACAATTTCTTCCATATTCATACTAAGATCCTCGGAAAATGAACGATATTGCGCATAACCTGGCACAGGTCCGGGACAAAATCTCAGCGGCTGCAACGCGTTGCGGCCGTTCTCCAGAAGAAATTACGCTGCTTGCAGTCAGTAAAACAAAACCTGCGAGCGCCATCGCAGAAGCCATTGATGCCGGGCAGCGTCAATTTGGTGAAAACTACGTTCAGGAAGGGGTAGATAAAATTCGCCACTTTCAGGAACTGGGCGTAACAGGATTAGAATGGCATTTTATTGGCCCGTTGCAGTCTAATAAAAGCCGCCTGGTGGCAGAGCATTTCGACTGGTGTCATACCATCGACCGTTTGCGCATCGCTACCCGCCTCAATGACCAGCGCCCGGCAGAACTTCCCCCTCTTAACGTTCTGATTCAAATTAACATTAGTGATGAAAACAGTAAGTCCGGGATTCAACTGGCTGAACTGGACGAGCTGGCAGCGGCGGTCGCTGAACTACCGCGTTTACGTCTGCGCGGGCTGATGGCAATCCCTGCGCCTGAGTCAGAATATGTAAGGCAGTTTGAAGTTGCACGCCAAATGGCTGTAGCATTTGCCGGACTGAAAACGCGCTACCCGCATATCGACACGCTCTCTCTTGGAATGTCGGACGATATGGAAGCCGCCATTGCGGCAGGTAGCACGATGGTTCGTATCGGCACTGCAATTTTTGGTGCGCGTGATTACTCTAAAAAATAAGGAATTAAAGGAACGCCATGAATACGTTGACTTTCCTGCTTTCAACGGTCATTGAGCTGTATACCATGGTGCTGTTATTACGCATCTGGATGCAGTGGGCTCATTGTGATTTTTACAACCCCTTCTCACAGTTTGTAGTGAAGGTAACGCAGCCAATTATCGGGCCACTGCGCCGCGTTATTCCGGCAATGGGGCCAATTGACAGCGCCTCACTGCTGGTTGCGTACATTCTCAGTTTTATCAAAGCCATCGTGCTGTTTAAAGTGGTGACCTTCCTGCCAATCATCTGGATTGCCGGTTTATTGATTCTGCTGAAAACCATCGGCCTGCTGATTTTCTGGGTCCTGCTGGTGATGGCGATTATGAGCTGGGTAAGCCAGGGGCGTAGCCCGATTGAATACGTGCTGATTCAGCTGGCCGATCCGCTGCTGCGCCCGATTCGCCGCCTGCTACCGGCAATGGGTGGGATTGATTTCTCGCCGATGATCCTCGTTCTGCTGCTGTATGTCATCAATATGGGTGTCGCAGAAGTATTACAGGCAACCGGAAACATGCTGCTGCCGGGGCTGTGGATGGCGTTATGAGTGCCGTAACAGTTAATGATGACGGTCTGGTTTTACGGCTCTATATTCAGCCGAAAGCCAGCCGTGATTCTATTGTCGGTTTACATGGCGACGAAGTTAAAGTCGCCATTACCGCGCCGCCGGTTGACGGTCAGGCCAACAGTCATCTGGTGAAGTTTCTCGGTAAGCAATTCCGGGTTGCCAAAAGCCAGGTGGTGATTGAAAAAGGCGAACTTGGCCGCCACAAACAAATTAAAATCATTAATCCGCAACAAATCCCGCCAGAAATCGCGGCGTTAATTAATTAGGTATCCTATGCAAAAAGTTGTCCTCGCAACCGGCAATGCCGGTAAAGTGCGTGAGCTGGCGTCGCTGCTTAGCGACTTCGGTCTTGATATCGTGGCCCAAACAGACCTCGGCGTAGATTCCGCTGAAGAAACCGGCCTGACCTTTATCGAAAATGCGATTCTGAAAGCGCGCCATGCGGCAAAAGTGACCGGTTTACCGGCAATTGCCGACGACTCTGGTCTGGCGGTAGATGTGCTTGGCGGAGCGCCGGGCATTTACTCCGCGCGTTATTCCGGTGAAGACGCGACCGATCAAAAGAATCTGCAAAAATTGCTGGAAACACTGAAAGACGTACCGGACGACCAACGTCAGGCGCGTTTCCACTGCGTGCTGGTATATCTGCGTCACGCGGAAGATCCCACTCCGCTGGTGTGCCACGGTAGCTGGCCGGGCGTGATTACTCGTGAACCAGCGGGCACTGGTGGCTTTGGTTATGATCCAATCTTCTTCGTACCTTCCGAAGGGAAAACCGCTGCCGAACTGACCCGCGAAGAAAAGAGCGCCATTTCCCACCGTGGTCAGGCATTGAAACTGCTGCTGGACGCTTTACGTAATGGTTAAATTACCGCCGCTGAGTCTCTACATTCACATCCCGTGGTGCGTGCAGAAATGCCCGTACTGCGATTTCAACTCTCACGCGTTGAAAGGAGAAGTGCCGCACGACGATTATGTTCAGCATCTGCTTAACGATCTGGACAACGATGTGGCTTACGCTCAGAGCCGTGAAGTAAAGACAATTTTTATTGGCGGTGGTACGCCGAGCCTGCTTTCCGGCCCGGCGATGCAAACGCTGCTGGACGGCGTGCGTGCGCGTTTGCCGCTGGCAGCGGATGCAGAAATTACTATGGAAGCGAACCCTGGTACGGTAGAAGCCGATCGCTTTGTCGATTATCAGCGTGCTGGTGTGAACCGCATCTCTATTGGTGTGCAGAGTTTTAGCGAAGAAAAGCTGAAACGACTTGGGCGCATTCATGGCCCGCAAGAAGCGAAACGAGCTGCGAAGCTGGCGAGCGGTTTAGGGTTACGTAGCTTTAACCTCGATTTGATGCATGGGCTGCCGGATCAATCACTGGAAGAGGCGCTAGGCGATCTGCGCCAGGCTATTGAACTGAATCCTCCGCATCTTTCCTGGTATCAACTGACCATCGAACCTAATACGCTGTTTGGCTCTCGCCCACCGGTGCTGCCGGACGACGATGCGTTGTGGGATATATTCGAACAGGGGCATCAGTTATTAACCGCAGCGGGCTATCAGCAGTATGAAACATCCGCTTACGCCAAACCAGGTTATCAGTGCCAGCACAATCTCAACTACTGGCGATTTGGCGACTACATCGGTATTGGCTGCGGCGCGCACGGCAAAGTCACCTTCCTGGATGGTCGCATTCTGCGTACCACCAAAACGCGTCATCCGCGTGGTTTTATGCAGGGAAGATATCTGGAAAGCCAGCGTGATGTCGATGCTGCAGATAAACCGTTTGAGTTCTTTATGAATCGCTTCCGTCTGCTGGAAGCCGCGCCGCGCGTGGAGTTTAGCCAGTATACTGGCCTTTCTGAAGAAGTTATTCGCCCACAGTTAGAAGAGGCTATCGCTCAGGGTTATCTCACAGAATGTGCAGATTACTGGCAGATAACGGAACATGGGAAGTTGTTTTTAAATTCGTTGCTGGAGCTTTTTCTGGCGGAGTAAATTTGTATTGCCGGATGCGGCGTGCGTGTACGCAGCATCCGGCAACAACTCATGCGTCATCGCAAAAATTACTTAATCACCCCATTGCGCCGCAATTGTTCGGTATCTTTTTTCCAGCGTTCATTAGCCTGGTTGATATCGTCAATTTTCATCAAAATCACGACTTTTTTACTGTTTATTTCTGAAACTTTCATCGTTAACGGATATTGCCCTTTTTCGAGCGTTATCCAGTCATCCTGCAATTTACGGCTAAGTTTTTGTGATTGCAGAAAAGTCTGTCGCCGTTGTTCGTTTATATCGAAATCTCGCTTCTGCTGAATCGGCACTTCATAACACTCTTCACTCTGTTTATGACATGCCGCAATCGCCGGTTGATAAACCTCTTTGTCATATTTAACCGCGAACGCCTCGCTATCGTTCTGTTTATTAAACTCATCACGCTGTTGGTGAATTTTTTTAAAGGCGTCTTCGCGGGTCATTTGCTTACCGTTTGCATCTTTTCCCCAATATGCATCCGCTGCTTTCTGCGCCGCCACCATTTGCTTATCAAGCGCTTTCACTTCCTTTTCCAGCGCAGGAATCGAGTTCTTCTGGTTATTCAACGCTGATTCAAGCTGACTAAAGCGATAATTGAAATCTTCGCTATTCACGATCAGATATTTATTATTCGTTTTGATATCGTCGACCACCCGCCCACGATCGCTGGCTGCCGCCTGAAAAGAGTAAAAGTTCACCGACCAGCCAGACGCTGGCGTTCCTTTACTGGTTAACATCGCCGAAAATTTTACCGGTTTATCTTTCGTCCAGGTCTGTTCGAGCAGTTCGTAATCTGCCAGTTGACCGACCCAGGTATAGAGATCGTCACTGGAAGAGACATCGCCTTCCGCTGACCAGGTGGCCTGATTACCCTTAGCATCAAGATTTTTTAAGGTGATAGCATCAAGCTTGAGAATGCCGTGATACTGCTTTTTGAATTGATCTTTTAAGATATTTTCAGTTGGCGGTTCGCCATCTGCCCAGACATTATCAGTCATCAACATAAGCAGCGCCGTGCCAACAATCCATTGCTTTTTCACCCGAAAACCCTCGCGCGGAATAATTTATTCTGGTGATTATCATTAGGGTGATGAAAATTGGCAATGGACGTAAGTCTGAAGTGAAAAAGCCCCGGCACGATACCGGGGCGAGGTGATTAGTACTGATTGAAGATCTGCTGGATCTGCTGCGGATCTTTGGTTTGCGTCAGAGCCAGCTGCAGCAGGACGCGCGCTTTTTGCGGGTTCAGCGTGCCAGAGGCGACGAAGCCGTATTTCGCATCATCCACTTCGGCATCCTGAGTGGTAGCGCCCGTCGGTACGCGGGAAGAACGCACGACTGCAGTGCCGTTTTTCGCGGCGGTCGCCAGCGTGTCGAACACAGATTTATACAGGTTACCATTACCCACACCAGCGCTAACGATGCCATCATAGCCCGCATCTACCAGTGCTTTAGCCGGAAGATCGGATGCGTTAGCGTAGTTATAAACGATGCCGACTTTCGGCAGCTCATTCAGCTTAGAGACATCGAATGGCGTATCGCTGGTGTGCTTACGTGCCGGGGTACGTTGGTAGTCAATCTTACCGTTGTGAATGTATCCCAGAGGACCGTAGTTAACAGACTTGAAGGTCGCTACGTCGGTGGTGTTGGTTTTGGTGACATCGCGACCGTCCAGTACGGTGTCGTTCATCACAACCAGCACGCCACGATTAGCGGAGGCTTTATCAGCTGCGGTCACTACCGCGTTATACAGGTTGAATGGACCGTCTGCGCTCATGGACGTGGACGGGCGCATTGCGCCGACCATCACCACCGGTTTGTCGCATTTCACCGTCAGGTCGAGGAAGTAAGCGGTTTCTTCCATCGTGTCGGTACCGTGGGTAATGACGAAGCCGTCGGTTTTATCGCAGTCGGTGTTAATTTTTTTCGCCAGTGTCAGCCAGACATTATCGTTCATGTCCTGGGAGCCGATATTCACTACCTGCTCGCCTTTAACGTTCGCAATGTCCTTCAGTTGCGGCACCGCATTAACCAGATTTTCTACGCCAACTTTACCCGCTGTGTAGTTAGATTTGGTTGCGGAGTCACCACCACCGGCAATGGTCCCGCCGGTTGCTAAAATGGTGATATTGGGTAATGCCAATGCTGCACCACTAAAACCCATAACCAGTGCGGCAAGTGCCGTCTTTTTGAAAAACTCCATTTCATTCCTCCAGTTACGTGAACGCTACGCATTATCCCTTAGCTTTGTATGGGAAATTTGACGTTAAACAATTTACAACGTGAATATATTTTGGAGATCTACAAAGTTAGAGGCAGGTAACAAAACGAAGAATTAAACGGCATAAAAAAGTATTATGCCGTCTTAAAATAGAGGATTATTTTAAATTCCCGACCAGGGCTTTGCGACTATCTTCCAGAGTCACAACGCGGCTACAAACATCTTTGCCAAACTGTTGGAAATCTTTTTCCTGCTTTTTCCATTCGGTTTGGATTGAGGATTGCAGACCGCCCAGGCTTCCCAGCACATTCTGTAATGGGTTACCGCCGCTTTTCAGCACCGCTTTCGCGCCCATTTCATTAATGCTGTCCTGTAAAATTCCGCCCATTGCCTGATTAACTAATTGCTGGCCTTCGGCGCGAACCTGATCAATGGCTTTATAGTGGAACGTCAGGCCATCGCTGCGCGTTTCGATAATGCGGTTCATCTGCTCTTTCAGCTGCGCATCAAGTTTGGTCAGACGGCTGCGCATTTTGCTGCTTTCGCCCATCTCCTGAACGATAATTTTATCCAGCGCAATACGGGCTTTCTCGACGCGGCTTTTCGCGCCTTCATCAATCCACGGCAGCGTGCTACGCAGTTCAGCCTGATAATCCTTCGCCTGCTCGCGCTGGGCGGCGTTCAGGGAATATTGCTTACCGTTATACATCACGTTGCCGTCTGGCGTGATCACCAGATTGCCGTTTTCGCCCTTCACCTGCACGGTTTGCGGGCTGACAATCACATCGTCACGCGGCGTGACGCTGCACTGGTAGTCGGCGTGAGCGGTCATCGCCGTCACTGAAAGTGCTGCCGCCAGCAGCATTTTGCGCATCATAGTCTTCCCTCAAGAACAAATCAGGCCAGCATTTGCTGGCCCCAGATTGATAACAAAGTACATGTCATCCATGCCGGATGCGGCGTAAACGCCTTATCAGGCCTACTCGATTGTGCATCTTTCCAGGCCTGATAAGCGTAGCGCATCAGACAGTTTTGCATTTGTCATCGCCCGTATGCTTTCTTAGTCCCACCAAACGTCGAAAAGTTCGCTGGTGCGTACCTCATCCAGTTTGCGCTCTTCCAGCCACTTACGCACAATCGCCTGATGTTCTTCGGTGCATTTGCCGATTTCCTGCATGCAGATCAGACCTTCCCAGGCCAGATAACCGCTGCCGTCAAAGGCCAGTTTGTTCGGTTCGATAACCTCGTTAATAAAATCATCAACGGTTTTATCAATCTGTTCTTCCGATGTACCTTCCGGGAATCGCCATGCCACCGAAAATCCTAATTCCTGGAATTCGTCGATGTGCATTTTTTTACGCAGACGACGGCTACGGTTCTTTGCCATTATTTCACCCTCTCGAACATTAAGTCCCATACTCCGTGACCAAGACGATGACCACGTTGTTCAAATTTCGTCACCGGACGTGATGCCGGACGCGGCACGTAATCATTGCTCTCTGACAGGTTTTTATAACCGTCAATCGAAGACATCACTTCAAGCATATGTTCCGCATAAGGTTCCCAGTCGGTCGCCATATGGAATACGCCCCCCAGCTGCAGTTTGCTTTTTACCAGTTCGGCAAACGGCACCTGAACGATACGGCGTTTATTATGGCGCGCTTTGTGCCACGGGTCAGGAAAAAAGAGCTGCACCATGCGCAATGAATTGTCAGGAATCATTTTATGCAGCACTTCAACCGCATCGTGGCACATCACGCGCAGGTTGCTTAAGCCCTCTTCATGCGCAGAAGCCAGGCACGCACCAACGCCCGGTGAATGCACTTCAATGCCGAGGAAGTCCTGCTCAGGGCGATCTTTAGCCATTGCCACCAGCGACGCCCCCATGCCAAAACCAATCTCAAGCGTCACCGGCGCTTCTCGGCCAAAAAGCGCGGGGAAATCCAGCATATCTTCGCTGAACTCAACGCCCATCACCGGCCAGTAGTTTTCCAGCGCATGTTCCTGGCCTTTTGTCAGTCGCCCCTGGCGGCGCACAAAACTACGGATACGGCGCAGTGGGCGGCCGTTTTCATCAAATTCCGGTGAGATGACGTCGTTTTTCATAAAGATTTAGTCGCTTGTGAAAGTGTTCTGAAAACGGGCATTATCCAAAGTTAGTTGCCGGATGCAAGCATGATAAGGCCGTGGCTGCGGAAAGTTCCGGTTTACACCCTGCCGTCGCTGTGCTGCAATCTTGCCCCCAACAACAGTGAATTCGGTGACCATGCAAGCGTCGCAATTTTCAGCCCAGGTTCTGGACTGGTACGATAAATACGGGCGGAAAACGCTGCCCTGGCAAATTGACAAGACGCCCTACAAAGTATGGCTCTCAGAAGTGATGTTGCAACAAACTCAGGTTGCGACTGTTATCCCCTATTTTGAACGCTTTATGGCGCGCTTCCCGACGGTGACCGATCTCGCCAATGCACCGCTGGATGAAGTTCTCCACTTGTGGACCGGGCTTGGCTATTACGCCCGCGCGCGCAATCTGCATAAAGCGGCACAACAAGTGGCCACCTTACACAGCGGTAAATTCCCGGAAACCTTTGAAGAAGTCGCGGCGTTACCAGGCGTCGGGCGTTCTACCGCAGGCGCGATTCTCTCGCTTTCTCTGGGTAAGCACTTTCCGATTCTCGACGGTAACGTCAAACGGGTGCTGGCGCGCTGCTATGCTGTAAGCGGCTGGCCTGGGAAAAAAGAGGTCGAGAATAAACTGTGGAGTTTAAGCGAGCAGGTGACGCCCGCGGTTGGCGTGGAACGGTTTAATCAGGCGATGATGGATTTGGGCGCGATGATTTGCACGCGCTCGAAGCCGAAATGTTCGTTCTGTCCGCTACAAAACGGATGTATTGCCACCGCTAACAATAGCTGGTCGCTTTATCCGGGCAAAAAACCGAAACAGACGCTGCCGGAGCGTACTGGCTACTTTCTGCTGTTACAGCACGAAGATGAAGTATTGCTGGCGCAGCGTCCGCCGAGCGGATTGTGGGGCGGTTTATACTGTTTCCCGCAGTTTGCCGACGAAGAAAGTTTGCGGCAATGGCTGGCGCAACGGCAGATTGTTGCTGATAACCTGACGCAGCTGACCGCGTTTCGCCATACCTTCAGCCATTTCCACTTAGATATTGTGCCTATGTGGCTTCCCGTGTCGTCATTCACCGGCTGCATGGATGAAGGCAATGCGCTCTGGTATAACTTAGCGCAACCGCCGTCAGTTGGCCTGGCGGCTCCCGTGGAGCGTTTGTTACAGCAGTTACGCACTGGCGCGCCGGTTTAGCGCGTGAGTCGATAAAGAGGATGATTTATGAGCAGAACGATTTTTTGTACTTTCCTGCAACGTGAAGCAGAAGGTCAGGATTTTCAGCTGTACCCCGGCGAGCTGGGAAAACGCATCTATAACGAGATCTCCAAAGAAGCCTGGGCGCAGTGGCAGCACAAACAAACCATGCTGATTAATGAAAAGAAACTCAACATGATGAATGCCGAGCACCGCAAGCTGCTGGAGCAGGAGATGGTCAACTTCCTGTTCGAGGGTAAAGAGGTGCATATCGAGGGCTATACGCCGGAAGATAAAAAATAAAAACAGTGCCGGAGCACGCCTCCGGCAACTTGCATAAAACAAACACAACACGCACCCGGAATGATGAAAAAATATCTCGCGCTGGCTTTGATTGCGCCGTTGCTCATCTCCTGTTCGACGACCAAAAAAGGCGATACCTATAACGAAGCCTGGGTCAAAGACACCAACGGTTTTGATATTCTGATGGGGCAATTTGCCCACAATATTGAGAACATCTGGGGATTCAAAGAGGTGGTGATCGCCGGTCCTAAGGACTACGTGAAATACACCGATCAATATCAGACCCGCAGCCACATCAACTTCGATGACGGTACGATTACTATCGAAACCATCGCCGGGACAGAACCTGCCGCGCATCTGCGCCGGGCAATTATCAAAACGTTGCTGATGGGTGACGATCCGAGTTCGGTCGATCTCTATTCCGACGTTGATGACATTACGATTTCGAAAGAACCTTTCCTTTACGGTCAGGTGGTGGACAACACCGGGCAGCCGATTCGCTGGGAAGGTCGCGCGAGCAACTTCGCGGATTATCTGCTGAAAAACCGTCTGAAAAGCCGTAGCAACGGGCTACGAATCATCTATAGCGTCACCATTAACATGGTGCCAAACCACCTTGATAAACGTGCGCACAAATATCTCGGCATGGTCCGCCAGGCGTCACGGAAATATGGCGTTGATGAGTCGCTGATTCTGGCGATTATGCAGACCGAGTCATCCTTTAACCCGTATGCGGTCAGCCGTTCCGATGCGCTGGGATTAATGCAGGTGGTACAACATACTGCCGGGAAAGATGTGTTCCGCTCGCAGGGGAAATCCGGCACGCCGAGCCGCAGTTTCTTGTTTGATCCTGCCAGCAATATTGATATCGGCACCGCGTATCTGGCGATGCTGAACAATGTTTATCTCGGCGGAATTGATAACCCAACGTCGCGGCGTTATGCCGTCATCACCGCCTATAACGGCGGTGCAGGCAGCGTGCTGCGAGTCTTTTCGAATGACAAGATTCAGGCGGCCAATATTATTAACACCATGACGCCGGGCGATGTTTATCAAACGCTGACGACCCGCCATCCCTCTGCGGAATCTCGCCGTTATCTTTATAAAGTGAATACCGCGCAAAAATCCTACCGCCGCCGATAATTCCACTAACCGCCCCTGACGATGCTCAGGGGCAAAAATGTTATCCACATCACAATTTCGTTTTGCAAATTGGGAATGTTTGCAATTATTTGCCACAGGTAACAAAAAACCAGTCCGCGAAGTTGATAGAATCCCATCATCTCGCACGGTCAAATGTGCTTTTTCAAACACTCATCCGCATCACGATGTGAGGAAATTAACATGAATCTTAAGCTGCAGCTGAAAATCCTCTCTTTTCTGCAGTTCTGTCTGTGGGGAAGTTGGCTGACGACCCTCGGCTCCTATATGTTTGTTACCCTGAAGTTTGACGGTGCTTCTATCGGCGCAGTTTATAGTTCACTGGGTATCGCCGCGGTCTTTATGCCTGCGCTGCTGGGGATTGTGGCCGACAAATGGTTAAGTGCGAAATGGGTATATGCCATTTGCCACACCATTGGCGCTATCACGCTGTTCATGGCGGCACAGGTCACGACGCCGGAAGCGATGTTCCTTGTGATATTGATTAACTCGTTTGCTTATATGCCAACGCTTGGGTTAATCAACACCATCTCTTACTATCGCCTGCAAAATGCCGGGATGGATATCGTTACTGACTTCCCGCCAATCCGTATCTGGGGCACCATTGGCTTTATCATGGCAATGTGGGTGGTGAGCCTGTCTGGCTTCGAATTAAGCCACATGCAGCTGTATATTGGCGCAGCTCTTTCCGCCGTTCTGGTTCTGTTTACCCTGACTCTGCCGCACATTCCGGTTGCTAAACAGCAAGCGAATCAGAGCTGGACAACCCTGCTGGGCCTCGATGCATTCGCGCTGTTTAAAAACAAGCGTATGGCAATCTTCTTCATCTTCTCAATGCTGCTGGGCGCGGAACTGCAGATTACCAACATGTTCGGTAACACCTTCCTGCACAGTTTCGACAAAGATCCGATGTTTGCCAGCAGCTTCATCGTGCAGCATGCGTCAATCATCATGTCGATTTCGCAGATCTCTGAAACGCTGTTCATTCTGACCATCCCGTTCTTCTTAAGCCGCTACGGCATTAAGAACGTAATGATGATCAGTATCGTGGCGTGGATCCTGCGTTTTGCGCTGTTTGCTTACGGTGACCCGACTCCGTTCGGTACCGTGCTGCTGGTTCTGTCGATGATTGTTTACGGCTGCGCATTCGACTTCTTCAACATCTCTGGTTCGGTGTTTGTCGAAAAAGAAGTTAGCCCGGCAATTCGCGCCAGTGCGCAGGGGATGTTCCTGATGATGACTAACGGCTTCGGCTGTATCCTCGGCGGCATCGTGAGCGGTAAAGTGGTTGAGATGTACACCCAAAACGGCATTACCGACTGGCAGACCGTATGGCTGATTTTCGCGGGTTACTCCGTGGTTCTGGCCTTCGCGTTCATGGCGATGTTCAAATATAAACACGTTCGTGTCCCGACAGGCACACAGACGGTTAGCCACTAATTACGCAAAGAAAAACGGGTCGCCAGAAGGTGACCCGTTTTTTTTCTTACTTCAACACATAACCGTACAACCGTTTCATGCCATCCGCATCGGTTTCGCTATAGACACCTTGCAGCTCCGGTGAAAAACCTGGCAGCAAATTCACCCCTTCTTCCAGCGCAAGGAAATAACGTTGGACCGCCCCGCCCCAGACTTCCCCGGGCACCACGCAAAGCACGCCAGGGGGATAAGGCAACGCCCCTTCTGCCGCAATTCGCCCTTCGGCATCACGAATCCGCACCAACTCCACTTCACCGCGAATATAAGCGCTATGCGCATCCTGGGGATTCATCACCACTGACGGGAAACTCTGCTGGCGGAACATCGCTTTTTGTAGGTCTTTGACGTCGAAACTGACATACAAATCGTGCATCTCCTGACACAACTGGCGCAGGGTGTAGTCGCGATAGCGCACCGGATATTTGTTATAAATGCTCGGCAACACCTCAGCCAGCGGCGAGTCATCCTCAATATGCTGTTCAAATTGCGCCAGCATCGCCACCAGTTGCGCCAGCTTCTCGTGGCTTTCCGCCGGAGTTAATAAGAACAGAATGGAATTGAGATCGCACTTCTCCGGCACAATGCCGTTCTCACGCAGATAGTGCGCCAGAATCGTCGCCGGAACGCCAAAGTCGCTATATTCGCCGGTTTCAGCATCGATACCCGGCGTGGTGAGTAACAGCTTGCACGGATCAACAAAATACTGATCCGCGGCATATCCTTCAAAGCCGTGCCACTTCGCCCCCGGCTCAAAACTGAAAAAACGGCGGTCGCTGGCTAACACTGACGTCGGATAATCCTGCCACAATTTGCCATCAACAACGGGCGGGATAAACGGGCGGAACAGCTTACAGCGCGCAAGAATCGCCTTCCGGGCTTCAATCCCCAACGCAACGCACTCCGCCCACAGCCGACGCCCACTCTCCCCTTCATGAATTTTGGCGTTAACGTCCAGCGCGGCGAACAGCGGATAGAACGGGCTGGTAGAAGCATGGAGCATAAAGGCATTATTCAACCGCTTATGCGGGCAAAAACGCGCCTGTCCACGGATATGGTTATCTTTTTTATGGATCTGCGACGTCTGTGAGAATCCCGCCTGCTGTTTGTGCACCGACTGGGTCACAAAGATCCCCGGATCGTTTTCGTTAAGTTCTAACAGCAGCGGCGAGCTATCCGCCATCATCGGGATAAACTGTTCGTAACCGACCCACGCGGAATCAAACAGAATGTAATCACACAGATGCCCAACGGTATCGATCACCTGACGGGCGTTATAGACAGTGCCGTCATAGGTTCCCAGCTGAATAATCGCCAGGCGAAACGGGCGCGGCAACTCAGCTTTTTCTGGCGCAACGTCGCGAATTTGCTGGCGCAGATACTCTTCATTAAAACAGTGCGCATCAATACCGCCAATGAAACCAAACGGGTTACGTGAAACTTCCAGATAGACCGGCGTCGCCCCCGCCTGAATCAGCGCGCCGTGATGATTCGACTTATGGTTGTTACGGTCGAAGAGCACCAGATCGCCACGCGTTAACAGCGCATTCGTCACCACTTTATTCGCTGCCGATGTGCCGTTCAGCACAAAATAGGTTTTATCGGCATGAAAGACTTTGGCTGCGAATTTCTGCGCATCCTTCGCCGATCCTTCATGAATAAGCAGATCGCCCAATTTTACGTCAGCGTTACACATATCGGCGCGAAAGACGTTCTCACCAAAGAAATCGTAAAAATGGCGTCCGGCAGGATGCTTTTTAAAAAACGCACCATGTTGATGTCCAGGGCAAGTAAAGGTGCTGTTGCCCATCTCAACGTACTGCGTCAGCGTGTCATAAAACGGTGGCAGCAAATTCTCTTCATACTGACAGGCTGCGGATTCCAGCTCCAGCCACTGCTGCTCGTTGCCGTTGATTACCGCCGTAACGCCCGCAGGTAATTCAACAGCATGTTCGGAATACAAAAACACCGGTAGATGAAAACCGGTGCGCTTAAGCAACGCAAGAATGCCACTGCGACTATCCGCAGCGGTAATGACGACTGCCGCGACGTCCGTAAAATCAGTATCTCCCAACGCCACCACGCGACGATGAGAAGAAAGTCGGGATACCAGTTCACTACTGGCGGCAATATTCATTGATTTCATAAGCGCAAACCCGTTTCGGGGAAGTAAGAATACCGGACAAGGTGGAAAACCCTGCCCCATGAGATATGGGTCAAACTGGTCACCAGCTCCGACCGCCAGACATCAGTAAAAGCAGAAACGCTCTGATTTTACTGTTGTCCTGCAGTGAGCGTGCGTTAACTTCACCGCATGAGCAGTAACATAGAAAGGGAAACGTTTCGCGCGAAACGGCGATAAGCGAGAGAATGTAAGGAGATGGCGTGCATCGGGCAAACTCCGTACAGAGAGGAGAAAATTCGCGCAATCATGGCACCTTTCACCAGAGCGTGCAAGCCAGGACTTTGCGAACAAACAAGCCATCGAAGGAGCCAAACGTTCATAATAAGAAAATCAGACAATGCAGCTAACAGGAACTCTTGTGGTCATCGGTCCTTTTATCAACGCAAGTGCAGTATTACTGGGTGGCGTTCTCGGTGCACTCCTTAGTCAACGCTTACCGGAACGTATCCGCGTCTCCATGACATCAATTTTTGGTCTGGCATCGCTGGGGATTGGTATTTTACTGGTGGTGAAATGCGCCAACCTTCCGGCGATGGTTTTAGCAACCTTACTCGGTGCATTAATCGGCGAAATGTGTCTGCTGGAAAAAGGCGTCAATACCGCGGTCACCAAAGCACAAAATCTGTTTCGCCACTCACGTAAGAAGCCAGCGCATGAATCTTTTATTCAGAATTATGTCGCGATTATTGTCCTGTTTTGCGCCAGCGACACCGGGATCTTCGGGGCGATGAACGAAGGGATGACCGGCGACCCGAGTATTTTAATCGCCAAGTCATTTCTCGATTTCTTTACGGCGATGATCTTCGCCTGCTCGTTGGGTATTGCGGTGTCGGTAATTAGTATCCCATTACTGATACGCTGGCGTGGGCTGCCGCGCTGATATTACCGCTGACCACACCGTCGATGATGGCAGACTTCAGCGCCGTAGGCGGTTTATTGCTGCTGGCAACCGGATTACGCATCTGTGGCATTAAAATGTTCCCGGTGGTCAACATGCTTCCAGCACTCCTTCTGGCAATGCCGCTTTCCGCCGCCTGGACCGCCTGGTTTGCCTGACAATGCGTGCAATAGCGGCAAAGTGATGATAGATTGTGCAGTCTGCCCTAAATTGAAGAAATTTGATTGACGAGACGAGGCGAATCAGGTTTAATGCGCCCCGTTGCCCGGATAGCTCAGTCGGTAGAGCAGGGGATTGAAAATCCCCGTGTCCTTGGTTCGATTCCGAGTCCGGGCACCAAATTCATATCAACGGACCTCCACGGAGGTCCGTTTTTCGTTTCAGAACACCATGATTTAAGTGTTCTTCCTCCAAATCAATTCTACCGAACTCAACCAGATTCCCCCCACATCAACCCCATTGTGTGGGTATAATTGCGGGTATACCTCAGTTCGACAGAATTTGTACCCTCTTTAACGCATTCAGAAGGCTGAAATATGGCACTGACTGACGCAAAAATTCGGGCTGCAAAGCCCACTGACAAGGCGTATAAACTCACTGACGGAGCTGGCATGCTCATGCTGGTACATCCCAATAGTTCCCGTTACTGGCGTCTCCGTTATCGTATTTTGGGTAAGGAGAAGACTCTTGCACTTGGTGTGTATCCAGAAGTTTCTCTCTCCGAAGTTCGTGCAAAACGGGATGAGGCCCGAAAACTAATTTCGGCGGGGATTGACCCTTGCGAACAGAAAAGAGCTAAAAAAGTAGCCCCTGGTTTACAACTCTCTTTTGAACATATTGCACGACGCTGGCATGCCAGTAATAAACAATGGACACAATCACACAGCGATAAAGTACTCAAAAGCCTCGATACGCATGTTTTCCCTTTTATCGGCAACCGGGATATCACAAAACTCAACACTCCGGACCTGCTTATCCCAGTTCGCGCTGCAGAGGCTAAACAGATTTATGAAATCGCCAGTCGTCTGCAGCAAAGGATATCTGCTGTAATGCGTTATGCCGTACAGTCTGGCATCATCAGATATAATCCTGCTCTGGATATGGCTGGCGCATTGACCACTGTAAAACGCCAGCATCGCCCCGCTCTTGATCTTTCACGTCTTCCTGAACTTCTGTCCCGTATTGGCAGTTATAAAGGTCAGCCTGTTACCCGACTTGCTGTTATGCTGAATTTACTGGTTTTTATTCGCTCCAGTGAACTCAGATATGCCCGCTGGTCAGAAATTGATATTGAAAATGCCATGTGGACTATTCCTGCTGAACGCGAGCCTCTGCCAGGCGTAAATTTCTCGCACCGGGGTTCCAAGATGAGAACTCCGCATCTTGTTCCCCTCAGCAAGCAGGCTGTAGCTATACTTACAGAACTTCAGACATGGGCTGGTGAAAATGGTCTGGTCTTTACGGGAGCACATGACCCGCATAAACCAATCAGTGAAAACACCGTAAATAAAGCCCTCAGAGTTATGGGATATGACACAACCCAGGATATCTGTGGGCATGGATTCAGGACGATGGCATGTAGCGCGTTAATAGAATCAGGATTGTGGTCCCGTGATGCAGTGGAACGTCAGATGAGTCATCAGGAGCGTAATGGTGTACGTGCTGCTTACATTCATAAAGCAGAACATCTGGGAGAACGCCGACTGATGCTACAGTGGTGGGCCGATTTTCTGAATGCAAACAGAGAAAGATTTATCAGTCCATTTGAATATGCAAAGATTAATAATCCGTTAAAACAGTAATCATCCCGGGCAAATGCCCGGGAACTACTCCAGGACTATTTTCTTTGTTAAAAAAAGACAAACGGTATGAACTGATGTATTTACTGTTTACCTGATTGCACCCTGCAGGGGATTATCAGAATCCACGATTATTCATTATTTATATATATTCAATAAAAAGGAACCTCAAAAAAAATCCCGCACTCACAGGGTGATGCGGGATAACTGACGTAAGGAATGCTGCCGGGATTTGGTGGTCCCTTGTGCTGATATGAATACAGATTCTATTTTATACATAATACTTTTCAGTACAAGCGACTGTATTACAGTTTGCCATATATGATTACCTGTGATCCGGAAGAATAAGTGGCTGCAGCTTCAGACTGACCGCCGGTACAAGTTCGCTCAGAATAACCAACCTGAGTCGCAATATCGACAATGTACTCGCCCTGCTAGCGCATTTGCTTTACCATCTAAAAGTCTTCTCTGCTCAGTATGTTGATGTCCTTTCTGATGTAAGAACCTCTAGGAAACAACATGTTGGATGGATCGAGCTAATCCAAATGGTGATTTACCGTCTTATATCATTGGCGCTGACAATCCGGCGTTCCAGTTCGTCAATACGAGGAGAACATCCGTCAAGGCGGGGTAATAAAGCTCTTAAGCGGTCGTTGTTCCTGACAGCCTTCGCTGCACTCATAGCCCCAATATCCAGGGCCTACTACACAAACGACATAGCTAGGTGTTTATCGCCCTAGCAAGACAGCGCAGAAACGTTCTGTTCACCATAATATCTGACGGAGCTTTATATGTAAGCGTACAGCGAGGGCCGTATTGACGGGGATGTGTTATTCAGCTGGCAGTGCTATGCGCCACGGAAGCAGTTCGCTGACCCGGTTGACCGGCCAGTCTGCTATGACGCCAAGCACATGGCGAAGGTAGCTTTCTGGATCCACGTCATTCAGTTTGCACGTCCCGATCAGGCTGTACAGTAGCGCTCCCCGCTCACCACCATGGCCAGAGCCGAAGAACAGGGTCTTCATCTTTTCACGCAACCAGCTTTCCAGGGATTTCAACAGCGGTTTCGTTTTTCGCTGACGTTCAGCAAGCCGCTGCTCTGCCGGCATTCCCCTTATATCCGCCTCTATGGCGTACAACTGACCGATCTGCTCCAGGGCTTCTTCCGTCAGTGCTGACGGGATGCGGACGTGCACATCGTGGATCTTTCGGCGGGCATGAGCCCAGCAGGCAGCTTCCGTTATCCCACCATTGCGATACAGCTCGTTGAACCCGGCGTACGCATCCGCTTGCAGCACACCGCTGAAGCAAGCAAGATGAGTCTGCGGATGGATGCCTTTTCTGTCCGGGCTGTAAGCGAACCTCACTGCAGGTGCCAACGCTGACCCGGCATTGCGGTCATCACGAACATACGCCCACAACCGCCCGGTCTTCTTATTACCCGGCAGCAGTACCTGGACCGGGGTATCATCGGCATGGAGTTTGCCGTCAGTCATGACATAGCCATGAAGCGCCTCTTCCAGCGGAGACAGCAGCCGGCAGCATGCATCCACCCAGCCCGACAGCAGTGAACGGCTCAGCTCCACACCTTGCCGGCCGTATATTTCTGACTGGCAATACAGCGGGGTGTGCTCTGCATACTTCGAGGTCAGCACGCGGGCCAGCAGCCCCGGTCCGGCGATACCCCGCTCGATGGGCCGCGAAGGTGCAGGTGCCTGCACGATGGTATCGCACTGAGTACAGGCATGTTTTTCCCGTACCGTCCGGATAACCCGGAAGGCGCTACGCATCAACTCCAGCTGTTCGGCGGTATCCTCGCCCAGATAGCTCAGTGAACCGCCGCAGTTCGGGCAGCACGGCGCCGCAGGCAACAGTCGCTTTTCGTCACGGGGTAGTGATTCAGGGAACGGCTTACGGGTGCGGGTCTGACGCAACGGACGCTGTACTGCCGGGTCATACACCCTACCAGTCAGCGTATCGCTCTCTTTCTGAAGCCGGTTCAGATCGGCTTCCATTTGTGCGATACGGCGGGAGACTTTTTCGGAACGACTGCCGAAGTTCATCCGGCGGAGTTTATCCAGCTGCGCCTGCAGATGGTCTATTTCGCGCTCCCGGTTGCTCAGCTTTTCCTGCAGGGCGTGGATCAGCGCTTCCTGTTCGGCCAGGCGCTGTTTCAGCAGGAAGATGTCGTCAGAAGAGATGTCGTTCATAAGCCCGTATTTTACCGGGCTTATTCTGTGACAACCAGGATAAAGAGATTTACAGCATGGTCAGGGAGGTCAGCAGCCGCTTGGGCTGTCGCCAGTCGATACCTTCCAGCAGCATCGCCAGCTGCGCCTGCGTAAGGAACACTTTGCCATCACGGGCTGACGGCCAGGCGAAGCGCCCACGCTCCAGCCGTTTGGTCAGGAGGCACAGTCCGTCACCGGTGGACCACAGCAGTTTAACCTGACTGCCGCTGCGGCCCCGGAAAATGAAAATATGGCCGGACATGGGATCGTCTTTCAGCGCCGTTTGTACTTTCGCAGCCAGGCCGTTGAAGCTATTTCTCATATCGGTGATACCGGCAACCAGCCAAATTTTGGTCCCGGAAGGTAACGGGATCATCGCTTCAGTTCCTGTATCAGCAGAGTCAGGAGCTTTTCGCTGACATTGCCATTGAAGCGGAGCGTCCCGTGCCGGAACGTTACCTCACAGCTGATACTGAGGGTTTCCGGGTCCTCTGCGAGCGATTCTGGCTGTTCGGCAGCTGCATCGAGAGTCACAGGAAGTAGCTGGGGGCTCTCTGAAGAAGGTAATAGCAGCTTTCCCTCGCGCCATTGTTGTCGCCATTTGAACAACAGATTGGCGTTAATGCCATTTTCAAGAGCAAGTTTTGAGATGGATATCCCGGGTTCACAGGAGGCAGCAACGAGCTGCTGTTTAAATTCGGGAGGATAATTAGGGCAGCCTTTTCACCTGCCGGGAGTCACATTTTTCTGCATATCTGACACTTTGGTTCCCACTACTTATTTGGTGGACACCACTTTGTCTAATTCGTCAGATTCTGACCAGACGGTTCAGGCTGTACGCTTACCACTATTTTATCCCTGTTGAATTTGGTTAAGCCGGTGCAGACGCGCCGGGAAACGCACACCTGAACCGGCACAATAAAATACAATACAACCCCCTGTTACTGGAGATACGAATGGAATGACGAGGCAGCCTGTCAGTCACAGGGGGCTGTTGGCATAAAATCAACGGAAAGGCCACCAACACCGGAATTAAGCTCCACAGTCCCCGCACTGGCAATCCATTCCCGGGAAAGGCATCACCGCAAACTGCTCCGGAGGCAACCATTACAGCCTCTGTAACGGATTATCAGCCCTGGCATCTTCCGACGGCACCTCCTGCCGCCCCCACGCCCTGCTGTATACCCCGGTACCGCAGCGTGGGCAGCACTTTTCCCCCTCATAATCTTCGTCACACATCACACAAAACCACTTTCTCACCTTCACCGTATAATCCGGAACCGTCATGCCCTGCAGATGCAAACGACGGGCCTCTTTCTCCGCCGGGTCAAGCCAGGTACATCGCAGCAGGATTTTTTCAGCGACAGTCATCTGGTCATGTTCAAACCACGGTGGTTGTCCGTCATTGCCCCGCTGAAGTGTTAACGGGCATCCACAGGACACACAGCACAAAACGTCCTGTCGGTTGTGCTTCGCAGCTTCTTTCGCCGTAACAAAATGGCCTTTGCTGTCATTCGCCATATAACAGTTCAGAATTCGCATATTTCCTCCTGAGTTGTCCGGGGAATACTGAATCCTCCGGTCTGGCAGTGTGTGCAGTACTGCTCCCCATAATAATCGTGGTGACATTGTCTGCAGTGCCAGCTGGCTTTACGCACCACGGGTAAGGCATCCGGTACGAATTGCTGCAGACGTTTAATCAACTGTATTTCTC